>CAMDHK010000045.1 GCA_945897965.1 Candidatus Kuenenia stuttgartensis | reverse complement strand
TCAGGCTGCAGCACAATTCAATCTTTTTACATCATTTAATGCACCTTTAGATGTGATGAGGAAAACTGTCTTGGAAAAGTTGCGAAGGAATAAGATTTAAACAGGAAGTTGCTATCTAATGCTTAAGAAAAATATTTATTTGATTGGTGCTAGGGGTTGTGGGAAATCCACAGTGGGAAAACTTCTTGCCCAAGAGTTAGGCTGGACATTTGTTGACGCGGATCAAGCTCTTGAAGCGAGTGTTGGAAGAAATATTGCTGATATTTTTGCGATCGATGGTGAGCCAGCATTCAGGGTTATGGAAAATGCAACATTGCAAAAAATTGCTACTAATTCCAAGCAGGTTGTTGCAACTGGTGGTGGTGTTATTCTTGGTAAAAAGAACCGTAAAATCATGGGGATGAACGGAGTTGTTGTGTTTTTGCAAGCAGATGAAAATATTCTTGCAAATCGTATTTGGGAAGATAGGCTTGCAGGTAAGAATAGGCCTCCTTTAACCCAGCAAACAGAAGAAGATCCTCAAGTTAGTATTCTTTCTGAGGTGAAAGCTATTCTGGAAATTCGTACCACAATCTACAAACAAAGTTCCGAAATTTGCTGCAATGTTAATAGTCAGACTCCGGCGGAGTTAGCGAAAAAAATCGCAGTTGATATCAAAGCAATGAAAACTTTGGAGTTTTAATGTCTCTTCCCGTATTAATCTGGGTTTTCTTCGTTTTTGTTACGGGCGCCTGTGTTGGCAGTTTTATCAATGTTTGTGTTTTCAGGCTTAATACTGAACGAAGTGTTTTTTGGCCCGGGTCTCATTGTGCAAGTTGTTTTAAACCTATTGTCTGGTTTGATAATATCCCCATTATTAGCTATCTTGCATTGGGGGGTATTTGCAGAAAATGTAAATCGACTTTCTCTGCGAGATATATGTTGATCGAGCTTTTTTCGGGTTTGATGTTCGTCTCGGTTTTTCTTTTGGATGTGATTTTTAATGTCCCCAGCTATAACATCGTGACGGTACAATCTCATCAAATCTCGCAGGGATTGATTCCTTTAAATGTCTGGTTTACTTTTGTCTCTCATGTAACTGTACTTTCATTTCTTTTAACTGCATCTTTGACCGATCTTGAAAAAATGGAAATTCCCCTCGGTATTACTGTTACTGGGACTTTGTTTGGTTTGATTTTTTCAACTTTTCAGGCATGGCCTTTCCCTGATGATATTCATTCTGCAAATACATTTTTGTTGTCATCTAAGGATTGGCCTGTAAAGCCCTTGATGCCTCAAGGATCTATGGCTTGGCCTTTGTGGTTTCCGGTTTTTGACTGGCTAGATTCGCATGTCTATCTTCATGGTTTCTTAACTTCTTTAGCTGGAATTTTTGCGGGTACTTTTTTACTTCGGGCAATTCGCTTTACCTATGGCCTCGGCCGGGGTATTGAGGGTATGGGATTGGGAGATGCAGATCTTATGATGATGGTCGGGGCTTTTTGGGGTTGGCAACTTGTTATTGTCGCTTTTTTTCTTGCTGTGATCCCGGCTTTTTTCTTTGGTATTCTTCAATTGTTTAGTAAAGGTGAACAGGCATTCCCCTTTGGTCCATCCCTTGCTATTTCTTCTATAGCTACTTTCTACTGCTGGAAATCACTTTCTCCACATTTACAGCCGATTTTCTTTGAATTTCAGCTTTTACTCATTTTGTTTGCTTTTAGTTCCATTTCCTTGTTATTTATTAGCTTTGTTTTTCGATTGTTGAACAATTTGCGCTCGAATCATGTTGGTGGCTAACACTCTTGTTTGAAATGAAATATATTAGAATTATATCTTTGGTTTTATAAGTCTGGGATTAGTTATGCTTCGAACTTTACTAAAAATATTCTTTTCTATTTTTCCTTGGTTGGCACTGTTATTAATTTTAACGGCAGTCTACCGACCTGATCTTTTTTTTAAAATCGATTCCGCTAAATCTGGGTTCATTGCAAAACCTGTTGCATCGGTTCCTGTCTTGGTTGGTAAAGTTGTTTCCAGAACTCTTGCTAAAAATCTCAAAACTACTGGCTCTTTTAAAGGGCTGGAAACCATTGCGGTTATTCCTAAAGTTGAAGGCCGGGTATGTAAAGTTTTTCATGATATTGGCGATGAAGTTTACCCTGGCGAACCATTGCTTTTGATTGATGAAACAGATTTGAAACTTGTTGTCAACGAGGCGAAAAAATCATTGGAATTGGAAATGGCTAAACTCGGGCTCTCTGTTTTACCCGATGATAAATTTGTGGTTACTAATTTACCCATGGTTGCTAAAGCTGCGATCTTGGAAAAAAATGCGGTTAATAAGCTTGATAGGTTGCGAAGAATTGGAACAGCTTCTTCCGTTGAAGATCGGGAGCAAGCTGAAACAGAATCCAAAGTTTCAAAAGTTAATCTTGATAATGCAATTCTTGATGTTAACACAGCCTTGGCTACTGTCAGATATAAGCAGGCACTTCTTTCTACTGCTGAGCAAAAGTTGAAGGACACTAGAATCACGGTTCCAGTGGTGCAGAACCCCGGTGGCTTGGATTATGGTAATTTTATTGCTTCACTTGGTGGGAAAACCCCTTTTATTGTTTACAGTAAAGGTGTTAGTGAAGGGGAAATGGTTCATTTAAATCCAATGGAGCCTTTGTATCGGCTTACTTTGGATCGGGTTTTAAAGCTTCAGGTATCGTTGCCTGAAAAAGAATTGTCGCAATTAAAGCTTGGGCAGAATGCTAGCATTAGTGTCGAGGCTTATCCTGGTAGAACTTTTCTCGGATCGGTTGTCCGCATTTATCCTACTGTTGACCCGTTTAGTAGGACCTTTCAACTTGAAATAGCAGTGGTCAATTCTAGTCGAGAACTTAAGCCTGGCTTCTTTGCAAAGGTTTCTATTGAGGTGGATAAGACTATTGATGTGCTTACTGTTCCTGAGGAATCTGTGGTTAGTTTTGCCGGAGTAACTAAGGTTTTTCGGGTTGAGGGTGATAAAGTTAAACAGGTTGAAGTTAAGCTTGGGCAACGCATATCTGTTTCCATGGGTAATAAGATTGAAAACTGGGTTGAGGTTTCTGGGGTTCTTAAAGTTGGAGATTCGATCGTTATTTCTGGACAAAACAGCCTTGCGGAAAACTCAACGATCAAAATACGATCTTTAGAACCTTCAACAATTGAAGGGAATAAGGATTCCTGATGGCACTTTGGGATGTATGTATCAGGCGCCCTGTTTTTACTGCCATGCTTATGGCGGCTCCGATTGTACTTGGGATTTTTTCCTACTTTCGCCTAGGCGTTGACCTATTTCCTGATGTTGATATTCCAGTGGTGATTATTTCCACCACCCTTCGAGGCGCAAGCGTTGAAGAAATGGAAACCAACATCACCAAGCTTATCGAAGAAACAGTTAATACTGTTTCGGGAATTGATGAGTTGCGTTCCACGACGAAAGAAGGAATATCAACGGTAGTTGTTCAATTTCGCGTAGAAAAAAATGGCCAGATTGCTGCAGAAGAAATCGAGGCTAAAGTTAGAGCCATTTTAAATCAATTACCTTTAAATACCGATACCCCTATCATTGATCGGTTCGATATAAGTGCTGCACCAGTACTTTCTTTAGCGATATCAGGGAATCGTGATTTGCGAGAAATCACCCATATTGCCAAGAAAACGATTAAAGAAAATCTTGAGACACTTACCGGGGTGGGGTCTGTCACGATTGTGGGTGGAAGGCAACGGGCGATTCAAATTACGGTTGATCCTAATAGGCTTTTAAAATATCAAGGTATCTCGATTGCTGAGGTTCGAAATACTTTGCTTAAGGAAAATCAAGAACTTCCTGGCGGCAAGGTGGATCAGGGGAAGCTTGAGCTTTCGTTGCGCACCATAGGCCGTGTGCTTTCTATTCAAGATATTCGCAGGTTGATTATTACCACCCGTAATGGTCAAGCTGTAAGAATTGAAGATGTTGCTCAAGTAGAAGATTCTTTCGAAGAACCCCATAATTTAAGCAGGCTTTGGAGCCTTGGCGAGAATAAAATTGATGATCCTTCTTTGGGAGGCAACGCAGTTACTTTGTTTGTGCAAAAGCAAACAGGCGCAAATACAGTTCAAATTGTTGATAGAGTTCGTGCAAGGCTTGATGAACTTATGGCGGCCCTCCCCTCCGATATTCGAATCGAAACCATTAGAGATCAGTCGCGATTTATTCGGGGCGCTATCGAAGAAATCAAGCGCCATGGGGCTATGGCTGTTTTATTAGTTAGTTTAACAATCCTTGTTTTTATCCGTGATTGGCGCACTACTGTGATTGCGTCATTATCTATTCCCGCATCTATTGCAGGCACTTTTGCACTAATGGATTTGCTTGGGTTAACTCTCAATAACATGACGATTCTTGGGTTGATTCTTGCGGTGGGCATTGTGATTGATGATGCAGTTGTTGTTCATGAAAATATTTTTAGGTATATGGAAGAAAAGAAAAAATCTGCTTTTGAAGCTGCGGGTCAGGCAACTTCCGAAATTGCTATGGCTGTTACTGCAACTACTTTATCTCTCTTGGTTATTTTTCTTCCCATTGTTTTCATGGGAGGGCAGGTGGGGCGCTTCTTCAATAGTTTTGGCCTCGTTATTGCTTTTGCTATCCTTATGAGCTTGTTTGTCAGTTTAACTATGACTCCCATGCTTTGTTCTAGATTTCTTCGGCTTGAAGATATTATTCATGGCACCAAATCTGGAATTGTATGGCGCTTGATTGAATCTTCTTACATGGTGATTCTTAAGTTTTCGATGGCGCATCGAAGCTTCATAGTTTTTATTTCCATCGGGTTGATATGCGTTACTCCTTGGCTTTTTACGGTTGTAGGTCTTGAATTTGTACCCCGTGATGATCAGGGAGAATTTCAAGTCGCCATACTTTTGCCAGAGGGGTATTCCCTTGAAAGGTCTGATCTGGAAGTGGGCCAACTTGAGCAAAGATTTCGATCTTTGCCTGGGGTAACTCATACTTTTACGGTGATAGGCGATACTACCAGCAGGCTGGGTAAAGGGCAGGGCGATATCTCTACCGCGAATATTTATGTGAGGATAGAAGACCTTTCAAAAAGGAAATTCTCGCAATTTGATGTCATGAAGCTTGCACGAGATATCGTTGCTGACTACCCCGATTTGCGTGCTGCAGTTCAAGATGTTTCTGCCTTTCAAGAGACCGGTTTCAAGCAGGTGATGATTGATCTAAATGTTCGCGGGCCCGATATTGAAAAACTAAAATCCATCTCCAACGAGATGATTGCATGGATGAAAACCCAGCCTTACTTTGTAGATGTTGATTCCAGTCTTTCGTTTCGAAAACCTGAGCTGGTTATAATTCCTGACCGCGAACGCCTTTCTGAATTGGGTGTTTCCCTTGATTCCCTTAATTCCACGGTCACTGTGTTAGTGGGTGGTGAACCCATTGGGAAATTTAAGGAAGAGGATGAACAGTATGATATTTGGCTGCGTGCCGATAAGCAGTATCGCAATGATAAAGAAACTATTTCCCGCCTAACCGTACCTTCAGTCAAACCCGGGATTGGTGCTGTTGAATTAGGGAATGTTGCAACCATTAAGAGCGCTTTTGGCCCTGCAAGCATTGAGCGCTTTTACAGGCAAAGGCAGGTGGTTATCTCTGCAAATCTCGAGGGAATTGCGACCGGCCAGGCGGTTGATCTTATCAAGGCTAAATTGAAAACCCTTGATCTTCCACCCACTTATCAATACGAATTCTTGGGTCAGGCTAAGATGCTTGCAGAACAGGTTTCCAGTTTCATTATTGCTTTCAATCTTAGCTTTCTTTTCATGTACATGATTCTTGCTGCTCAATTTGAAAGTTTTGTGCACCCAATTAGCATTATGATCGCTCTACCTCTTACAGTTCCTTTTGCAATTGTGGCGCTCATATTGATGCAAACTAATCTTGATATTTATGCGATGTTTGGTTTGTTCATGCTTTTTGGAATTGTTAAAAAGAATGGGATTTTGCAAGTTGATTATACCAATCAGCTTCGGAAAACTGGAATGAATCGTCTGGATGCAATTCTTGAAGCAAATCGTACTAGGCTACGGCCCATCCTAATGACCACTCTTATGTTGATTGCTGCAATGGCACCGATGGCATTTGGCGTTGGCCATGGCGCGGCTTCAAGAGCCGGTCTTGCAAAGGTGATTATGGGTGGTCAGGCGTTATCGCTTCTTCTAACCTTGTTGATAACCCCTGTCACCTATTCTTATTTAGATGATCTGGGCGCTTGGATTCGGAGAAAAACTGGTTTTGATAAGGGTAATCATGATGAAAGTGTGCATTTAGAAAATGGAAAATAACAAAATAGTTATTGTTGATTATGGCATGGGTAATCTTCGAAGCGTGCAGAAGGCTTTTGAAAAAGTAGGGTTTGCTGCAGTTATTTCTGAAGATCCTGCTCTTATCAAAAATGCAGACAAGCTTGTGCTTCCGGGTGTGGGAGCGATTCGCGATGCTGTCGGCAGAATCAGAGATATAGGGTTAGAAAAACCCATCCTCGATCATCTTAATTCAGATAAACCCTTTTTTGGTATTTGTCTTGGACTCCAAATGCTTTTTGAAAATTGTTATGAAGATGGGAAGCATCGTGGCTTAGGTTTTTATAAAGGGGATGTGGTAAAGTTTTCACCTGTGGAAGGGCTTAAGATTCCACATATGGGTTGGAATCACCTTGATCTACAAAAAGATTTACAGGTGTTTAAAAGTTATCCCAAAAGCGCGGGTGTCTATTTTGTACACTCGTATTTCGCAGTCCCTGAAAATGCTGATGTTATTGCTGCTTATGCAAATTATCCCCAACCATTTGCCGCTGCGGTCGGTGATGATCGCAGGATTGCAACTCAGTTTCATCCTGAAAAAAGTCAGGGTGTAGGATTGCAAATGCTTAAGCATTTTGCAGAACTTTCTTAGAATATACCTTTTTTAATGAGGCCTTTATGCTGGTGATTCCCGCAATTGATCTTCGTGATGGTAAATGTGTTCGCTTGAAACAGGGCGATTACGCTCAGGAAACTATTTACTCTGATTTTCCTTGGAAGATGGCTTTGGATTGGGCTAACCAAGGCGCTCAATACCTTCATCTGGTGGATTTGGATGGTGCCAAAACTGGGCGAATTGAAAATTCCACGGCAATCAAAGGAATCCTTGATAAAGTGAAAGTTCCTTGTGAATTGGGTGGTGGTATTCGTGATGAAAAAACGGTTTCTGAAGCTTTAAGTTGGGGCATCGATAGAGTAATCATTGGTACAAAAGCTATTCATGATCCCCAATGGCTTTACAATATGGCTATAGCTTTCCCTGGTAAAATTGCTCTTGGTATTGATGCCAAGGATGGGAAAATAGCTGTGGCTGGCTGGCTTGAGGTTTCTCAAATTACCGTTGAACAATTTTTGGATAAAGTAAATGATTGGCCACTCGCTGCTATTATTTACACGGATATTTCAAAAGACGGTATGCTTTCCGGCCCTAATGTTGAAACTACCGCCCGTCTAGCATCGAAAGCTAATTCCCTTGTGATTGCATCCGGGGGTGTTTCAACTTCCGCTGATATAAAAAATCTGAAAGTTGCTGGGGTTAAAGCTGCTATTGTTGGTAAGGCGCTTTACGATGGTAAAATGACTTTAGCTGATGCACTTGAAGCTGCAAGAAGTTAGGTTTTAGCTTCCTTTGATTTCTTTTTCAATTTGTTCTCTAAGGTTTCGGTAATTGGTTTTTCCTGTTCCTAATACAGGGATTTCATTTATTTTTACAACTTTGTCGATGCGCATGATTCCTCGGAATCCCGCTTCTTGTAGAAGGCGGTTGGCTTCTGAAACCTCCATGGCATTACGATTGAACAAATAGACATATTTACGACTATCTTTTTCAATGCCTTCAATTGCAACCATGGGGCCGTTCTCGTCAGGTGGAAATAGTGCTGAAAATACTTCTTCCAGAGCTGGTAATGAAATCATTTCTCCACCGACTTTAATGAAGCGTTTTAATCTTCCCTTGAAAAATAAATAACCATCATCATCCTGCATCACGAGGTCGCCTGTGATGTACCAGTTTTTATTGTTGATAAACTTAAATGGAGGGGTTCCTTCTTCGCCAAGGTACCCGCTAAAAATAGTAGGGCCTGAAACATGAAGCATGCCTGTTTCGTTTGTTTTTAAAATTTGATCGGTCTCTAATTCTAGAATTAAAACCTCTACCCCTGGAAGCGGTTTACCAACTGATTCTCTTTTTTGAAAATTCGGTGGGTTCACTGCAACCACAGGAGAGCATTCGGTGATGCCATATCCTTCAAGTAATTTGGCATTCGGTGCAACGTTTTGTGCTAGTTCAAAAACGGTTGCAGGGCATTTTTCCGCCCCCGATATGATCAGCCTTAACTTATCTAATGTTTCGTTTGATGCTTTATCGAGAATGTGTGTTAAGAACGTAGGTGTTCCAATAAGGAGAGTTACTCCGTAGGCTTTTAGCTTGGCAGCTAAGGAGGAGGCATCGGTTGGGTCTGGGTGGAAAACAATTCTCATTCCCAGCAATATCGGCAGTATGCCTGTTACAGATAGGCCAAAACTGTGAAAGGGTGGTAGAAAAGATAGCACGGTGTCTTGAGAAGTAAGTTCAAGAAATGGTGTGCCGCTTTTATGATTTGAAATCAGGTTGTTATGAGTTAAAGGGACGGCTTTCGGGCGTTTTTCTGAACCGCTTGTAAATAGAATTGCGGCAATTGAATCTGTTTTAGTTGTGCGATTGCATTTTTTAAGAACACCATTAGGGAAATAAGATTTGATCATGCAATTTAAAAGCGTTGAAAAACTAGTTTTGCCTTTGGCTTGTTCTAAATAAACAAATTGAGCCTCTTCAATCGAGATTCCAACCCGGTCAATAAAGCGTTGTGAAGTTAGTATTATTTTTATCCCAAGGAAGTTTATTGCATGTTGCAGATTGGAAGGCCCCGTTGTCCAATTAAGTAAAACAGGTGTTTTATTTGCAATTAAGCAGGCAAAATATGCTATGAATCCCCCCGCACTTGCCGGTAGTAAAATTCCTACATGCTTCGCAGGATCCTTTTCAATGATTTTTGAAATCACCAGAGATGCTAAAAATAATTTTCGGTAAGTTAGCATGCCTGATGTATCATCAATAAGAGCTATTTGGTTTGATGATTTCATCACACGCAAAATAAATGAATCAAGTACCGTGTTGCCTAAGATATCACTTTCAGGTTTTACTCTGAAGCTTTCATCCCATTCCTTGGGCACTTTGATTGGTGTGGATGTTTTTGATTTTCCTGAACATAAAAGGTATAATTCATCTACGGTGTTAGGTACGGTGGTACCATTAAATTTGAAATGTTGTTCTAGATGAATCAACAGTTCTAATCTTTGAATACTATCAAGGCCTAGAGAATCTAATTCGGAATTTGGATCGGTGGTTTCGTCTGCAATAACTTCTGGAAACTTTTCCTTGATGATTTGGATTACTTCTCTTTTTAAAAGATCGGGGTAAATATTGGATGCAGTTTTATTTTCATTGAGTTCAAGTGGAGGAAAGGCTTTTATTTGGCTTGAAAATAAGAAGTGGTAGGGTCGATAAACAGGTGTCGCGTTGGCATCAAGATTGTACCAATTTTCAAGGTGAAGGTTTACTTTAGACTTTTCGAAGGGTGCCAATTTCGTGGTATCAAGTGGTTCAATCGTAATGGTTATTTTTCTTTTGGGCATGAAAAACAAAAGGTTCAAAACAAGCAGAAGCGCGCTGTACAGTAATTCCAAAGTAAGGTTTGGTCGATTGCCTGAAAACGCATGGCTAAATCTGCTGCCCCATAAACCCGTTGTTCGAATTAATAAAACATTCGCATTCGGAGATATTTTCAAGATATCGCTGATACCTGAATTTCCGCCCAGTGATTCCATTCCTTTTCTTTGTAGTTTGCCTGATGGCCAGATAATAAAATTTTCGCCTTTCTGTAATCCCACTACGAGATTTTGAATAGCTTCCTGAGCTTTTTGTTTTGCCGACAGGCTGATCTTTTCCATGTCGGGTACTTCCAATGCATTGAACAAAAGCATGAAAGGTTTGATGAAGCGGTTTCGATAATAGGTTTCATATACCAAGGGTCTGGGCGCTAGATTTTTTAATAGTAGGGAAAACAAAATGATTGGTTCGGTATATGCTGGGTGATTGGGTAGAATCAATGTCCCTTTTTTTTGTTCGTTTAAATGCTTAATCCCATGAATGGTAATGGTGTAGCGCATTCTTAAAAGCAAACGCATGAAAAAAGAAAGAATTGTTGCGACCATGTTTTCTTATTTACCAATTAGTTTTCGTTGGGGAATTGTTTACCCATAAAAGGTGGATGTTTTTCTTCGTTGTCAGTATCGGCGGAGTTTTTGCTATTTAATCCGAAAGTTTTAAGTGCTGCAACTGATTCGCGTAATTGTTTCTGGTATCGCCAAGAAAATATCGCATCAATGCTGCTGGTTGATACTAAAAGTAAAAGTACCATTAAAAAGCTTATCCAGAACAATGCATAACGGGTTGCAAAGTTGAGTTGTTCTGCGGTATAGACAAGTTTCGTTTTAGATTCTTCCGAGTTATCCCGGAGGTCGGCTAAATGCTGTGCGGGTTCTTCAAGGTAGATCATAGCAAATACCAGCATGAGGGCTAAAAGAATCATGAAGAATCCGCCAATCAGCCTGCATAAGCGAATTTGATAAGGTATGAAGTTTTGTGTGGGGTCTGGAAATGTTAAAAATAAAACAGCATTGAAATGAGATTTAAAACTGGCAAATCCGAGCCATATAAGAACGGTGCAAATGGCAGCGCCTGCAAGAATCTGACTGTTTTCCATGATGCACCTTGTTGTAGATGGCTGGAATATAAAAGATTAAATTTAACGCTGGCGCTGTATCCAGCTACCTAACACTTTTGCAACACCTGCCATGGTTTCTCCCGAACATTGTTCCGGAGTATCTGAAAGCTTGTGCCAGTGCTTGTAATCAAAATCAATGATGTCGATTGCAGGAATGCCGCCATTGTTTAAAGCTGTGTGATCATCATCAACTGCAACCCGGCTGAATTCGTTGAGTTTAAAGGATTCGATTTTAAGATCGTTGGCGGCGGACCAAACTTCGCGGACAACTGCGCCAGCTTTCCACCAAGAGTTTTGTTCGATGGGGAATTTAGCATCTTTTCCTGCCACCATATCAAGGAGAACAGCGGAACGATATTTAATCGTCTGAGTGTTTTTGCGGGCTTCGCGGGCAAAATGTTTCGAACCGAAAAAGTATTCATCATCTGGATCGAATACAAATTCTTCACCATCAAAAAATACGAAATCTACTCCTATATTGCAGTTTAACTTTTTCATGTGCCTGCCCATTTCCATTAAAAGGGCAACTCCCGACGCCCCATCATTTGCACTGATGAATGTTCCTTTGCGTTTCTTAGGGTCGGTTTCTTGATCTGCAAATGGTCTGGTGTCAAAATGTGAGCAGAGGATCACTCGTTCCCGAACTGTGGGATGCCAAGTGATGACCATGTTAACCATGGGAGTGGGCCTTCCTGTACTTTTCTGGATAGCTTTGAATTCTTGTTCCAAAACCTTTGCTCCCAAAGCTTCGAAATGCTTTTTGATCAAGACCCTTTGTTTTACTATCCCTTCGGAACCGCTGATTCTTGTGCCGATATCACATATCTCTTTCAAATATTTCATTGATTGTTCAGGATCGAAAGGTAATGGCTGTTCTTTCATGTTCTTGTCTTCTGGGTTGGTTTGAGCGCTGAGTTGAATGTTGAAAAACATTGCAGCAGCAAGCAGGCTTATTGATGCGAATGCATAAGTTTTTAATCGGATTTTATTTGTCATAATCTGTCTCCAAAAATTAAGGTTTCGTCATCTTAATCTTACCTATGCTCTGTGGCGATACATAATATCGTGCTAAACGGATTAATTGTTTGGATCAAGAAAGGGGAATACCTTTAGAGGTTTTAGAACTTCGTCATTTGGTCTGTATTCTACGATTGCCCGGAACTTGTTTTGAGGATCCATGATTGCATAAATATTGTTTGTCGAGATATGCGAATCTGGAAAAGTGAACGGGGTTTTAGTGCCGTTGAGTACATACCTTAAAATTAAACCTTCGAGCGAAAGTTTCTGCATACTATCAACAGCAAGTTCCTGAGGAAGAATAGTTTTTTCTGAAGTCGTTGGTGGCTGATTAATGGAATGAGAATCCGCAATGGAAAATGTGCCAATAGAGGTTCGTTCGAGTTCCAATACATATCCGCCTGTTTTTATAAGCGCCCCTAAATCACGCGCAATTGAGCGAATATAGGTTCCTTTTCCACAGGTGATTTCTAATTCAAGTAAGGGGTATTCATATTTAATGATTTGGATTGAAGAAACTTCAACGATTTTGGGAGGGGGTAGTTCCGGTTTCCCTTTTCTAGCAAGTCTATAAGATCTTTTTCCGTTGACTCTTGCCGCAGAAACTGAGGGAGGTGTTTGCAGTATTTCCCCTTCAAAATGCTTTAAGGCAGTTTGTATTTCTATCAAGGTGGGAGCACTTTTCACCATGATTTTATCGATCGGACCTTCGGAATCATCGGTTGCACTATTGGCGCCCAGCATGATCACTGTTTTGTAAACTTTTTTCATCGATTGAATGTATTCAACTAAGCGCGTGGTCCAGCCTAAACAAATAACCAGCACCCCTGTTGCCAGCGGATCCAAGGTGCCTGCGTGCCCGGTGGGTATTTTTTCAGCAAACCATTCCTGTACATGATCCACCGCTGTGCGTGAAGACATGCCCTTGGGTTTGTTAACTACGATTATTCCAGAATTTCCAGCCCATTCTTTCAGCAAGATGTTTTCTCCTCTTGCTGATTGTAATGAATCAAACTGATTTGGTCACCTTGTCAGGCACGGAGTTCTTAATTTGAAATTATCTCTGTCATGGCCTAAGTCTTTAGCCAAGACGAGAGAACTGCCAAGGGTTACCGCCATGAAACCGAATCTTGATCGAATGTCTTCTTTGCATTTGGCAAGCCTATCTGCGCGTTCTTTCTCTGGATCGGTGAAAAGTAGATTGGATGCAGATGCAGGTTCGAGTTGCGCAAGTTCCACGCCTAAAAGCCGTAGGGGAAGCCTTCGTGTAAATAATGAGATTAGTTTTTCTTTTGCAGCCTGATGCAAAAGCGTATCAGAGTCGCAAGCCGTTTTAAAATTTAAGTTGTTGTGGGCATCTTTAAGATCGCCATAGCGGAGATGAATTTTCAGGCAACGCGTTGCAAGTTTGTTGAAACGCATCCAAGAGATGGCTCGTTCGAGAAGATGTGCAAGCATGGCATCAAGAAAAGCTTGATCTGCGGTGGGCGGATTAAAGCTGGTGCATCTGGAAATAGAATCTGGGTTGCGTGAAGTCAGTAGTGGCCTTGAGTCGTTTCCTAGCGAATAATTGCGAAGAATGGGGCCGCGCTTTTGAAACATGGCACAAAGAACTTCAAGGGGAAGCGCAGCAACTTCTGCAACTCGAGTAACATTCAGGCGCATGAATTTTTCTTTGCCCACAGATCCAACGGTGGGAAGAATTTCGACGGGCCAAGGGCTGATGTAATTTTTTTCATGGCCAGGCAACACCGCGACCACGGGCGAAAAGTGCTTTGTTTCAGCAAGAATAGAGGTGCCAGGGATCCATCGAGACGATGTTTTTCGTTGCGATGAGATGCGAAGTTCTTTGGCATGGTGGGTTGCAACATTGGCAATCATTTTGTTGTTTCCCATGCCCATGGAAACTTTCAGGCCGACCTCTTGGAAGATTTGTTCGCGTAATGCGGTTGCAATTTGTTGGCGTTCTGTTGGGCCTGTTTGTGCAAGCTGCATGTAAAGATCATCTAAGGAGGCCATTTCAACTGCGCTGGAATGTTCTTTGCAAATTCCCAGAATTTGTCTGCCTGCTATTTCGTAACGCCTATGATCCCCGGGAACAACCCGTAAAGATTTACAAAGTTGCCTAGCTTGGGAAAGTCGCATGCCTGTTTTAATGCCATCGCGCTTTGCTTCGTAACTGCAACTGGCAACCACGCCAGTGCCCACAGCAACAGGAATACCCTTTAATTTAGGGTCATCGCGCTGCTCAATGGAAGCGAAGAACGCATCAACATCAAGATGAACGATGGGTGAAAATTCCAAATGATGCAAGCCCGGAGGCATGTTTGCTTCCCTGCAGTAAAACGAAGATAAATGTACAAATGTATATTGCCTGTGATTTGCAACTTGTCAAGCTTGGAATAAATATTCTGACGAATGCTTAAATCTTGTGGAAAAATCCTTCATTTACAGATACATTCTCTATTGCAGGGCAGGATTTTTCACTATCTGCCCATAACTACTTAATGAAATGAAACTATGCAGACGGTACAAATAGCTCTGGGCGCAATCGGGGCTAACGAAATTTCCAGAATTGCTCAAAACTTTCAACTTAGAAAAAATAATGTTGAGAGCGCAATTAACCTCCTCTTTGAAGGGAAATCCCCTTCGTTTATCGCAAGATACAGGCGTGCCAAAACTGCTGGCATGAATGAATCTGTCATTCGTGCGATTCGCGATAGGCTGTTTAAAATAAAAACTTTTCATGACCGCCGAGAGATGATTCTCAAAGCTTTGGAAACGCAGGGCAAATTAACGGAAGAGTTGCGTCTGCAAATCCTTGCTATTGAATCTCCTAAACGCCTTGAAGATGTGTATCTTCCATTGAAACCAAGGAAATCCATTCTTGCAGCTGGCGCCCGGGAAAAAGGCCTCGAGCCTTTTGCAGAGGCTCTTTGGACTGAAGATCCTTTGATTGCCAACCTCGACGAAATACTTCCAACCATGATCAATCCAGAAAAGGGTCTGGAAACCATCGAAAAAATCACTGAGGGCGTGGTCCAAATTCTGGCTGAAAAATTAAGTGAAATCCCCGCTGTTCGTGCCTCTGTACGTAATGATTTGTGGGATTTTGGCAACCTGCGAGTTTCTAAAACCAACAAAGTTCGCGACAAGCATGGCCTAGAATTAAAAGAATTCTTTTCTTACGTCGAGCCATTGCGAAATGTTCAAGCAAGAAAATACCTGCAAATTGGCAAAGGTGAGAAAAACGGGTTTCTTAATGTGCTATTCGATTGGAATCTCGAACAAGCCAAGAAAAATGCACTCGAAGCCCTTGTTGAAAAACCTGTTTCTCAGTCTTCGTTTGTCGAACAACCTGTAAATGAAGATAGATCTATAGAAGCAAATCATGCCCCAGAAGTCGGGGCGACCCCAGAAGTGGCACCCACCCCTGAAGTAAAAGCAGCTCCTGCGCCTGCATATACCCATAAATATGTTGAACTGATCAAAAAAGCGATGAGCATGGCTGTCGATCAAATTCTCAGGCCCGTGCTTGAAAGAGAATGCGTACGCGACTTGGGTGAAAGGGCATCCGAACATGCTGCCAGCCTGCTAGCGCGATTTTATCACAACCGTCTCGTTGCTAATCCTGCAGGTGCAATTAAAATTCTTGCAATCGACCCAGGCTTTCGAAATGGCTGTAAAATTGCAGTTATTAACGAAGAAGGCAAGCTTATCGATCATGCAATAATCTTCCCCCATCAACCTCAGGGAAAGAAAGAGCTTAGCCTTTTAGTTCTCGAAGAATTAATTCGCAAACATCAGATCAGCACCATTGCGCTGGATAATGGCAACGCTTCAAAGGCGACCGAAGCCCTGCTTTATGAATTGATCGTCAGGCTTAAAAATCCAAAGCATCTTGAAGAAGATAATAAAGAAATTCTGCCCACCGAAGAAGCGAGTGAAAAAGGCGGTACGGATGAAACGGTTGCAGAATCTTCTGAAGCACCCGCGGCTGAGGCACCTGCGGCTGAGGCACCTGTTCAGATTAGTGCCCCTGTAGTTCCTGAACCTGTGGTATCTGCTGAAGCACCTGCCACTGAAGTTTCACCTGCTGAAGTCCCACCTGTTACGGCTGCCGATGGCGCAGCACCTGAGCCAACACCGGAAGCTCTGGCAGCGGCAAAGAAGGCAGAGCTTGCGGCTATTGCTGTCATTAAAAGGGCTGAATTGGAAGCTCAGGCTGCAAAGAAGAAGGAAGAGATTGAAGCTCAAAAGAAGCTTGAAAAAGAACGAAGACAAGCTGAGTACCAGAAGTTGGTAAATGATACTAAAGCTACAATCAAAACCCTTCCTGAAGCACCAGCGGAAGTGAAATTCGCAACAGTAATCGAGGCTGGTTCTTCGGAATACGCATCTTCCATTTTAGGTAAAGAAGAACTTGCTGATTCTGATGTCGGCGTAAGAGCGGCTGTTTCGATTGGTAGAAGATTGCAAAATCCGCTTAACGAATTAATTAAGATTGACCCTGTTCATATTGTTTCGGGCCTTGTTGAATTTGAAGTTCAGCACAGGTATCTTCGCCCAGCTCTTGATAACGTGCTTGAATCTTGTGTGAATCTTGGCGGTGCAGATCTTAATAAATGTGAGGCAAGTTATTTGCGCCATTTATCAGGATTAAATCAGTTGCTTGCCCAAGAAATCGTTGAGCATCGTAAAAAGAATGGGCCCTTTAAAAATCGCGCCCAACTTCTTGAAGTTCAAGGTTTGACTCCTGAAAAGTTCGAGCTTTGTGCAGGATTTTTACAAGTTCATGATGGTGATGAGCCTTTCGATGCCACTAATTTTCATCCCGAAGATTACGAGATGGCAAAGAAAATTCTGGATGCCTTTGGCATCGCCAAGGATGAATGGAAAACCCCTGAGAAAAAACAGGAGCTTCTACAAAAAGCGATTGATGCAAATCTCAAGGATATCATCGCAACTACAGGCATCGATTCTGTTACATCCCTAAAAGATTTCCTTGATGAACTGATCAACCCTCTTTCTCAGGAACAGATCAAACGGTTTGGGCCAGTTTATCGCGTTAGGCAGTTGGATTTTGAAGAATTGCAACTTGGTCAAGAACTTCCAGGCGTGGTGCAAAATGTTGTCGAATTCGGCTGTTTTGTCGATGTGGGTATCAAAGAAAGTGGCTTGGTACATATTAGCCAGATTTCAGCCCGTTATGTGCGCAGCCCATATGAATCTGTCAGCGTAGGCGATATTGTTACAGTTTGGGTCATCGCCTTGGATAAAGAAAAATCCCGATTATCCTTAACCATGATCAATCCAAATCGTGAATCGGATCATCAAGGTTCAGGTCGATCTTCCCGAACTCCTGCACGTGATTACCCCAGAAGGCCTGATCGTAGGCCAGATTCTTCACCCCAAAATGTGGAAGCTAATCAGGGAGGCGACTCTCAAGGCGCGACTTCCCGTCCTCGTTCACCAGAAAGGCCTGCGGGCAGATTCCCTGCTGCAAGGTCTAATAGTGGTGGTAGCAGCAGTGGTGGTGGAAGTGCAGGTAGCAGCCGTAGTAGCAGTTCATTTAAGCCAAGAGATGATAAACCCAGAGGCGCACGGCCTCCTAGGTTGGATCCAAACAGGCCACCTCAAATTCGTACATTCTCGAGCCAAAAGCCTATCGAGAAGCCTAATTTATCGCAGTCTGCGTTATCCGGAGACTCACCCTTAGGGACATTTGCAGAACTTGCAGTTTTTTGGGAGAAATCAACTCCCAGTGATGCTGGCGAGACCAAGAAGGGTGCGGAAACCCAAAATCAAGCAAACTCTCCTGCGCCACAAAAAGACCAAGAGGGAAATGGTAGTCCCGAATAATGTTTTTCCCCGTAGCTGCATTATGTAAGTTTCCTGAAACAAAATAATTCCTAAAATAGTTTCGCTTCCTTGGAAGATGCTAACATAATTTCAGGTGTTCTTTGTTTGTTCTATTGGAGTAGTTAATGACCAACCCCACCCAAGATGGGTCTCAGCCACAAGGTTCTGGAAAACCCCCTAAAAAACGATCTTTTTCTAATATTAGTGGGAATCTAGGTTGGCTAGTTATTCTCTTTTTATTACTTGTTCTTCTCTTCAGTTCCTCTGTTGGTAACAACAATACGGTTCTATATTCCGATTTCGTTAAGCTTATGCTTGATGATGAAGATTCAAAAAAAATCAGAAAGATAACTTTCATTGGGGTCGATCGGATTTCGGTTGATGTTAATGATCACGAAAGTATCAAAGACGAAAGACTCAAAGAAAAAGCTGGAGCTCGCGGGAAATTCACCGTAAATCGGGCCAAATTAGATGATCCAGGCCTCGTTGCACAAATGGATAAGCTCATCCGTAATGGGTTACTCGTCGATCAGCAGGAAGATAATTTTGCGGGGCTGAGTTGGTTTATTATGATGATTCTGCCCGCAGTCATTTTGATTGTTTTCTTTTTATTCATACTGCCAAAGTTTCGCGACCCAATGGGTGGTGGATTCCTTAGCAATTACATCAAAAGCCCTGCTAAAAAGTATGAAAAGACCAAAATGAAGGTCACTTTCGAGGATGTTGCAGGCTTGCAGCATGCCAAGGGCGAATTGCAGGAAATCGTTGAGTTCTTAAAATCCCCAGATAAATTCACCAGGTTAGGCGCAAGTATCCCCAAAGGTGTTTTACTTGTTGGGCCCCCAGGAACTGGAAAAACTCTGCTTGCCCGTGCAGTAGCTGGTGAAGCAGGGGTGCCATACTACTCAATTAGTGGGTCAGAATTTATTCAAATGTTTGTTGGGGTGGGCGCAAGCCGTGTTCGCGATATGTTCAAAACGGCTAAAGATAACTCTCCCTGCATTCTTTTTATCGATGAAATTGATGCAGTAGGCAGAATGCGTGGCGCGGGTGTGGGTGGTGGCTCTGATGAACGCGAGCAAACGCTTAATCAAATTCTAAGCGAAATGGATGGCTTCCAACCTACAGAAACCGTCATTGTGCTTGCAGCGACCAACAGGCCTGATGTGCTCGATTCCGCACTTTTACGGCCAGGCCGCTTCGATAGGCATATTACCATTGATAGGCCAACTTGGCAGGGCAGGCTCGCAATTCTCAAGGTTCATACCCGTAATAAGCCTCTTGCAGATAATATAAATCTGGAGATGGTAGCTAGAAAAATGATTGGAATGACTGGTGCAGACCTTCGTAATTTAGCTAACGAAGCTGCCTTGGTTGCGACCCGACTTGAAAAAGATAAAATCGACCGAGCTGATTTCGAAGTCGCTGCAGATAGAGTTCTTATCGGCCCTAAACGCGAAGAAGTTCTTACCCCGGAAGACAAACGCAGGACCGCCTATCATGAAGTAGGCCATGCCCTAGTCACCTGGTTGATGCCTGGCGCTGATCGCCCACAAAAAGTTTCCATCATTCCTAGGGGCCAAAGCCTTGGCGTTAACCTTAATGCACCTGATGAAGATCGTTTTCATCATGGCCTAGATCATTTTAAAAATCAGTTGGTCATGATCATGGGTGGTCGTGCTGCAGATAAGCTTATTTACAACCAACCTTATGCTGGTGCAGAATCTGATTTAAAACGAGCGACAAGACTGGCTCGAATGATGGTTACCCATTGGGGTATGAGCGAAAAGCTTGGGCCCATGACTTTTAAAGTTGGCGAAGAGCATGTCTTTTTAGGCAAAGAAATGCAGGAAGCCCGCGATTTTAGCGAACAAACTGCTGCTCTCATCGATTCTGAAGTTCAAAATTTCCTCAGGCAGGCTGATGATAATGCTTTCCAATTGCTTTCTGATAATCGTGTCTACGTGGAAAAAATTGTCGATGAGCTTATGAGCAGGGAAGAACTTCTTCGCGATGAAATCGAAGATATTCTCAGGGCGGCTGGCTTTGTTGTTACCCCTGCGAAATCATCTACTACCATCGCGGATTCTTAGAACCCTAATTCCGCTTTATCTATCTATTTGCAGGTATTATCTGCCAAGGGGTGGCCTATAACCCCCCTGGTCTTTATTTATATCAAGCGTGATGCTCAGGTTTTACTAAAAGTAAAAATGCTCAGGGTTTAGTTTCTTGGTTAAAGGCTTTTGTATTCTCTCAAATCGACTAAATAAATTTCAAATTATAAGCGGCAGTTTTCATTCTTGGCTCGTTGCTTTAAGAGTCAAAGCCTTTAAAATGCCATTTTAAAGGTTGTAAAGCATTGATTTAGAATGATTTTGGAGGATTTAGGGCCCGTTTTGGGGGTTTGGGCATGTTGTTTCTGACACAATTGGAACTATTGTCTTTTCGTGAACTATTGTCTTATTTGTTAAATGTGTATCTGAAAATAATAATTGTCATGTGATTAACTACTTTTCTTCTCGCGCTACTAATGGTCTTTTTTTTACAGTGGATAAAAGTTATCAGCCAATTTGTATTGGCGACGGCAACCCGATCAAAGGTTTGCTGGATATATGTTTTTAGTTGCTTTTTGTGAGAGTAAACATGAAAGCGTTCATTGTTAGGTCGGCTTTTCTTGGTTTGATCATGCTTAATGCTGGCTGCTGGGGCCACGAAGGCACAGGGCTTTTTGGTCGTAGGCATTCAAATAGCACGCCTCCTCCAATGCCACAATATGCACCAGCTTGCGCACCGATGCCCCAATGTGCACCAGTTTGCGCT
>CAMDHK010000044.1 GCA_945897965.1 Candidatus Kuenenia stuttgartensis | reverse complement strand
GGCCAGTTGCTTCACTTCATCCCAACTCATGCTTGCACCACCTGCAATTTGCATCGTGAAATACTTGTTTATGAAAATGACATCGTGGTGGAAGTATGGCCCATTGAAGCCTCAGGGAAACTTACATGATATGGGCCGTACCAAATAAGATGAATCAATCCATGGGGTTAGTATTACTTTTATTTTAACTTGTTAGCATGGGTAAGATTCCTTCGTTAGAATAATTTCAGCATTCTGAGTTTGTTATTTTCTATTAAGGGTCGACAATGAAAACCTTTAGAGTTATTGCAGTTTCTTTTTTGCTTTTATTGATAGTGGATCTATTTGCATTTGAACTTTACGCCCAAGCTGCCAAGGTTGAACCTGGTATTCTAACGGTTGATCGTATTTTTAACTCTAAAGAATTTGAACTCGAAAGCGCGCCAGCAACCAGATGGCGTAAATATGGTGCTGTGAGCATCTCCCTCGAGTCTGGCGACAAAGGCCAGAAGCTTGTCTCCCATGATTTGAATTCAGGGGTTCAAGAAACCCTTGTGCCCGAGCATTGGTTGATTCCTGCAGGGGAAACCAAGCCTCTTAATGTCGAAGATTATGAATTTTCGGATAATGGATCCAAGTTGCTGATTTACACCAATAGCAAGAAAGTATGGCGTGTAAATTCTCGTGGAGACTATTGGGTGCTTGATCTTTCCAACAGAGAACTCAAAAAACTAGGGGGCGATTTTTTGCCTTCTACGCTAATGTTTGCAACCTTCTCTCCTGATGGTAAACGCGTTTGCTTTGTTCATAAAAATAACCTCTATGTTCAGGATCTACTCGATTTTAATATCACACCTCTAACAACCAATGGCACTACAAAACTGATCAATGGTACTTTCGATTGGGTTTATGAAGAAGAATTAGGGCTGAGAAAAGGTTTTCGTTGGAGCCCTGATAGTAATGCTGTTGCGTACTGGCAAATTGATACCGAGGGCGTCAAAGATTTTCTTATCACCAGCAGTTCGGATGGCCCTTATTCTAAGTTGATTACTTTTGGTTACCCGAAAACCGGGGAGAAAAATCCTTCAGCCAAGATTGGTGTTGTCAGTGCCAAGGGTGGCGATACAGCTTTCCTGCAGATCCCGGGCGACTCCCGCGATCATTACCTCGCCAAGATGGATTGGGTGGAAAACAGCATTGTGCTGCAGCAGTTTAATCGATTGCAAAATAAAAACACCGTGATGATTGCAGACCCCAAGACTGGTAAGTGCAACAATATCCTTATCGAGACTGATAAGGCATGGGTCGAAAACGATAACGAATTTCTTTGGATAAACAAGAACCAGAATTTTATATGGCTGAGTGAGCGCGATGGCTGGTGCCATGCTTATTTGGTTTCTCGTAGTGGAGATAAAATAACCCAGATCACCAAAGGCAATTTTGATGTGACTCATATTGAGTGTGTGGATGAGAAGAATGGCTGGCTGTACTTCATGGCTTCGCCTGATAACCCTACGCAAAGATATCTTTATCGGGTTTCCCTTAATGGTGGAAATCCTGAGTTAATAAGCCCTAAAGAATTAAAAGGCACGCATGCTTATTCCCTTTCGCCTGATGCAACTCATGCGGTTCATCGGTTTTCCAATTTCAATACTCCACCTTCCGCCCGTTTGATTCATCTTGCTGATCATAAGGTGATCAAGACTTATACTGAAAACGCAGCGTTCAAGAAGAAGCTTGAAACGATTAAGAAGGTTGGCACAGAGTTCTTTAGAGTAAAGGTTGACCAAGGCGTTGAATTGGACGGATGGCGCATCAAACCACCGGAGTTTGATCCTGCAAAAAAGCATCCTGTTTTGTTTTATGTATATGGCGAACCTGCTGGGCAGACTGTACTAGATCGCTGGGATGGGAAGCGTTTTTTATGGCATGCCATGCTTGCCCAAAATGGTTATCTGGTTATGAGTATTGATAACCGAGGTACGCCAGCGCCTAGGGGAAGGGATTGGCGCAAAAGTGTTTACAGGCAGGTTGGAATCCTTGCATCTTCTGATCAGGCTAATGCTGTCAAAGAACTTTTGAAAACGCATTCTTATATGGATGCTTCTAGAATTGCGATTTGGGGTTGGAGTGGTGGTGGGTCGATGACTCTCAATGCGGTTTTTCGCCATCCTGATCTTTATAAAACCGGTATGTCGATTGCGCCCGTGCCTAATCAGCGCCATTACGATACTATTTATCAGGAACGCTACATGGGCCTGCCCGCAGATAATCCAGAGGGTTATAAAAATGGTTCGCCCATTAATTTTGCACATCAGTTGAAAGGTAAGCTGCTTCTTGTGCATGGCACAGGCGATGACAATTGTCATTACCTAGGAATGGAAACACTTATTGATGAACTAATAAGCCATAACAAACAATTTACCATGCTCGCTTACCCTAATCGAAGCCATAGTATTAACGAAGGAAAGAACACCACGAGGCACCTTTACGATTTGCTGACCAAGTATTTGCTAAACAATAATTAGTAATGGAAGTGAAGCGGTAAGTGTTTTACTATTTTGTATTGCAGATGTTCAATTTTTTTAAGAGTGACCACCATGAAAATCAAGCGTATTCGTGCTTACCAAGTCGATCTCCCTCTTGTTGAAGGCAGTTACAAATGGTCGGGTGGCAAATCCGTTTCCGTATTTGATTCGACCGTGGTTGAAATTGAAACCGACACAGGGGTTATAGGCTATGGCGAAGTATGCCCGCTTGGGCCCTTCTACCTTCCTGCTTATGCCAACGGCGTGCGCGCTGGGATCGTTGAACTTGGCAGACATTTGATTGGCGAAAATCCAATTGAATTGCAAAAGTTAAATCGCCTAATGGATGCCGCGCTTAAAGGCCATGCCTATGTAAAATCGGGTATTGATATGGCTTGTTGGGATATCCTTGGCAAGGTTACGAACCAACCTGTTTGCACTTTGATGGGTGGAAGATATGGGGACAGCGTTAACTTGTATCGGGCTATTTCTCAGGAAGCCCCCGAAGCGATGGCCAATAAAGTTGCGGGCTATCGGGCAGAGGGATACAAGCGGTTTCAACTCAAGGTTGGCGGAGATGCTGCTGTTGATATTGCCCGTATCCAAGCTGTTGCAGCTAAATTACAACCAGGTGATAGATTAGTTGCAGATGCCAACACCGGTTGGCTTATGCACGATGCGATGCGGGTTGTAAAAGCTGTAAAAGATGTAGATGTTTATATCGAGCAGCCTTGTCTTTCTTACGAAGAATGCCTTTCCATTCGAAGGCACACCAACAATCCTTTTATTCTTGATGAAGTGATTGATTCGGTTGATGTGCTGATGAAAGGAAATGCAGATTTAGCTATGGATGTGGTGAACCTTAAAATCAGTAAGTTTGGCGGCCTTACGAAAGTAAAACAGGCACGCGATCTTTGCGTTTCCCTTGGCATTGCAATGACATTAGAAGATAGCTGGGGCGGGGATATTATTACCGCAGCGATTGCCCACTTGGCGCAAAGCACCCCACCAGAATTTCAGTTCTCTGCTACTGATTTTAATAGCTATGTTTCCGTAAGTATTGCAGATGGAGCGCCTCAAAGAATTGATGGAAAAATGTCGGCAAGCACCGCACCCGGCTTGGGTATTACCCCCAAGATGAATGTGCTGGGCAAGCCTGTGCTTGAAGTTTCGTAAGCTGTAATTTAAGTGATGCTATTTGTCTTTATCCCATTGATCGAACAGGCGCCCTTCGTGGTCGAATGCTTTTAGATTAAGTCGGCTGCCTGTGATTGAGATCTGACAAAAGTGATAATCGGACCTGATCTCTGCTTTGAACCAAGTGGGGGTAGGCGCAAAGTTTTCGAGCGAGCCGCCCCCGCCTCCGCTGGTTACATAAGTGATACCTTTTAAGCGATCGACCTTCCCGCCCTTGATTGGAAGTGTTCGTTCATAAACATGAACATGGCCATTGAATACCATGTCTACACCATATTTTTCATAGAGATGAACAATCGATCGGACGTTCTTGTCGCCTAGGTTGGAGCCACCCACCCAGGTATCGCCATAATCGTTGTCATCAGAAGAGTAGGCGGGATGATGATGGTAGACGATTTTCCAGGTAGCCTTGGAGGATGCAAGTTCCTTTTCAAGCCAGTCGTATTGCTGAGTAAGAGGGAGCAGCGATTTGTTACTATCAAGCACAAAGAAATCTGCATTTCCATAACTGTAGCGGTAGAAATATTCTGGTTTGGGCAGTGAGAAATAGTTGTAGTAATGATCATGATTTTTTTCATGATTGCCAATCGTAGGGAAGACGGGGACTCTGCAAAGAAGATCGATGGAGGGTTTAAAAAGTTCGTTGACCCATTCTTTTTTATCAGGGCCATTATCGACGACATCGCCAACATGCATAAGAAAATGCGGCCTGCGCTCCCAAATAAGCTTCATGACTTTACCTGTCATTTTTGGATTTTTCTGGGTGTCGCCTATCACGCAAAAAGAAAAGGGTTCATCATCAACAACTGCAGTTTGGAAAGTAAGTATCCCAGATTGTGCAACCCCGCCTAAATCAGATTTGCTTTCAACTTGGTAAAAGTACTTGGTTGCAGGTTCGAGTTTTTCTAGAAGTACTTCATGAATAAGTGATGCCCCCTCTTTTGTGGTAGACATTTCTAACGGGAGCTTGGTGCCAAACTTTACTGTTGAAGATGCAAGAACAGAAGTTTCCCACATGATGGTTATGGAGCTTTTTGTTGGAAATTGCAAATAAGGTGCAATAACAAAACCTGTTGGAAGAGGTATTGGGGCAAGACTTGCAAGGGCAGCATCTTTTTCGAAAAGTTCTGCAATTTGATCTGCTGATAGAGCCGATTGATAAAGGTTGATCTCTTTGATCGCACCTACTAGGCCAAAATCTTCATCATCATCCCGGTATCTACCAATGATGAAGGGCGCAGCAGATGCGTAGTTGATTGATTTGGATTGTTCCTTGGATTCGCCTTCGAGTTTGCCATTGATGAAAATACGCATGGAAGCACCATCGTAGGAAGTAGCTAGGTGAAACCATTTTCCTTTTTGATAATTAGATTTGGACCGAAGTGTGGTGATTTTCCCATCGCCATCATCTGCACCGTTTGAACTTAGAGTGAAAGTGAATTTGTCGTTATCGTAGCCAAGGACCCAGCCTTTTTCGTAATTGCCATTGTCTTGGATGCAGCCAATAATGCCTCCGTTGGTGGTGCCTTCATCGATACGAATCCAAGAGGCGAGGGAGAATTTTTCATGAGGCATCCCGGGCTCTGCGCCTGTTACGTTTTCTTTAAGAATAAACCCATCGGTGCCATGAAACTCATAAAAGCTATGTGCATCAATTTGCTTGAAGGAGGGCACGCCAATCGTTTTCCCAGAGAACCTGCCTGCTTTATCAGAGAGCCTTTGGCTGGAAACACCCTTGGTATCGAAGATCCAAGTGTTGGAAGGTTTAGGAACGGCTCCTTGCGCAGAGAGGAATTCAAACCCAGAGAGGAATGTTACGAGGCCGATGAGTACGAAGGATGAGAAAATCAAAACACGGTTACGAAAGTTCTTGTTCATAGTAAACCA
This sequence comes from Candidatus Kuenenia stuttgartensis, assembly GCA_945897965.1. Taxonomy (GTDB): domain Bacteria; phylum Planctomycetota; class Planctomycetia; order Gemmatales; family Gemmataceae; genus UBA969. Next base: position 15,067 of record CAMDHK010000044.1, on the reverse strand, counting down.
CCATGAGAGTTCGATGAAAAAGCTATGAGAAAGAGTATACCTTTTAGATGGGCGCAGGGATATCTCTGCGTTCGAAGATGCGCCAAGATATTAGGTATCCTAAAGTTCCAACGCCATAAAGAACGAGAAGACACGGAACTTGAAATAAAGCTTCGCCTTGGTTCCACTCCGAGAAATTGACGCTCCATCCTCTGCCCAGAATCATTTGCTGAGGTTGATAGTAATAAAAGATGGTGAGTGGGCGTAATGGCATGAGAGGTTCCCATACTTGTGAAATTACATTAACGAGGAACATGATAAGAATTAGGAAAACAGCATAGCCCAGAACTCTGAATCTGAATCTGCCGGTTGCGGAAATAGCCATGGTGATGCCTGTGATAGCGAAAATCAAACCGCCTGTAGCTAGTAAGCCTTTACCAAGAAGTTCTGGATGTAATGCGAGCCTTCCTTCGCCTGGTTCCATTTTTGTCTGAACAGGTGCTGCTGTTAATGTGGGATCTTTAATTTTTACTTTCAGCCCTGCGATTCCAAACTCGATATCCACTTTTTGGATCTTGGGAAGGTTATCGTATTCTTTCAATGTTAAGGGGTTTACAAGCCAGTACCCAACATAAGAACCAAACCACATACTCAGGCAAATAAGTGGAATGGTGATGATATCAACAACGAGGTGGGCAAGAATTAAAGTGCCCCTGCCAATGGGTTGTGAAAGAAGAAGCTCCATGGTGCCTCGGTCAATTTCGCCTGCGAGAGCACCCGCGGCTCTTCCTACTGCCCAGATGCAAATGATGGTTTGAACTAGGGGATGAACATAGGCGATGGTGAACATATCCATTGCGTTATTGAGGTCGATGGTTTCGCCACCGATGATGGAGCGGATGAGTTTTCCCGGGCCATCGAATACAACTTTTTCAACTTGCTTGATATCGATACCAGAATACCCAGCCATGCCATAAAAGAAGGGCGCGAGTTGTGCGATGATGCGTTCCATAATTTTGGTCCAGAAGATCTGGAACAAGCAAAGTAGAGAGGCGGTGACGAACAAAGTCAGCCTGAGATCGCGCAGAAGTTTAAGAACAAGGGTAAGAATCACGCGCCTTCTCCGTGGATTTTCCGATAAATACTATCAAGGCCCAAAGGTTCGATACTAAGCTCTAAGAGATCAAGTTTGCCGATCCAACTCATGAGGGGTTCGAGTGCGCCATTATGTTCAAGATGCAAAAGCGTTTCTTCCTTGCGAACCAAAAGCAACCCCGTTAAATCGGGAATGGTAGTATCGCGAGCTAGCCTTAAACGAATGCGCCTGCCAGATGCTAGGTCGCTCATTGATTGCTGATGGGCTAATTCGCCTTTGCGTAAAATGCCTATGCGATCGCAAACAGTTTCAACCTCGCTAAGAACATGCGAAGAAAAGAAAACTGCCTGACCTCTTTTTTTGGCAGCTTTAACTTCATCGAGAAGAGCGGTACGCATGGTCGGGTCAAGTGTATTTGTAGGTTCATCCATGATGATGAGTTCTGCATAGGGATCAAGCACTAAAAGCAGTGCGACTTTGCGCTTCATACCGCTAGACATATTTGCCATGGGGGTATCGATGTCGATATCAAAAATGCTGGCCATTTTGTTTAGGTCTGGGCGAACGGGTCTGTTGCGTAAGCCGCTGAGAAAATTAACTAATTGCCTACCTGACATATTTTCGTAGAGTCGCAATTCACCTGGGAGGTATGCGATTTTTTTTCTAGCTGCAACGCCATCGGCCCAGCAATCGTGATTAGCGATTAGGGCTTTGCCCGAGGAGGGTTGAAGAAAGCCCATGATAAGGCGAAGTGCGGTGGATTTCCCTGCGCCATTGGGGCCCAATAGGCCATAGACCTCGCCTGGCGCAATGTGCATATTAAGGGACCGTAGCGCATAAAAATCGCCATAGCATTTGGAAAGATCTTGAGTTTGAAGAAGCATTAAGCACCGTAATTAACCGATAATCTTATTAGTTTAGCTATTCTACCAATCATTAATAGCATGGTTGGGATTATTTCGTCTCTACTTGTAAAAAACACATAACATTAGGCTTTTAAGCTTTTAAAATGAATAAGCAATGTTACTATAAAATAGCTTTGGCTTTGTTAAAAATGTTTTATCCCCAGAAAGCATTTGGTTTTTATGGCGCCAACTAGGGTGACCCTTCGACAATCCGCAACATGCCCCAACTGCATGGGTAAGTTCGCCCCTGAAGATGCACTTTGGGTTGCAAGCCATCAAAGCTTAGCGGGTGACAGGCGTCTACGCAGGGAAGATGCCTTGATGCGTTTTCTGCCTTCCCGATTTAGCCCTGAAGGATTTGCGATTGATCCCAAAGGCGTGGTTTGCAAAAAACTTGCCTGCCCAAATTGTCATCTCGAAATACCCAGAGAAGTTCTTGAAAGTAGAATCAAGTTTTTCTCAATCATCGGTACGCCAGGTAGTGGTAAATCATTTCTCTTAGCATGCATGACACATGAACTTCGAAGAGTGATGCAGGATAAATTCTTACTCAGGTTTTTCGATCCTGATCCCACTTTCAACAACGCCCTCATTCAATATGAAAATAATATTTTCCATAATCCTTCACCCGATAAACAATGCACCCCCGATGATTTGATCAGGCGTACTCAGGAATTGGATGATAGTCTTTTTAACGAAGTTCTGATCAGTGATCAGGCAGTCAATCTTGCCAAGCCCTTTATCTTTCAAATTGAACCGGGTAATGGGCACCCCCGTGCAAACAACAATGAACATCGATTGATTTCCCTTTATGATAACTCAGGCGAATCCTTTAAAACTGGCAAAGATACTTCTGAAAATCAGGTGACGATCCATCTTCGTGAAGCTGATGCTCTCTTCTATCTATTTGACCCAACCCAAAATATTCGAATTCGAAAAGAAGCTGAGAGAGTTCAACAGCAATCGATGAATAGTTATAAAAACATCGATGATAGGCAGGAAACGATTCTTTCTGAAGCGCTAAGCAGGATTTGGCGCCATCGGGGTTTAAGTGCTTCCAATAAGTACGATAGGCCGTTGATTGTCGTGCTGACCAAGTGGGATTCGTGGTGCCATTTGGTTCCCAATGTTTCGATGGCGGAACCCTTCATTGGCCAACCAGGAAAAGGTGGGCAACATTTGCTCTCGATACCAGCGATAAAGCAGGCCTCCAAGGAAATTAAAAAGTTCCTTGAGGATTATGCGCCCAACATTGTCAACGCTTGCGAGAACTTTGCTCAGGATGTCATTTACATTCCTGTTAGTTCGTTTGGCAGTAAGCCTACCTTAGGAACAGATAACAAAGCCATGATAAAGCCTAGCGAAATTAGGCCGATCTGGGCTTCGGTACCCATGCTTTACGCCTTGGCGAAAACAGTCAAAGATATATTGCCTCTCTGGTTAAAAAATCCAGATGATACCACCCGTGCCCCAAAGAATAATAGGTAAAAGGTTCAAATATGCCCAGAGAACTTATTTACACTGCTGCAGATGAAGGCATCGATGGTTTGCGTGGTTGCCTATGCTATGCGGGCGCTTCGAATGATGCGCTTTCTAATAAACTTTTATTGCAGAATCTTTTGGCAATCAATAATTACCAAGAACTTTATAAGGCTGGTAACCCTAAAGCGCATAGCAATCCGATAGGGTTTTCGCATTATCGTTTTAATGCAGGGGTTCGCGATTGTTCGGTGATTTCCCGTATTGGCCCTGCCCCCCTTTACGCCAATCGAACCAACTTTATTGCTCACCATGTAATTTTAGAGGACATGGATAAAGCCAAGGCGGGCCCTGCTTGGGCGATTAATAACTTTAAGTTTCGAGATCATTGGTCGCCTCAGATTGGCAGGATCGATACCCAACGCTTGGCAATCGGTTCCTTGGAACCCCGGATCTGCAATTATTGGAAAAGCATCGTAGGCGATGCGGGTTGGGCAGGCTGGCTTGCAGAACGAGCATTATCGGGCAAACCCATAACAGTGCTTTATCCCACGGGTTTAGATCCCCTGGCTTTAATACAAGAAGCGATAGCATTGCTTCCCGAATACCAGCGCTGGAATATCACCTTTAGCACTTATTACACTTTGGGGGGAAGAGGCCCCAATTGTACCTTGCGCTTTATTCCGCTTGATGCAGATTCACTTGCTGCGCCTTTTTCTGATAAAACTTTTCACGATGGTGTGCTTAATCTTTCAAGAAGCTTAGGCAACGCACCTGCTGGGGCATTAGTAAGCCTAGCGCGTGGCGAAAAGCCCAAAGACAAACCAATTCCATCTGGATTGGGGGGAACACATTCGCCTATTTATCGACCAGATTTCGATCCACTTAAATCCGACTTACCTGGGTTAAAGCCTAGTAAAGATCCACTATTTAGTAAGTCGGAATTATTTATCGATACAAAAGACAACGTTGAAAGTTTCGACAATTTAAAACCTTCTGGGCCTGATAACACTTGGAAAACAATAACGTTTTTAGCTGGGATCTTCGGCTTATTGTTTCTGCTTGTTTTGCCTCCGCTATTTACTTGGTTAATAGCAAGCAGCATAAACCAAGCAAAATTAACTGTTAAATTGGAAGAAAAGGAGGCCGAATTCAACACCCTGAAGAGTGTGGTAGAGAAATTAGAAATAGAAAGTGGTGATAAAAAGATAGCGTTAGATAAAATGACTAACGAGAGTGATAAAATTAAAAATACAAATAAAAATTTAGAAAGCCAAATCGGGAAAGCTAATGGTTCCAACAAGGGAGAAAATATTGTTGGAGTAAAAAGCGTTGAACAAATTAAATCTGTGCTGAAGGATGCCAAATTAAATGAAAAAACTGGTTTTAAAACAACAAAAGATGTGTTTGTAGAATTACAGAAATTAAAGAGCAAACAGGAAATTATAATTACAGATGGACCTAAAGAAAATAAGTGGTTGGAATTTATTGATAAAAACAAAGGTAAAGTTCTTGAAAAGGGCGATGTGATTAGCAATTACATCGTTGAGATAGAGAAAAATGCAAAAGCGAAATACGAACAATATAATAAAGATAAAAACTATGTCAAAATATACTACCAAACTAAGCAGTGGATTGAAAAGGACAAAGACACTTTTAAGGGAATGGAGGACTTGGTAAAATTAAAGAAAGAGTTCCCTGAGAATTTAAAAAAAATAAAGGAAGCTAAACTAGCCAACGATTTCGGAGTGTCGTTGCCTTTGAGTCATTTGGTGATCCTTACTGTTTTGATAAAAAAGAATAAAACGAATGAAACGAATGAAACGAATCTGTTTTTTATGAATGAATGCCGGGGCAGTTTAAAAGAATTAATTGAGGTGCTTCTGGATGATAATAACGAGAGGTTTTTCTCCAAATCAGACGAGTTAACGAAGTATGTAAGTTCTTTTCCTGATAACGCAAAGTTATTCTGGGAGCCACTTGTTGCCACAGAAAATTCGCGAAAAATAGGGCCGTTTACAGTTTCGAATGAGGACTTAAGTGGTTTTATTAAAGAATTTGAAAACTATCTTGGAAATTCAAAACTTAAAGGGTTAAACGATACAAAAAAATTCATCGAATTGATTAAATTCAGCCAGATGGAACTTTCTAATTTTTTTTACGGGAAAACCAAATGATTTCCAAAGTAATTTCCCTCAAAAGAAATCAGGGTTTCATGGCATTTGCCTTGGTTGTAGTTTTGTTTTTGTCCGTATCCAGTTCGGTTTGCTTGTATTTGTTTCTGAGTAAAAATGCTATTAAAAATGAAAATGATACCATTTCAAATCTTTATGAAGAGAAATTAAAGCAGTTGAATGAAGGAAAAGAGCGTTTGAGTTCTAATCTCCCGATTCTTTCAACGGATATCAATAATAAAACGAATGGTATTAATAATTTTAAAGATAAGGAAATTGAACTTAATAAACAACTTGAAGGTGCAATAAGCGAAGCGAAAAATAGAGGAAATAAATTAAAACCAACATCATTAGAAACATCTGCTGAAAAATTAACTCCTGATTCCATTGTTGAAAGAAAAGAAGTTCAAAAGGTAATCGAGTCGGATAAAAAAAATACAGACATCATTAAAAATGCAAAAGCTAGCGGGTTTGATGAAAAAACTTTGAAAAATAATGCAATACGATTAAATGATGAGTTAAAAACATTCCTTAGCAATAAAGAAAAAGAAGCGTTGAATAATCCGACGTTCAAGGCGACATATGGCCGGGAATGGGTAGCTATTGTTAATGACTTGAAAATTAAAGGACAAAAGTCGGTTTTTAATGACTTGATAATCAAACAAATTTCGGAATTGCCTAAAACTAAAGAAGGTATGGAAAATCTTAAAAATTTATTGTTAAATACAGACAAAAAGAAATTAAATTACTATTTTGCTTTTGATTATTTTCCTCATCATAAAGCTAAGTTAGAAGGTTTTATTAATGATCTAAAAATCGAAATGGTTGCTATGCCCGAGTTAAATGCGAATAAAAACAAGATAACCCTCAGTTCTAAGCAAGATGAGTTAAAACGATATGTTAAAAATTATGAGGAATTTCTTAAAAATTTGAATTCTGATGATAGCGATCCTAAAAAAGATATGGCAATAATAGATGAAATAAGAAAGCATTTTCTTTGGTATGATAAAGCTTTTTTAGAATTAATAAAAAAAAATAACAAATAGGAATTATATGGTTCGTTACTACATTAAAAGTGGGATTTCCAAGGTGGGACCGTTCTCCATCGATTCCCTGCAGTCCATGGCCAAGGCCAATCAATTGCAAGCCATTGACCTGCTTGCCATCGATGGCAAAAACTGGATTCAAGCTCGGTTTATACCTGGGTTGTTCTCCGGTGATTCTGATGTTGCAGGTGTTATAACGGCTGATTTCAATAATAAAGCGGTTAAAAAGTATGATGCACCTGAATTTTTTACCGTCCTCAAAGTTCTAATACCCGCATGCATTGTGATATTTCTTTTCGGACTCTTTCTTGGTTGGATAATTTTTGCTCCAGCAGCTAAAACATTTGCATTGGTTCAAGAAGACCGAGATAAACTTGAAGTTGAAAATAAAGCTCTTAGTGAAGCTATTCGAACCACCTATATTCCAAAAATTGATCATCAAAAAGAAGTAGACAAAAGTTCTTCGGAATCTAAGGCTTTTATAACCAAACTTCAAAACGATTTAAAGAATGATAAATTTAACTTTGATGGAACTGTTTTAGGCTTTCAAGAAAAGCTTAAAAAAAAGTCTGATGAAACCAAAGAAGTTTCCAAAAAGTTAGAGATGATCGAAGAAACAATTCAGCCTTTTAAAGAACTGGTCAATTCTCTTCCTGATGAGCCAAAACTTTTGGAGTTATTAACCAGATTGCAACAGATTCCCCAAGACGATAGAAGCCAAGCTTTTGGTAACTGCTTAAATGCGCTTGGTGAATTAAAAGGTGATATAGCTCAATTTCTTAAGTCTGATTATAAAATTAACCGAAATCGCTTTAATGAAACAATCGCTGATTTGATTATTTCCTGGTCTTTGAGCATCCAAAGGCTTGAGGCACTTTCCACAACTCACAAAAATACCGAAGCTTGTAAAACCGTGATGGATGACCTTGGATCTGGGAAAGATCTCGTTGGAATGTTTATGCTTCAGCAATTTGTAGATCCAAATAAAAGTGAAATGATCAAGAGTAAAATAAATTCTTCGATTGTTGCTGATGAAATTAAGAGGAAGGCTTTGGCATCTTTAGAAAAGGCCCAGATTAATGCACCCGGGGTTCTTGAATTATTGAAAAGTGATGCTGAATCAAAGCCTAAGAGTAAGCCTAAACAAAGTGGGCAGGGATTACAGAAAAAAGCCCAAGATTTGATTATGGATATAGCATTAAAATCCCGCGATGAGAATCCTGTTCGCTATGAATTGCACGGCCTGCAGCTTGAAGCACTTTCCGAAATGGTAAAAGATTTGGTTTTAATGAAGGCGTTTGATAAGGACTTGGAGAACGATCTGAAAAAATATAAGTTTTTTATTCCTTTTGGGAAAACCATTGAGAGTAATGAATTGCGAGAAGAGTTTTCTAAAAAGGTTTACGAAAAGTCGGGGGATATGAGTTCTAGGAGACCAGATAATTTAAAAAAACATCTGGAATCGATTGCTACCAATTATCAAATCATCGAAATTGCTGAACTGATATCTGGTAAATAAGTGAGGGTTGCGAATTTATGAGAATTGATAAAGCGGTGATGACTCTTAAGAATTACACCGAATCCAAAGAGCGGTCGCCTAGTTCTGCAGTAAGGGAAGCTGCTGAGGATTATGTGCGTGCTTGTGAATCGATCAATACTGATTTGGGTCGGTTGGAAGATTTACTCAATAAGAATCTTCGATCAGAGGCGATGCAATATGCCAACATCGAACCCAGAATTGAAGACCAGGTTGCCCAGTTAAATTTTCCAGGGCGGGTTGATTTTGAAATGATGGCTGCGTTTCAAGATCTGCCCGTAGGGTCGTCTTTAAAAATGGAAGTGATTGAAAATCTGCAATCAGCTTACGCAGAATATCAAGCTCTAGAGCATCAATACCGTAATTTGAGGAAGTTGGTATTGGAAAGGGCGCCCGTGGGGGAAAGGGTGAAAGCTCTGCGAGAAATTGCGATGCTGGATCGGATTAATGCAACGCTTATAGAGGATCTTGCGATTCTTGAAAAACAATTGCAGTTGGATTTGTTGAAAACGATCCGGAAATCTGCGCAGACTGGTGATATTCAGGAGATGTTTGAAGCGAAGGAAGAATTCAAACAGAACTGGGTTAATCCACCAGCACCAGGCGTGGTCGAAGAAATCGAGACGATAACAAGCAAAAAACAGGAAGAGTACAGCTCTAAGGAATTAACTGATCTTGCAAATCGTGGTATGCATTTTGTGCGTGCCAAGGACTACCAAAACGCCAAGAAGTGTTATGAAAATTGGGCGAAAATTGCTGGCCGAGTGGGGGTTAAAAAAGGCGATAGTTACTGGGCAAGAATTGAGCCCTTGTACGTATGGGTTGAGAAATACGAGAACGATTCGAAGGTTAAGGAATTTGCAGAAATGCAATTGTTTGCTTTAAGGAAAGCATTGCTTGAAGTAGTTCTTGATGCAAAATGCGCACAGCGTATTGCAGAATTTGAGCGGCTGTATGCCGAGGTTGAAAATTCAGGGGCTAAGATTCCAAAAGATCTTCAAGGGTTGTTTGATTCGACCATTAGCAGAATGGTTGATTATCAAAAAAAGCATGAAATGTTTCTTCTAGCAGGGTTGTTTGCGGGTGGGATAATTCTTCTTTTAGCGTTTTTGATTTGGATGGTTGCACGGTCGAGGTGATTATAAAAAAGGGAAAGCATGGCATATTATTTACGGATTCAAGGGAAAACATTCGGCCCGCTCAATCATCCCGAAATGCTTCAGCTTAAGCAAAAAGGTAAGTTGAAACCTTTTCATGAAGTTTCCACCGATCAAGTAGATTGGTTTTCTGCTTCAACCTATGCAGAGCTTTATCCCCAAGCCATGGTTCAATCCAATGACGTTCCCATTGGGGTTTATCAGGTTGATGTAAGCCCAGTTATTCCTGATAAGAATTACAATCCTGCTCCCCCTAATAATGGAAATAGCGGTGGTTCTTCTACGCATATTGGTGACCTAGCCCTTGCAAGTATGATGACAGCAATTGCAGTTATTATGCATTTTGTAAACATTCAACTTCAATTTAGTTTGGCCCCCTCTTTGCCATTTAAAATTGAAATGGATAGCGATCATGTAATCTTGGTGGTGATTACTGTTTTTTCACTCTTGGTGATGTTTGGCTTGTTTATCGTTGGTGCAGTATTTTTCATGAAGGCATCGCAGACTCTTCGCTCTTCAGGATTTGCAATCAGTTTTTTGATATTAATGGTTCTTGCGCTTGTGTTCTTTCTTGCGTCTGCAGTTACCTTCAGTGTGGGTAAAACTTTTGACACTTTTCGAGTCGGTGTAATTCTTTTTATTCTTGGATTGATAACCTATTACAGTGCCTTTACGGTGATCACATTTCTCTATAACCGTGCATTTGAAATCATCAACCGGCCTGGTTTGGCCTATTCTTCCCATTTGCTCGCTTTTGCCTTGATGGGGACTATTTTCTTGTTTTCCTTGAGTTCTTTTGTGAATGCCTTCATGATGAATGCCCTCAATGATATGGCCAAGGTTTATTGGGTTTCTTCGGTAATCGCATTAGAAATGCTGGGAATACTGCAGGTTTTTCTAGTTTGGTTCCTTTATCATACTTTTGCATTACGCTTTTATCTTACCAGGATTCTTACGGGCAAGGCGTAGCCTTCCATTGACCTTTACCCCTGTTTTCTGGCATGATTCATCCTTGTATTCAACGAGGATTAGCCATGGATGGCGTCAGTAAGCCGAATAACATTTACGATTGGACGAAGCACCTTTGGTGTGAAATTCTTTTTCCCACCTGCGATACCCAATCGCCTGAAAAAGGATTGCTCTCACATCGGTTGATTTTATGTATTCTTGCTCTTCTACTTTTGTTTAGCAGGCTTGATTTTTCTTTGTTCGAACCTGATGAAACTCGTTATGCAGAAATCCCACGCGAAATGCTCGCCAATAATGAATGGCTCGTACCTTTATTAGCTGGCGAACCTTATCTCGATAAGCCGCCTTTGCTTTATTGGCTTACTATGTTTTCGTATCAAACATTTGGAGTGGGAGTTTGGCAGGCCCGTTTGGTGCCAGCACTTGCGTTATTGCTTGGATTGATTTTGACCTATGAACTTGGAAGAAGAATCGTTGGATCGCGGGAAGCGTTTGCGGGGACATTGTTTTTATTGCTATGCCCAGGATTTATCATCATGGGCAAGTTGCTAGTGCTGGATGGCTTGTTAGCCATGTGTATTCTTGGAACGCTTTTTGCGGGGTTGCTGGCTGTTCGAAAAAGTGAATTTCAAATGGGATGGTGGATTGCTTCCGGGGTATTTGCAGCTTTGGGGGTGATCACAAAAGGGCCGATTGCGATTGTATTGACCGCTCCCTGTTTTTATTTGATCACAAGAATTGATGGTAGATTTTCAAAGCCTACCTTGAAGGCATGGGGGATATGGTTTGGGTTATCAATCGCATTATTTTTGCCTTGGTTCATTTTTGTAGCTATTCGCAGGCCGGAGTTTCTATCGCATTTTGTTTGGGAACACCATGTGATGAGGTTTTTGGAACCGTTTGATCATCAACGGGGAGTGTTCTTTTACATCCCAATTTTGCTGGTTGGAATGTTGCCCTTGCTGTTTGTGTTATGGCCTTGGATAAAATCGATGCAATCTGATAGTTTAGAGCAAAGAGCGACTCGTTCGAAAGAGACTGGGTTTTTATTGCTCGCAGGTTTCTGGTGTTTGTTTTTCTTTAGCTTATCGGGTTGTAAATTGCCCACTTATATTCTTCCTGCTTTTCCGCCTTTGGCGTTGATGTTTGGTGCGTTTCTAGTTCGCAATGATTATTTACAAAAGAAATCAACCCTAGTGATTGCAGGGGGATTATTCGTTTTGCTAGGTTTTACTCAAGGGGTTGCGCTGCCTTGGTATGCGGATTTCAGATCGCCTTTGATTGCAAAAAATATCATCAGGGAACTTTGCACAGATGAAAATCAGGCCGTGGTTTGCTATCCGAGGGAATGTAATGCGGTGGCTTTTTATCTTGGAAGAGAAGATTTGAAAAATTATCGCAGTAAGGAATTTGATGAATTTCGAGATGTGCTGTTATCGAGGAAAAAGACCGTGGTGCTATGCACTCATCGCCATGCGTTACAAGGGTTGAAACAATTATTGCCTGATGAGTTAGAAGTAAGGCAGGAATACCGGTTGAATTTAAAGGAGCCTAGCTTTCTGCCTAAAGACCTAGCAAAGAGGGCGCCCAAATTATTGGGAGAAACTGCGTTGGGGTTGTGCGATATTGCAGTGATCGAGCACCGTGTGGGAAGCACGATTCGAACCACGAGCTTCAAACCAAAAAATGAAGGAAAGCGTTAAACGCCCAGCATACCGAGGTAAGATCCAAACATTCTCGCAATGATAAAAATAATAAAACCAGCGGTGCATAGCCAGACAGCGCCGCCCATCAAGTAAAAAATAATCGAGAGTTGCCTACCTGCTTCTTCAGAGTGTTGGAGTGCGAGCCGTTTGCAGGTTTCTGGAATGGAACCCGCTTCTTCAGCGACTTCAATTTGCGCCAGATATTCTTCTGGGAAAATGCTGCATTGGGATAATGCTTGTACGATGGGTTGGCCTTTTTTTATCGAAGCTAGCACAGGTTGGCAGGCTTTTATAAAAGCATCGTTGGAGGTTATTTCCATGCTTAGCCTAATTGCTTTTTTGGTGGACATTGGGGAATTAAGAGTCAGGCCAAGGCCGATGGAAAATTTCCCCAATGCGCTTTCTTTAAGGTAGGCGCCAACCATGGGAAGGTTGACAAAGATTGCGGATATTTTTGCCTTGAATGCGACATTGTTTAGTACGGTTTTCCAGATTAAAATACCACCGATTATTATGCTGATAATAATTCCCAGAAAGACGATGGAACCAGTTGCGCCTTTTAGCCCCCAGCCCAAGGGGTCGTAATCTGGCTGACCTTGTGCCTTGGGAAGAAACCCGAGAACAAGTATTAGAATTGCGATGACAGCAATGGCCATCCCGAATTGAAAAACAGGCATGGTGATTTGGCTTTTGAGTTTGCGTTGAAGCATGGCTTGTTCGCCATAATGTCGGGAAAGTTCATTAAGGATTTCCGGTAGGCTGCCGGTTTCTTCACCAACTTGGATCATGGAAAGCATAAGCAATGGAAAAAGGTTTGAATGTTGGTCAAAGCTTTCTTTAAGGGAATCGCCTTTTGAAAGAGAATCTGCAATATCGCCTGAGGCTACAGAAAGAGCTGAACCGCCTCTTTTTTCCTCCATGCGGAGAATTCGAATGGGGTCTAGCCCAGCATTTAGGCTACGGGATAAAGTCCTGCAGAAGTTTTCTAAAGCAGTGGCACTTAGTTGGGAAGAAAACAAAAGAAACCTCTTTTTCGATAATGTATTGCAAGGGTCGTAAACCCATCTTGCTAATGACTATAAATATCATAGTGTTTACAAGTAAATAAGTTATTGTAATTGGTCATGAGCATGGATCCTACAATATTGGAAAATTTTGATGGTAAGGTGAGGCTATTCCCTCTGCCCAACGTGGTGTTATTTCCGCGTGTTATCCAGCCATTGCATATTTTTGAACCCCGTTACAAGCAGATGGTTGAAGATGCCCTTGATGATAACGGTTTGATTGCATTGTGTTTGCTGCGGCCATCTGCTGGTTATGGTGCCAACAATGTTGCGCCTATCTTTTCTGAAATTTGCATAGGAAAGATAATTCAGGAAGAGCGATTACCTGATGGCCGGTTTAATTTGTTATTGCAAGGGGTTTCACGGGCAAAAATCATCAAAGAAGTAAATGATGACAAGCTTTACCGTACAGCTAAAGTTGAAATTTTGCACGATGTGCCACTTCCTTCTGAAGAAAACGCAAATCGACTTCGAGCCAAGTTGGTAAAGCAGATGACCAAGTGGTTTACGCAGCAACCCAGTGCTAAGGCGCAACTCGACAGGTTGGTGCAAAGTGATTTGAGCCTGGGTAATCTTTGCGATGTTTTTAGTTTCGCATTGCCTTTAAGTGTGGATTTGAAAATTCTTCTTTTGCAGTTGGTCAATATAGAAGATCGAGCAATGTTGTTGCTTGAAGTGATCGAACAAATGACGCCTGAAACCACGAAGCCTAAAGCAAGCCCTACAGCAGCCAAAAAGTATCCACCCGATTTTAGTGCTAACTAACCCGTTCCAGCAAGGTTGCAATCCCTTGGCCACCGCCTATGCACATTGCAGCAATTGCGTATTTGGCGTTTGACCTTTTCATTTCGTGAACCATGGTGGTGATAATCCTTGCGCCTGATGCGCCCAACGGATGGCCCAGTGCCAAACCCCCACCCAGCTTGTTGATTTTTTCGGAATCGATTTTCAGTTCCTTTGCCACTGATAATACCTGTGCTGCAAAGGCTTCATTTATTTCAATGATTTCTATTTGATCTAAAGAGAGCCCTGTTTTTTGAAGTATTTTTTGAATTGCAGCGACCGGGCCTATCCCCATGAATAATGGGTCATTGCCCGCGATTGCCATGGCTTTGACTTTTGCGAAAGGAACCAGCCCTAGCTCTTTTGCTTTTTGATCCGCCATGACCATGACTGCTGCAGCACCCACGCTGAAAGGTGAAGCGTTGCCTGCAGTGATGGTTCCATTTTCTAGAAAAGCTGGTTTTAGCTTGGCTAGAGCTTTTAATGAAGTGTCTGGCCGAATGGTTTGATCAGTTGAAAAAGGCTGGAATTCCCCTGTGATGGTATGGCCCCAGACGGGAAATATTTCGTCTTTGAACAAGCCATCTTTGGAGGCACTTGCGGCCCGTTTGTGGCTGCGTAATGCAAATTCATCCTGAAACTCTCTGGAGATTTGGAATGTCGATGCGAGGTGTTCGCAAACCAAGCCCATATGAAAGGCATCTGCGCAATGGCGTTTTAGCATCTGTGGGCTAAGCTCGGGGACGGTATCCCAGCCAGCCTTATGCATATGTTCAACACCCCCTGCAATTGCAACATCATTTTCGCCAGTTAGAATTACCCTGGTTGCCTGATGAAGGGCCTCGAGGCTAGAACCACAATTTCGATTAACGGTAGTGCCACAAACGGTTAGGGGAAGCCCAGCAATTAAAACTGCCTGCCTGGCGACATTATAACCTTGTTCGTTAATTTGCCTGGCACAGCCCCAAAAAACATCGTTAATGAGATTGGGGTCGATGCCAGAGCGTTCGACAAGGTTTTTAAGAATATCGGCACTCAGATCGTCGGGCCTGACGAATCTGAAAATGCCCTGTTCGGGATGGGCACGACCTATGGGAGATCGAACGGCCTGAACAATCCAAGCTTCAGTCATAAATTGATCCTGTTTCTATTTCGCTTTTGCGGAAGTAGTT
>CAMDHK010000043.1 GCA_945897965.1 Candidatus Kuenenia stuttgartensis | reverse complement strand
GGCCAGTTGCTTCACTTCATCCCAACTCATGCTTGCACCACCTGCAATTTGCATCGTGAAATACTTGTTTATGAAAATGACATCGTGGTGGAAGTATGGCCCATTGAAGCCTCAGGGAAACTTACATGATATGGGCCGTACCAAATAAGGTGAACCATTTCATGGGGTTAGTAATACTTTTATTTTAACTTGTTAGCATGGGTAAGATTCCTTGGTTAGAATATTTGCAGCATCCCGGGTTCGTAATTTTCTATTAAGGGTCGACAATGAAAACCTTTAGAGTTATTCCAGTTTCTTTTTTGCTTTTATTGATAATAGATGTTTTTGCTTTTGAACTTTATGCCCAAGTTGCCAAGGTTGATCCCGGCATTCTTAGTGTTGATCGTATTTTCAACACTAAAGAATTTGAACTCGAAAGTGCGCCAGCAACCAGATGGCGTAAAAATGGTGCGGTAAGTATCTCCCTCGAGTCTGGTGATAAAGGCCAGAAGCTTGTCTCCCATGATTTGAATTCAGGGGTTCAGGAAACCCTAGTTCCCGAGCATTGGCTGATTCCTGCAGGGGAAACTAAGCCTCTTAATGTCGAAGATTATGAGTTCTCGGATAATGGATCTAAGTTGCTGATTTACACTAATAGCAAGAAAGTATGGCGGGTAAATTCCCGTGGCGATTATTGGGTGCTTGATCTTTCCAATAGGGAGCTGAAAAAATTGGGGGGCGATTTTTTGCCTTCTACACTAATGTTTTCAACATTCTCTCCTGATGGTAAACGCGTTTGTTTTGTTCATAAAAACAACTTGTATATTCAGGACCTTATCGATTTTAATATCATACCTCTTACCACTAATGGCACTGCAAAATTAATCAATGGCACTTTCGATTGGGTTTATGAGGAAGAATTGGGCTTAAGAAAAGGCTTTCGCTGGAGCCCTGATAGTAACTCTGTGGCTTACTGGCAAATCGATACCGAAGGCGTCAAAGATTTTCTTATCACCAGCAGTTCGGATGGGCCTTATTCCAAGCTGATTACTTTTGGTTATCCGAAAACCGGCGAGAAAAACCCTTCAGCGAAGATTGGTGTTGTCAGCGCTAAGGGTGGCGAAACAACCTTCCTGCAAATTCCCGGTGACTCCCGCGACCATTACCTTGCCAAGATGGATTGGGTGGAAAACAGCATTGTGCTGCAACAATTTAATCGATTGCAAAACAAAAATACGGTGATGATTGCAGATCCCAAGACTGGCAAGTGCAATAATATCCTGGTCGAGACGGATAAGGCATGGGTCGAAAACGATAACGAATTTCTTTGGATTAACAAGAACCAGAATTTTATTTGGCTGAGTGAACGCGATGGCTGGTGCCATGCTTATTTGGTTTCTCGTAGTGGTGATAAAATAACCCAGATCACCAAAGGCAATTTTGATGTGATCCATATCGAAGCTGTTGATGAAAAGAATGGCTGGCTTTACTATTTGGCTTCGCCTGATAACCCTACTCAAAGGTATCTTTACCGAGTTTCCCTTAATGGAGGAAATCCAGAGTTGGTAAGCCCTAAGGATATGAAAGGTACGCATGCTTATTCTCTTTCGCCTGATGCTACCCATGCGGTTCATCGATTTTCCAATTTTAATACCCCACCTTCCGCCCATTTGATTCATCTTGCTGATCATAAGGTGATCAAGACTTATACTGAAAACGCAGCCTTCAAGAAGAAGGTTGAAACGATCAAGAAGGTGGGCACGGAGTTCTTTAGAGTAAAGGTTGATCAAGGTGTTGAATTGGACGGATGGTGCATCAAACCACCCGAGTTCGATCCTGCTAAAAAACATCCTGTCTTATTTTATGTATATGGTGAACCCGCAGGTCAGACTGTGCTTGATCGCTGGGATGGGAAGCGATTTTTATGGCATGCCATGCTTGCCCAAAATGGTTATCTGGTTATGAGCATTGATAACCGGGGTACGCCAGCGCCAAGGGGAAGGGATTGGCGCAAAAGTGTTTACAGACAGGTTGGAATCCTTGCATCTTCTGATCAGGCTAATGCTGTCAAAGAACTTTTGAAAACGCATTCCTATATGGATGCTTCTAGAATTGCGATTTGGGGTTGGAGTGGTGGTGGGTCGATGACTCTTAATGCGCTATTCCGCCATCCTGATCTTTATAAAACGGGTATGTCCATTGCGCCCGTGCCTAATCAGCGCCATTACGATACTATTTATCAGGAACGCTATATGGGCCTGCCCGCTGATAATCCAGAGGGTTATAAAAATGGTTCACCTATTAATTTTGCACATCAGTTGAAAGGCAAGCTGCTTCTTGTGCATGGCACAGGCGATGATAATTGCCATTACCTCGGAATGGAAACGCTCATTGATGAACTAATTAGCCATAACAAACAATTCACGATGCTCGCTTACCCTAATCGAAGCCATAGCATTAATGAAGGAAAAAACACGACCAGACACCTTTACGATTTATTGACGAAGTATTTGCTTAATAATAATTAGTAATGGAAGTGCGGCGGTAAGTGTTTTACTATTTTGTATTACAGATGTTTAATTTATTTAAGAGTGACCTACATGAAAATCAAGCGTATTCGGGCTTTCCAAGTCGATCTTCCTCTTGTTGAAGGTAGTTACAAATGGTCGGGTGGCAAATCCGTTTCTGTTTTTGATTCGACCGTGGTTGAAATCGAAACTGACACAGGCGTTATTGGCTATGGCGAAGTATGCCCGCTTGGGCCCTTCTATCTTCCAGCTTATGCCAACGGCGTTCGCGCTGGTATCGTTGAACTAGGCAAACATTTGATTGGTGAAAATCCAATTGAATTGCAAAAGCTAAATCGTCTAATGGATGCTGCGCTTAAAGGCCATGCCTATGTAAAATCGGGCATTGATATGGCTTGTTGGGATATCCTTGGCAAGGTTACTAACCAACCTGTTTGCACTTTGATGGGTGGAAGATATGGGGAGAGCGTCAGCTTGTATCGGGCTATTTCTCAGGAAGCTCCGGAAGCGATGGCCAATAAAGTTGCGGGCTATCGGGCAGAAGGTTACAAGCGTTTTCAGCTTAAGGTTGGTGGCGATGCCGCAGTTGATATTGCCCGTATCCAAGCAGTTGCAGCTAAATTACAACCTGGCGATAGATTAGTTGCAGATGCCAACACCGGTTGGCTTATGCACGATGCGATGAGAGTTGTAAAAGCTGTTAAAGATGTTGATGTTTATATCGAGCAACCATGCCTTTCTTACGAAGAATGTCTTTCTATTCGAAGGCACACTAACAATCCTTTCATTCTTGATGAGGTGATTGATTCGGTTGATGTGCTTATGAAAGGAAATGCAGACTTGGCGATGGATGTGGTGAATCTTAAAATCAGCAAGTTTGGTGGTCTTACGAAAGTGAAGCAGGCGCGCGATCTTTGCGTTTCACTAGGTATTGCTATGACATTGGAAGATAGCTGGGGCGGGGATATTATTACCGCAGCGATTGCTCATCTGGCTCAAAGCACCCCGCCTGAATTTCAGTTCTCCGCTACTGATTTTAACAGCTATGTTTCCGTAAGTATTGCAGATGGTGCGCCTAAAAGAATTGATGGAAAAATGTCTGCAAGCACTGCACCCGGCTTGGGTATTACCCCCAAGATGAATGTACTGGGCAAGCCTGTGCTTGAAGTTTCGTAAGCTTTTATTTAGGTGATGCTACTTGTCTTTATCCCACTGATCGAACAGGCGTCCTTCGTGGTCGAAAGCTTTAAGATTAAGTCGGTTGCCTGTGATTGAGATCTGACAAAAGTGATAATCTGACCTAATTTCTGCCTTGAACCATGTGGGGGTAGGCGCAAAGTTTTCGAGCGAACCGCCCCCGCCTCCACTGGTTACATAAGTGATACCTTTTAAGCGATCGACCTTCCCACCCTTGATTGGAAGTGTTCGTTCATAAACATGAACATGGCCATTAAATACCATGTCTACACCATATTTTTCGTAGAGATGAACAATAGATCGGACGTTCTTGTCGCCTAGATTAGAGCCACCCACCCAAGTATCGCCATAGTCGTTGTCATCAGAAGAGTAGGCTGGGTGATGATGGTAGACGATTTTCCAAGTAGCTTTGGAAGATGCGAGTTCCTTTTCAAGCCAAGTGTATTGTTGGGTAAGAGGGAGCAGCGATTTGTTACTATCAAGCACGAAGAAATCTGCGTTTCCATAGCTGTAGCGGTAGAAATATTCTGGTTTGGGTAGAGAGAAGTAGTTGTAGTAATGCTCATGATTTTTTTCATGATTGCCAATGGTGGGGAAGACGGGGACTCTGCAAAGAAGATCGATGGAGGGTTTAAAGAGTTCGTTGACCCATTCTTTTTTATCAGGGCCGTTATCGACGACATCGCCAACATGCATTAGAAAATGTGGCCTTCGCTCCCAAATAAGCTTCATGACTTTACCTGTCATTTTTGGATTTTTCTGGGTGTCGCCTATCACGCAAAAAGAAAAGGGTTCATCATCAACAACCGCAGTCTGAAAAGTAAGCACGCCTGAAAGTGCGATTCCACCTGCATCAGATTTGCTTTCGACTTGATAAAAGTATTTGGTAGCAGGTTCGAGTTTTTCTAGAAGTACTTCATGAATAAGTGATGCTCCCTCTTTTGTGGAAGACATTTCTAAGGGGAGCTTGGTGCCATACTTTACTGTTGAAGATGCAAGAGAAGAAGTTTCCCACATGATGGATATGGAGTTTTTTGTTGGAAATTGCAAATAAGGTGCAATAACAAAACCTGTTGGAAGCGGGATTGGAGCGAGGTTTGCAAGGGCAGCATCTTTTTCGAAAAGGGCTGTAATTTGATCTGCTGATAATGCAGATTGATAGAGGTTGATCTCTTTGATTGCACCAACTAAACCAAAATCTTCATCATCATCGCGGAATCTACCAATGATGAATGGCGCAGCAGATGCGTAATTGATTGACTTGGATTGTTCCTTGGATTCGCCTTCGAGTTTGCCATTGATGAAGATACGCATAGAAGCACCATCGTAGGAAGTAGCTAGGTGAAACCATTTCCCTTTTTGATAACTGGACTTGGAGCGAAGTGTGGTGATTTTCCCATCGCCATCATCTGCACCGTTTGAACTTAGAGTGAAGGTGAATTTGTCGTTATCGTAGCCAAGGGCCCAGCCTTTTTCGTAATTACCATTGTCTTGGATGCAGCCAATGATGCCTCCGTTGGTGGTGCCTTCATCGATACGAATCCAGGAAGAGATCGAGAATTTTTCATGAGGCATCCCGGGCTCTGCGCCAGTTGCGTTCTCTTTAAGAAGGAACCCATCGGTGCCATGGAACTCATAAAAGCTATGCGCATCAAGTTGTTTAAAGGAGGGAACACCAATCGTTTTTCCAGAGAATCTACCTGCTTTATCAGAGAGCCTTTGGCTGGAAACACCCTTGGCATCGAAGGTCCAAGTGTTAGATGGTTTGGGGGCGGAGCCTTGCGCAGATATGAATTCGAAACCGGAGAGGAAGGTTACGAGGCCGATGAGTAAGAAGGATGAGAAAATCAAAACACGGTTACGAAAGTTCTTGTTCATAGTAAACCACCATGAGAGTTCAATTAAATAGCTATGACAAAGAGTATACCTTTTAGATGGGAGCAGGGATATCTCTGCGTTCGAAGATGCGCCAAGATATTAGGTATCCTAAAGTTCCAACGCCATAAAGAACGAGAAGGCACGGAACTTGAAATAAAGTTTCGCCTTGGTTCCACTCCGAGAAATTGACACTCCAACCTCTTCCAAGAATCATTTGCTGGGGTTGGTAGTAATAAAAGATGGTGAGTGGGCGTAAAGGCATGAGTGGTTCCCATACTTGTGAAATTACATTAACGAGGAACATGATAAGAATAAGAAAAACGGCATAGCCCAGAACTCGGAATCTGAATCTGCCAGTTGCAGAAATAGCCATGGTAATGCCTGTGATAGCGAAAATCAAACCGCCTGTTGCTAGAAGTCCTTTACCAAGAAGTTCTGGATGCAATGCGAGCCTTCCTTCGCCTGGTAGCATTTTTGTCTGAACAGTTGATGCTGTTGATAATGTGGGATCTTTTATTTTTACTTTCAGCCCTGCAATTCCAAATTCGATATCCACCTTTTGGATCTTGGGAAGGTTATCGTATTCTTTCAAAGTTAAGGGGTTTACAAGCCAGTAGCCAACATAAGAACCAAACCACATACTCAGGCAAATAAGCGGAATGGTGATGATATCAACAACGAGATGGGCAAGAATTAAAGTGCCCCTACCAATGGGTTGGGAAAGAAGAAGCTCCATAGTACCCCGGTCAATTTCTCCTGCGAGAGCACCCGCTGCTCTTCCTACTGCCCAGATGCAAATGATGGTTTGAACTAGGGGATGAACATAGGCAATGGTGAACATATCCATTGCGTTATTGAGGTCGATGGTTTCGCCACCAATGATAGATCGGATGAGTTTTCCCGGGCCATCAAAAACAACTTTTTCAACTTGCTTGATATCGATACCAGAATATCCAGCCATGCCATAAAAGAAGGGGGCGAGTTGTGCGATGATGCGTTCCATGATTTTGGTCCAGAAGACCTGGAACAAGCAAAGGAGAGAGGCGGTGACGAAAAAAGTCAGCCTGAGATCGCGAAGAAGTTTAAGAACAAGGGTAAGAATCACGCGCCTTCTCCGTGGATTTTTCGATAAATACTGTCAAGGCCCAAAGGTTCGATACTAAGCTCTAAGAGATCAAGTTTGCCGATCCAATTCATTAAGGGTTCGAGTGCGCCATTATGTTCAAGATGCAAAAGCGTTTCTTCTTTGCGAACTAAAAGCAGACCCGATAAATCGGGAATGGTGGTATCGCGGGCCAACCGTAAACGAATGCGCCTGCCAGATGCTAGATCGCTCATTGATTGCTGATGGGCTAGTTCGCCTTTGCGTAAAATGCCTATGCGATCACAAACGGTTTCAACCTCACTAAGAACATGCGAAGAAAAGAAGACAGATTGCCCCCTGCTTTTGGCAGCTTTAACTTCATCAAGAAGAGCGGTACGCATAGTAGGGTCAAGTGTATTTGTAGGTTCATCCATGATGATGAGTTCTGCATAGGGATCAAGCACTAAAAGAAGCGCGACTTTGCGCTTCATGCCGCTGGACATATTTGCCATGGGGGTATCGATGTCGATATCAAAAATTCGTGCCATTTTGTTTAGGTCGGGGCGGACGGGTCTGTTGCGTAAGCCGCTGAGAAAATTAACCAATTGCCTACCGGACATGTTTTCGTAGAGTCGCAGTTCGCCTGGTAGGTATGCGATTTTTTTTCTAGCTGCAACGCCATCGGCCCAGCAATCGTGGTTAGCGATTAGGGCTTTGCCCGAGGACGGTTGAAGAAAGCCCATGATAAGTCTAAGTGCGGTGGATTTTCCTGCGCCGTTGGGGCCTAATAGCCCATAGACTTCGCCTGGTGCAATGTGCATATTAAGGGACTTTAGCGCATAAAAATCGCCATAGCATTTGGAAAGGTCTTGAGTTTGAAGAAGCATTGAGCACCGTAATTAACCGATAATATTTGTTAGTTTAGCTATTCTACCAATCATTAATAGCAAGGTTGTGATTATTTCGCCTCTACTTGCAAAAAACACGAAACCCAAGGCTTTTAAAGTATAGTTTCCGTTATTGAGATTTAATACAGGATTATTACTGGTAAGGCGTAGCCTTCCATTGACCTTTACCCCTGTTTTCTGGCATGATCCATCCTTGTATTCAACGAGGATAAGCCATGGATGGCATCAGTAAGCCGAATAATATTTACGATTGGACGAAGCACCTTTGGTGTGAAATTCTTTTTCCCACTTGCGAGACCCAATCGCCAGAAAAAGGATTGCTTTCACATCGATTGATCTTATGTGTTCTTGCTGTCCTCCTTTTGTTTAGCAGGCTTGATTTTTCATTATTCGAACCTGATGAAACTCGTTATGCAGAAATCCCACGCGAGATGCTCGCCAATAATGAATGGCTCGTACCACTTTTAGGTGGCGAACCCTATCTCGATAAGCCACCTTTGCTTTATTGGCTTACTATGTTTTCGTATCAAACATTTGGAGTGGGAGTTTGGCAGGCCCGATTGGTGCCAGCGCTTGGGTTATTCCTTGGATTGATTTTGACTTACGAACTTGGAAGAAGAATCGTCGGATCACGGGAAGCGTTTGCTGGGACATTGTTTTTATTATTATGCCCAGGATTTATCATCATGGGCAAGTTGCTGGTGCTGGATGGCTTGTTAGCAATGTGTATTCTTGGAACATTATTTGCGGGACTTTTAGCGATTCGAAAAAATGAATTTCAAATGGGATGGTGGATTGCATCAGGGATATTTGCAGCCTTGGGGGTGATCACAAAAGGGCCGATAGCGATTGTATTGACTGCACCCTGTTTTTATTTGATCACAAGAATTGATGGAAGATTTTCAAAGCCAACCTTGAAGGCATGGGGGATATGGTTTGGGTTATCAATCGCATTGTTTTTGCCTTGGTTTGTTTTTGTAGCTATTCGCAGGCCAGAGTTTCTATCACATTTTGTTTGGGAACATCATGTGATGCGATTTTTGGAACCGTTTGATCATCAACGGGGAGTGTTCTTTTATATCCCAGTGTTGCTGGGTGGAATGTTGCCCTTACTTTTTGTGTTATGGCCATGGATTAAATCGATGCAATCGGTGAGCTTAGAGCAAAGAGCCACTCGTTCGAAAGAGACTGGGTTTTTATTGCTCGCAGGTTTCTGGTGTTTGTTTTTCTTTAGCTTATCGGGTTGTAAATTGCCCACTTATATTCTTCCTGCATTTCCGCCATTGGCGTTGATGTTTGGTGCGTTTCTAGTCCGTAATGATTATTTACAAAAGAAATCGACCCTAGTGATTGCAGGGGGATTGTTCCTTTTACTAGGTGTTACTCAAGGTATTGCGCTGCCTTGGTATGCGGATTTCAGATCGCCTTTGATTGCAAAAAATATCATCAGGGAACTTTGCACAGATGGAAATCAGGCCGTGGTTTGCTATCCGAGAGAATGTAATGCGGTAGCTTTTTATCTAGGAAGAGAAGACTTAAAAAATTATCGCAGTAAGGAATTTGATGAATTTCGAGATGTGCTGCTGTCGAGGAAAAAGACAGTGGTGCTATGCACTCATCGCCATGCGTTACAAGGATTAAAGCAATTATTGCCTGATGAGTTGGAAGTAAAGCAGGAATACCGGCTGAATTTAAAGGAGCCTAATTTTCTGCCAAAAGACTTGGCAAAGAGGGCGCCCAAATTGTTGGGGGAAACTGCGTTGGGATTGTGTGATATTGCAGTGATCGAACATCGTGTTGGAAGCACGATTCGAACCACGAGCTTCAAACCTGAAAATGAAGTAAAGCGTTAGCCGTTAAGAGCATTGATGTAGGGGCTAAACATTTTTATAATCATAAAAATAATAAAACCAGCAGTGCATAACCAGACAGCGCCGCCCATCAAGTAAAAAATAATCGAGAGCTGCCTACCTGCTTCTTCAGAATGTTGAAGGGCGAGCCGTTTGCAGGTTTCTGGGATGGAGCCCGACTCTTCAGCGACTTCAATTTGCGCCAGATATTCTTCTGGGAAAATACTGCATTGTGATAATGCTTCAACGATGGGTTGACCTTTTTTTATCGAGGAAAGTACAGGTTGGCAGGCTTGAATAAAAGCATCATTAGAGGTTATTTCCATGCTAAGCCTCAGGGCTTTTTTGGTGGACATTGTGGAATTAAGAGTGAGGCCTAGGCCGATGGAAAATTTCCCCAATGCGCTTTCTTTGAGGTAGGCACCAACCACGGGAAGGTTGACAAAGATTGCGGATATTTTTGCCTTGAATGCAACATTGCTTAGCACGATTTTCCAGAGTAAAAATCCACAGGTTATCATGCTAGCGATAATTCCTAAAAAGAAGATGGAGCCTGATGCGCCTTTTAGGCCCCAACCCAAGGGGTCGTAATCTGTAAGAAATCCCAGAACAAAAATCAGAACTGCGATGACAGCAATGGCCATGCCTAATTGGAAAACAGGCATGGTGATTTGGCTTTTGAGTTTGCGTTGAAGCATGGCTTGTTCGCCATAATGTCGGGAAAGTTCATTAAGGATTTCCGGTAGGTTGCCGGTTTCTTCACCAACTTGAAGCATGGAAAGCATAAGCAGTGGGAAAAGGTTTGAATGTTGATCAAAGCTTTCTTTAAGGGTATCACCCTTTGAAAGAGAATCTGCAATATCGCCTGAGGCTTTTGAAAGGGAGGAACCGCCTCTTTTTTCCTCCATGCGTAGAATTCTAATGGGGTCTAGCCCTGCATGTAGGCTCCGAGATAGAGTCCTGCAGAAGTTTTCTAAAGCAGTTGCACTTAGTTGGGAAGAAAACAAAAGAAACCTCTTTTCCGATAATGTATCGCAAGGGTCGAAAACCCATCTTGATACTGACTATAAATACTGTAGTGTTTACAATTATTTAAGTTATTGTAATTGGTCATGAGCATGGATCCTACAATATTGGAGAATTTTGATGGTAAGGTGAGGCTATTCCCTCTGCCCAATGTGGTATTATTTCCGCGTGTTATCCAGCCTTTGCATATTTTTGAACCCCGTTATAAACAAATGGTGGAAGATGCCCTTGATGATAACGGCTTGATTGCATTGTGTTTGCTGCGGCCATCTGCTGGTTATGGTGCCAATAATGTGGCTCCTATCTTTTCTGAAATTTGCATAGGAAAGATAATTCAGGAAGAGCGATTCCCTGATGGCCGGTTTAATTTGTTATTGCAAGGGGTTTCACGGGCGAAAATCATCAAAGAAGTGAATGATGGCAAACTTTACCGTACAGCTAAAGTTGAAATTTTGCACGATGT
Source organism: Candidatus Kuenenia stuttgartensis (assembly GCA_945897965.1). Taxonomy (GTDB): domain Bacteria; phylum Planctomycetota; class Planctomycetia; order Gemmatales; family Gemmataceae; genus UBA969. Next base: position 10,050 of record CAMDHK010000043.1, on the reverse strand, counting down.
GCCACTTCCCTCTGAAGAGAATGAAAATCGAATTCGGACAAAGTTGTTAAAGCAGATGACCAAGTGGTTTACGCAGCAACCCAGTGCTAAGGCCCAACTCGACCGATTGGTGCAAAGTGATTTAAGCTTGGGTAATCTTTGCGATGTATTTAGTTTCGCATTGCCTTTAAGTGTAGATTTGAAAATTCTTCTTTTGCAGTTGGTGAATATAGAAGATCGAGCAATGTTGTTGCTTGAAGTGATCGAACAAATGACGCCTGAAATCACGAAGCCTCAAGCAGGCCCTGTGCCATCTAAAAAGTATCCACCCGATTTTAGTGCTAACTAACCCGTTCCAGCAAGGTTGTAATCCCTTGGCCACCGCCTATGCACATTGCAGCAAGAGCATACTTGGCATTCGACCTTTTCATTTCGTGAACCATGGTGGTGATTATCCTTGCGCCTGATGCACCCAATGGATGCCCCAGAGCAAGCCCCCCACCCAGCTTGTTGATTTTTTCAGGATCCAGCTTCAATTCTTTGGCAACTGAAAGTACCTGCGCTGCAAAGGCTTCATTAATTTCAATGATCTCGATCTCATCTAAAGAGAGACCGGTTTTTTGAAGTATTTTTTGAATTGCGGGAACGGGCCCTATCCCCATGTACAAAGGGTCATTGCCTGCGATTGCCATTGCTCGGACTTTTGCGAAGGGAGTTAGCCCAAGCTCTTTTGCTTTTTGATCCGCCATCATCATGATTGCAGCAGCACCCACGCTGAAAGGTGAAGCATTGCCTGCAGTGATGGTTCCATTTTCTAGAAAAGCAGGCTTTAGCTTGGCGAGAGCTGGTAAAGAAGTGTCTGGCCGAATAGTTTGATCAGTTAAAAAAGGTTGGAATTCACCCGTGATGGTATGGCCCCAGACGGGAAATATTTCGTCTGTGAACAAGCCATCTTTGGAGGCACCTGCGGCCCGTTTGTGGCTGCGTAATGCAAATTCATCCTGAAGCTCTCTGGAGATTTGGAATGTCGATGCGAGGTGTTCGCAAACCATGCCCATATGAAAGGCATCTGCGCAATGGCGTTTTAGCATCTGTGGACTAAGCTCGGGGATGGTATCCCAGCCCGCCTTATGCATATGTTCAACGCCCCCTGCAATTGCGACATCATTTTCGCCAGTAAGAATTACTCTAGTTGCCTGATGAAGGGCTTCAAGGCTAGAACCACAATTTCGATTAACGGTAGTGCCACAAACTGTTAGGGGAAGACCAGCAATCAAAACTGCTTGCCTGGCGACATTATAACCTTGTTCGTTAATTTGCCTGGCACAGCCCCAAAAAACATCGTTAATGAGATTGGGGTCGATGCCAGAGCGGTCGACAAGGTTTTTAAGAATATCAGCACTCAGATCATCGGGCCTGACGAATCTGAAAATGCCCTGTTCGGGATGGGCACGACCTATGGGAGATCGAACGGCCTGAACAATCCAAGCTTCAGTCATAAATTGATCCTGTTTCTATTTCGCTTTTGCGGAAGTAGTTTTGTCAGAGATACAGTATAGCGAGTTCCAAGTACGAATGAAAATTTCGCCCTTGGAAATCGCAGGAGAGGCATAGCACATTTCGCCAAGTTCATTCTTGGAAAGAATTTCGAACTTGGGGCTGGCTTTGACAACCCAGGTATTGCCATCATCATCAGCGATATAAAACTTTCCATCGCCATAGACAATGGAAGCGTGGTGCTTTTTGCCTAGTTTTTCCATCCAGAGCCGTTTGCCGGTTTTTGATTCGATGCAACCGAGATAGCCAGCATCGGAAACGACATAGAAATGCCCATCATGAGCGATGGGAGAAGGAACATAAGAAGCTCCCTTTGGCCCGTTTTCTTTGTGTGGGATATGCCAAGCGACATGGGATTTGGTGACATTACCACGGCCATCTGGGTTGATACCCATGAGGTGATACTCAGGGAATCCGGTGGAAAGAAAAAGGATCTGGTCTAAAAATACGAGGCTAGCGACATATTGCTCGGTGGGGCCATCGATGATCCAAAGTAGTTTTCCTGTATCTGCATCGTAACCGGTGACACACTTGCTACCGCTTAGAACAAGCTGGGTGACTCCTGGGAATTTTTCAGTGTTGATAAGTAAAGGGGTGCAATAGCTTCTGGTTTTGTTAGGACGATCGACACGCCATTTTTCTTTGCCCGAGTTTTTTTCGTAAGCCACGATATAGCCTTCAGCATCTTGATCGCAATTAAGGATGACAAGATCCTTGTGGAGAACTGGGGAAGAGCAGAACCCATGTCGTGAGAGAAGCTTGCCTGGGCTTTGTTCCCATACCTTTTTGCCTTCGAGGTCGTAACAAAACAAGCGAACAGCAGGGAAATCCATGAAGCTAATCCACAGGTGCTTGCCATCGGATGCAGGAGTAGCAGAGCTGAAACTGTTTTCGCCATGCTTCTTTTCAAGGTCGGAAACTAAAAGAGGTTTGTCCCAAAGCACCTTGCCGGAATTACGATCGATGGAAAGAAGTCTGCGTTCGTGTTTATCTTCAAGGCAGGTGGAAAGAAAAATACGGTCATTGATGATGATGGGTGAAGAGTGGCCTTTACCTGGAATGGAAGTTTTCCAGCGAATGTTTTCAGTCTTGCCCCATTTGAGTGGAAGATTTTTCTCGGTAGAAATCCCATCGCCTCTAGGGCCACGCCAAGCGGGCCATTCCTCAGCGAACAAGAAGCTGGATAAAGAGAAAAACGCAGTTAAGAAAAGAATGTTCCGACGCATCTGGGAAGTCTCCAATGTAAGGTATGCCAATCAATCAAATTGATGTGTATATCCTAATGCCTCGAGAGGAATTTTTCGCTCTTTTTCTTCGATGAAAAGCCCATCTTTTGTGATTTCCCCGATTTTAGTGATCCGAATGCCCTTAAAAGGTTGGTTTTTTAACAACTGTTGGGCTTCAAATGCGGGTAGGGTAAACAAAAGCTCAAAGTCTTCGCCATCCCCCAAAGCGTGTTGTAGGGGTGTTTTATCATCCTTTATCTGGAATGCCGCATCAGCAATGGGGATTTGATCAGCAAAAAGAGTTGCACCACATTTACTTTCAGCGCATAAGCGATGAAGGTCGAGTGCAAGTCCATCGCTAATGTCGATCATGGAGTTTAGGTTAGCAAGCTGCGAAAGAATCTGTGCTTCAGCGATTCTAGGAATAAAATCAAGATGTTTCCCGAGAATTGAGCCACCCAGTTGGCCAGTAACCAGAATGGCATCGCCCGGTTTTGCAGTGCTTCTAAGGATAGGCCCTTTTGGTCCGGGGTAACCAAGTAAAGTAATGCTGATCGCAAGGGGGCCGTTCCAAGAGTTGGTATCGCCGCCTACGATGGCGGTATTAAAGATATCTGCAGCTTGCTTTAGCCCGTTAAAAAGTTGTTGAGCGAGCTGTTTTCCGCCATTTCTAGGAAGCGCCAAGCTGACCAAAGCAGCACGAGGTATGCCAGCCATGGCTGCAATATCGCTTAGATTGACATTCATAGCTTTGCGGCCGATTCTTTCAGCGCCAGCTTCTGCCAAGATAAAGCAACTGCCTTCCAGCAGCATGTCGGAGGTTACGAGGCATGGTTTATCATTGGGCCAGTTAACAACAGCGGTATCATCCCCCGGGCCAACGGGAACCCAATCTTTGGGGGTTGCCTGGGTTCTGAGCCAGGAAATAAATTCAAGTTCAGCTTTATCGCCCATGGTTAATAATCCTTTAACAATTAATTCTTAAGTTATTGTTACGATAATGAATGCAGATTGCAGTAAAGTGTGTAAAATAATTTATGATGGTTTTGAATTCCTGATTAGTAATGTACCATGCGAAATGTACTATGCGAACCGACTACTCATTAAACCTGCCCATGGAATCTGCCTCGATTTTAGTTAGGGTATTTGATAAAAGCCCGATGAGAACCGATAGCGAAATTTCCGCTCTTATCTTCAATAATCCTCATACGATCCTGACCATCGAAGAAGATGGGATTCTGGGTTTCTGGAATATCAAAACCAACCAAGAGCAGATAAAAAAAGAACTTGAGCCGATGATACCGCTGTGGCGGTTTAATCAAGATGCAAGCTTGGCTGCAGGCGCATCTGATTATATCCATGTGATGGATTTACAATCTGGGGAACACAAGTGGGGTGCCCGATCTTTAAGCTGGGTGACTTCTCTAGCTTTTTCATTCGATAGTAACCTTCTTGCGACCGGCCATGAAGATGGCAAAGTAAGACTCTGGAACCTTAAGAATAAAAAACCAATTGCGGAGGTTCATCTTTCCAAGTTGGGAGTTAGCGCACTTTCATTCAAGCCTGATGGCCTTGAACTTGCAGTTTCCACCGAGGATTGCAGTATCACCCTTTTGGAAACCACAAGCCTGAAACCCGTAGGGAAACTTCTAGGTCATAAAGATCGAGTTCCATCGATGGTATGGTCGCCCGATGGTAGCAGGCTTTATTCTGCAGGTTGGGACACAACGGTAAGGGTCTGGAATACAGTAGATCGTAAGCCCATTATTCTGCTAAACAGCCATGCTATTCAAGTGCAGGCAATCGCTTTAAGCCCGGATGGTAAATATCTGGCTTCTGCAGATTCAGATCTGCTGGTGCGAATTTGGTCGACCGAATTGTTTCAGGAGGTTAGTGCTGCCCGCGAGATGGATGAAGAGGTTCGTTTTCTTGCATTCAGCCCTAATAGCCAGACCATTGCAAGCGGAGGTGTTGTTCACATAACTACTTGGGATTTTGAGCCGCAAACTAAATTATCCCTTTCTGTACATCCGGGTATGCTGCGCAATTCTATTTGCGTACATCCGGTTCAAAACGAACTCTTGGTTCTTAACCCAGGCAATGCACTTAACATTTGGAATATCGATAGCATAAAAGAAAAACCTTTTCCTTATGGGATGAATAATCCAGAAGACTTTCTATCGTTTGCTCTTTCAAAAGATGGCGAAGTTCTTGCGGGTTCTTTTATCTTTCAAGGCTCTAAGCAGCAGCGTGGAAACCCCTCAGGCTCTATCGCCCTTTGGGATTATCATGCAGGGAAACTCACTAAAATCGTTGAGAGTTCCTGCTCTCCTGCAACTAGTCTGGCTTTTTCACCCTGCGGGAAATTCTTAGCTTCTGGTGGCGTTCTTACCACTGAAGTTTGTGTTTGGAATCTTGAAAATAACATCCCTTCCATTCAACTCACGGATGCAGTTGATGGCAACTCCATCGCTGATATTGTTTTTATTCCCGATGCGAATCGATTGGTCGTTGCAGGGGTCGATTGGTTGGCCACAAGTGGTAAAGATGGCCAGATTGCACTGTGGGATTTGGATACCAATAAGCTTGTTCATAGTTGCAACATGGGTGCATTTCACTTGGCGATAAGTGTTGATGCAAAGTACTTGGCTTGTGCGCTTGTATGTAAGCAGGTCATGGTGCTGAATCTTCAAACTTTTGAAAAAGTTGCAATGCTCTGCGAGTTCCAGCACTCAATCAACTCTATTTGCTTTAGCCCAGATGGAAAATTTCTTGCAGCATCATCGGAAGATCAGCAGGTTAGATTCTGGTCTGTCGAAAACTTCACGCACCTTGGTACGCTGAGCATTGATTTTCGAGTCAAAGCCATCGCTTTTGGTACCGATTCCAACCACTTATTTGCCCTAGGCAATAATGATTATTGCTGCCAGTACGATGTAAATCAGTTTCTTGGTTTTTCTTCCGCAGAAAAATAAGGCACTGTAATTAGTTGTCAATAACCTAAGCTTTTTATGAATAACCCTGAGAATCATAATTCCCAAAACAATTCAGGCCCCGCTAAATATAGCGACCTCGGGGGTAAATTGATTGGCGATTTCAAAGTGCTTTATAAATTGGGCCATGGCGGTATGGGCCAAGTCTTTCTTGCGGAACAGGTTTCACTTAAACGAAAAGTTGCACTCAAGATTTTAAGAGCCGATCTCGCAGAAGATAGTGATTCCCTGCAACGATTTAAAAAAGAAGCCGAGGCCATCGCTCAGGTTGTTCACCCTTGCATCGTGCAAGTCTATGCCATTGGTGAAGCTGAGGGTCAGCATTTCATGGCACTTGAATATGTTGAAGGCAGAAACCTCAAGGAATATCTCGCCTTAAGGGGGACTCTTGATATTCATTCCCTAGTCAGTGTATTAAGGCAGGTGGCATCTGCTTTACAGCGGGCAAGTGAACTGGGCATTATCCATCGCGATATTAAGCCAGAGAATATTCTTCTTACTCGAAAAGGCGAAGTTAAGGTTGCAGATTTCGGACTAGCTCGCTTTGCTGCGTTGGCCCAACCTCTGAATCTTACACAAACAGGAATGACTTTAGGAACGCCTTTGTACATGGCGCCCGAGCAGGTTGAAGGAAAACAGATTGACCAGCGCACCGATATTTATTCGCTTGGTGTGACCGCCTATCACATGATTGCAGGTCATCCACCTTACCAGGGGGATACCGCTGTGGAGGTGGCATTTAAGCACTTGCGTGGAGAAGTGGAATTACTTGAAACCATTCGCCCTGATTTTTCTAAAGACATATGCGAGCTGGTGCAAAAAATGATGTCGGTCGATCCGATGAAAAGGCCACAATCATTTGCTGAGGTTTTGAATTCTCTGGTGCAGATTTCTAAAAACGAAAAGATAGATCTCGAATTGCTTGCTTCCTTTCCGAGTATAACTGCAATCCAAAACAGCGACACTCAGGCATTTCTAAATGGATCTACAGGGATTTATAAAGCGCCTGTTAATCCGTGGGGGGTGATTTCAAAAAGGACACAGCTTTTAATCGTGGTTATCTTGGGCACGGTCTTTTTGGGAGTTTTAACAGGTCGTTACTACAAAAGTAATCAAACTTCACATTTGGTAATGAATTCAAATCTGCATGAAATTGATGAAGATATTCTGGATAACAGTTACAGTGAACAATCCTTGAAACTTACTGTGGATCGCTATTTGAATTCCAATTCTAAGTCCAAGAACAGTGCAGGTGGGTCCGGGGTTTGCACAGATCTAGGTCTGCTTTATCTGGGCAGTCACAAGCTTGATGATGCAGAAAAACTTTATCTATCCTGCAAGCTAAACAGTAAGTACGAAGGATTGGGCAATCTTGGATTGGCGATTGTTTATGCTTTGAAAAGTGAGCCTAATAAATCGCAGGAATACCTTAACAAGGTTAGCCCAAGTTTCGCAATTAACATTTGCAACACTTATCCGGAAATGAAGTTTTGGTTGAAAGAGGCTTTTCATTTCAATGCGCAAAATGGTGTAAAGGATGGGCAAAACGTTTCTAGATTACTAAAAGATGCGGGGCCAAAGAGTAGTAAGAAAAATCCTGATCTATCTAATAATAAAGGCCTTCCCTTACCGAAGTAAGGAAAAGCCTTTTGTGTTTCAATGCGTTCAATGCAGTTTACTTCGAACCCAAAACCGCATCTTCAATCATTTTGCCTGGCAACTTGCCTTCCAAAGACATCATCTTTGCCTTGGAGCTGGTCTTCATTGATTTGACAAATTCCAGAACAGGGGTTAGTTCTTTTTGTTGGGCAGCCATCAAACCAAGGAAACCTAAAGCTTGTGCCATTCCTTGATCCATAGTTTCTTTGAGTTTCTTTGCAGAATCCTCATCCTTGGTGAAAACATTGACACTTAAGGTTACATCTTTGTCGACCCCAATACCGCCACCGATGGAATCAATGCCTTCGATGATAGCCTTGGCAGGTTCAGGAATGGCTTTGCTAGGAAAAGCACTGCTGACAGCAACCATGGAAATGGCAAGATTCGGATCAAGTTTTTCAACGAGTGCGGAGAAATCTTTGTTAGCAAGCTTGCTTCCAGAGTTAGCAAGAGTTTTTTCAAGGTAATCTTTTTGGGTGGAAGCAAGGATTGTGCTATTGGATGCGATCATCATGAACATTGGAACTTGTTGGTCAGGGATGATCACTTCGAAAATAGTCTTATCGCCTGCCTTGTGGGTTTTCACTTTGTCTTTGTTGTTTTTAGCTTCTTCATTAGCCTTTGCAACAAGCTTATCTGCTTTGAATTTGCCTACGACGATAATCAGGCCTTTTTCCATATCACCACCACCAGGAGCAGCAATAGTGATGGAGTCGATATCTTTAAGGGGATCGAAGCCCATTTCAGTAAGGATTTCACCACCTGGAACATTTTTGATTACTTCAGATGCTTTTTCAATGCCCATTTTTTTTGCAAGGGGTGAATCAATCATAGCACGGAAATTAAATCGTATAAGGGCTTGAGTGTCTGCAGGAAGTTGAACTTTCGGTGCAGATTCTTGAGCGTAAGAAATTGCAAACGAGCCTACTGCCAAAGCCAAAACTAACGCAACAGGTGTAAACCGCCAAAATTTAAACATGAATAAAATCCTTTCAAACAATGCGTTTAAAAAACCACAATACCTTTACAACATGGTATCAACATAACAAAAAGACAAAAACTACATCACCCTAGTGATAATGCACTTGAGATAATGGGATTCGAGGCAGGTGGCAGCAACTGGATGGTCAGGGGAAGGCCCCCTACGTTGCAATACCTGAATGTCTCTTTTCTCGTCAGCCCCTACTAAGGCCAATATCTGTTCCATCATATCCATGGTGATGAGTCCAGAGCAACAACAACTAACCAGAAATCCGCCCGGTTCCAAAAGTTTTAGCCCTAATGTATTTAGCCTTCGGTATCCTTTAATCGCTTCATCAATGGCACTTCGCGAGCGGGCGAATTTTGGAGGGTCTAACACAACGACACCAAATTTTTCGCCAGTTTTAACTAATTCCGCCAAAGTTTCAAAGGCACTGCCCAAAATCCACCTGCTCGGGCCCAAATTATTTCGCTTGGCGTTATCCGCTGCGAGATGAAGCGCTGATGCCGATTGATCGATTCCTACGGTTTCAATTGCCCCATGCTTTAAAGCATGTAGGGAAAAACCGCCCCCATAACAAAAGACATCAAGAACCTTCCTACCTTTCGCAAGCTTTGCAGCTTCAAGGCGGTTGTCTCGTTGGTCAAGATAATAGCCAGTTTTTTGTCCTTCAGTGAGGTTAACCATGAATTGAAGGCCATGTTCTTGGATGGGTATGGTTCCTTCGGGAGGAGTGCCTCTGCAAATTTCATCCTGAAGGGAAATGCCCTCTAGTTTGCCGATGCCCTTTTCCGTTCGCAGGTAAATGCCCTCGGGGTTAATTAATTCCTGCAGGATATCTGCAAACATTTCCCTGCGGTTGGCCATTGCGAGCGATGTGAATTGCATCACAAGCCATTTGCCATATTTGTCAACGCAAAGTCCGGAAAGGCCATCTGCTTCACTAAAAACCAATCTGCAACCGACCTCGTTATTGTTAAGGCCAAGATCGTTTCGCAACTTGATTGCATTTTGGAACTTAGATTTGAAGAAATCTTTGTCTAAAGGTTGATCTACGTTCCAAGTATAAAGTCGCACTTGGATTTTACTTTGGCTGTTGTAAAGCCCGCGTGCAATAAAGTTACCTTCTGAGGAAAAGACTTCAACTTCTGCGCCATCTGTTGGAGAGTGCTCTGTTTTGGAAATTGCTCCTGCAAAAACCCAGGGGTGTCTGCTATAAAAAGGCTTCGCTTTGCCTTGTTTCAAAATGATTTTTGGTAATGACATGTTGCTTGTGGTACTAGCGGGCGGGGGATTGAATTCCGCTTTGCTGTAGTGCCTCCAGATAAGTAAGTGTACGGGCCAGGTCGTTGGCAGAGTGCCTAGCCTTTAAAAGAGCATTAATGCGAAGCAAAAGCTCATTTTGTTTGATTGGTTTGGAAATAAAATCATCAGTCCCTGCATCCACTGCGCGTTCCACATCTGCAAGTTGATCTAAAGCCGTTACCATAATAACGGGTATGGTTTTAGTCTCGGCATTACTTCTAAGCCGTTTGCAAACTTCAAAACCACTCATCCTAGGCATCATGATATCTAAAAGTATTAAATCAGGATTCCATTCAGAAACGATTTTAAGGGTTTGTTCGCCATCGCCTGCAGTTTTTACCAAAAAATC
>CAMDHK010000042.1 GCA_945897965.1 Candidatus Kuenenia stuttgartensis | reverse complement strand
AATTAGTATTAGACAGAAGGGCTAAATAACCTTGGGAAAAGTGCTTGCATTTGGTTAATTATTATCAGGTCATTTAATGTTGACTACCAAGCAAGCTATAAAGGTATTATTATGAATCGCAACTTAAAAGGAAAAAGAATTCTTATTACCGGGGCTTCCCGCGGAATGGGCGCTGAACTCGCTAGGCTTTGCGCCAAAGCTGGCGCAAGATTGGCCTTGGTTGCCCGCTCCAAAATTGAACTCGAAAACCTTGCATCTGAACTAACAGCCCTTGGCGCTGATGCCAAAGCCTTTCCAGCCGATATCACTTGCAATATCGAGCGGGACAATCTCTTCCGACAAATTAAAGACCACTTTCACGAACTCGACATTTTGGTAAACAACGCTGGTTCTGGCTCATGGAATCATTTTGTTGATGGCAATGAAGAAATAGTTCGCCAACTCATGGAAATCAACTTCTTTGCACCAGCAGAAATGATCAGGCAATCCATCCCCCTGTTGGAAAATGGGAATCAACCTGCCATTGTTAACATTGCATCTATGACGGGAAGAAGGGCGATGCCCTCTTGGACAGAATACTCCGCTAGCAAGCATGCGCTAGTTGGCCTTACCGAGGCATTACGAGGGGAGATGGCAAGGTTCGATATTGATGTGCTTTTGGTACTACCAGGCTTAACTATTACGCCTTTTTGGAAAAATCTGGCACTTAAGACGGGAAGAGCAAACCTTGGTATCGAAAAAGGAATGACTCCACAAGTTGCAGCAAAAGGAATATTAAACGCTATAGTATCTAATACGACAGAAACAGTTCTGGGTTGGGATGCACTATGGATGCTTCGCTTGGACAAATTCTTCCCAAAACTTGTGAACTGGTTGCTGGCTCGTCGCGTGAAACAACTTTATGCCACTCGTTAAAACATTAGCTAAACTTAATCCTTATATAAAGTAATTAGACAAGAATCGCAGGAGAGACAAAATATGTGTGGCATCGCAGGCGTAATTGACCTAGCTGGTCAGAGAACTGTTTCCCCAAACATTATTCGTGCAATGGCACAGGCAATCATTCATCGTGGCCCTGATGAAGATGGCTTTTTAGAAGCCCCTGGCATTTCATTCGCCAACCGCCGACTCAGCATCGTTGGTCTCTCTGATGGCAAGCAACCCATTTATAACGAAGACCGTTCCATTGCGACGGTATTTAATGGCGAATTCTTCGATTATCAAACAATCAAAGCCCGACTTGAATCCAGAGGTCACAAATTTTCAACCCATTGTGATACCGAACTTATCCCCCATCTTTACGAAGATCATCAAGAGGGAATGCTGGACCACCTTCAAGGGCAGTTTGGGATCGCAGTTTGGGACGCCAGGCAAAAAAGGGTAATTCTTGCCCGCGATCAGTTTGGTATTTGCCCACTTTATTACGCAAAGGTGCAATACGATGGTTCCGAATGGCTTTTGTTCGGATCTGAAATCAAAGCGATTCTCGCATCAGGAATGATTCGAGCAGAGCCCGATCGATTGGGTATCAATCATCTTTTCACCTTCTTTGGAGTCCCCGGGCCACAAAGTTGCTTTAAGGGTATTTCTGCTTTAGAACCTGGGCATTTCCTAGATATCAGATTGGGTAGCCAATCGCACGCTTCACGCATCGAAGATAAAACATACTGGCGCATGGACTTCCCTCAAAGAGGGCAGGAACGAACCGGGCCATCTTTAAAATCACTTGTTGATGATTTCGACAGGGAAATGCTTGCTTCGGTGGAAAAACGCCTACGAGCCGATGTTCCTGTTGTTTCTTATTTAAGCGGTGGGGTTGATTCCAGCCTAGTAGTTGCAATGGCATCCAAAATCCGGGGCACCCCGATTCCTTCTTTTACCATCCGCATTAAATCTCCAAAGCTTGATGAAACTCCGGAAGCCACCATTGTTGCAAAACACATTGGCACTACTCCCATTATTATCGATGTTGGGGCGGACGAAGTTCTTAACACCTACCCTGCCCTAATCCGTGCAGCTGAAGCTCCCGTTGTGGACACTTCTTGTTCCGCACTTTTGCTCCTTGCGAAGGAAGTTCACAAGCATGGCTACAAAGTTGCGCTAACTGGCGAAGGTTCCGATGAATGGCTCGCTGGTTACCCTTGGCACAAAGTACATCGTATTGCAAGTTGGGTGGATAGCGTGCCTGGCCTAAAGGTCAGCAATTGGATGCGCAGGTTTTTCTTGTGGATAACAAAAGCCCCTAGATACAACCAAGCAATGCAAAACCGGGCAATTAATGCCATGAGTGGCCCTAACGGATGGCTCGATATTTATAACCTTTTTAGCATGGCTAAGTTCAGATTGTTTAGCCCTGAAATGATGGATCTCGTCAAAAATGTTTCTCCCTATGAAGACTTAAACCTTCCTTCTGAAAGAATGAAAAGCTGGCATCCTTTAAATCGGGAATTGTATGTAAGCGGCAGAGCCCATCTCTCCGGGCTACTTCTTAATGCCAAGGGCGATCGCGTAGCAATGAACTCCTCAGTGGAAACCCGCTACCCGTTTTTAGATGTAAATGTATTTAACTTTTTGGCAACAGTTCACCCAAAGTGGAAGTTTCGTGGATTGTTTGGCGATAAATATTTACTCCGCCATCTTTCAGATCGTTACCTTCCTTCATCGATTGCATGGCGCAAGAAAGCCATGTTTAGAGCCCCCTTCGATAGCTTCCATTTAGATAACGTTCCGCCCTTTATCGATCACCTTTTAAGCGAAGAATCCCTTAAAAAGACGGGCTATTTTGATGTTAAGCAAGTTATCCGATGGCGCAAAGAATTCAAAAAACTTCCTTCTTGGGGCCTTTCTAGAGTCTCAATTGAGATGGGGCTCGTTGGCGTTTTAGCCACCCAAATGTGGCACCACACCTTTATTGATCATTCGCTTGCGGACATGGATTATTGGCAAGCTCCTAAAATTTCTTAAAAGTTCTATCTTTGTAGTGACTATTTGAACACTACGCCTATTTATTACATAAGTTGTTATTATATATAACCTTAGACCCCATAATCGTTACATTATAACGCCCTGCAACCATCTTATTTCCAGCTTTGCCTCTTTTAACCTTCCAAGACTCTTTAACAACCGTTAACCTTATAACTATGTCATATGCGCTTTCTACATTATGGTACGACAGGCAACGATACCTGCCGGGCGTTTTAGCTGTTGGCTTTAGCGCTTTGCTTATCGCATTGCAGTGCGGCCTATTGCTCGGTTTATTTTCAATCACCTCAATCCCGGTGGATCATACCACCGCAGATATATGGCTTGGGGCCCCAGAAGTTCTTAGCGTCGATCTTGGCAGGCCCATTCGCGAGGCAAGTTTAGCAAGGCTTGCTAGCCAGCCTGAAATCGAACGCGTTGAAATCTATCTCCAAGGCTTTTCTTATTGGTCTAAACCCGATGGTGGGACAGAACTTTGCATGGTTATAGGCAGCAGACTCGATGAAAACGCATTGGGCAAAGTTAAAGAACTATCAAGAGATCTTTATCTCCAACTCAGCGAACCTGGCACTATTGTTATTGATGAATCCGACCTTGGTAGACTTGGTGTTAAAGGAGTCGGAGATCACGCCGAGGTTGCTGGTAACCGAGTACGCATCGTAGGCCTTACCACTGGATTAAAAAGCTTGGCAGGCCCTTATGTATTTTGTTCGATCAACACAGCAAGACCTTTGCTACGCGTTTTCCCTGATCAGATTACTTATGTTCTTGGTAAATGCTTTAACCCCAATGATGCTTCTACCGTAGTTAGCCGCCTAAAAGAAAATCAAAATGTCTCTGCCTTCACAAGCCCCGAATTTTCGCTTCGATCTAGAATGCATTGGCTCCTTAAAACCAAAGCTGGTATAGCTTTAGGTTACGCTGCTGCCCTCGGATTACTGGTTGGTGCAGTGGTCACAAGCCAGACCCTATATTCTGCAACCGCTGCCTCCTTACGAGAATTTGCGGTCTTACGAGCTATGGGTATACCAAGATGGCGCATGCAGTTTATGGTCATGCAGCAATCCTTGTTTGTGGGAATAATAGGTGTTGGTTTGGCTTTGCCTGCGGTCCACGCACTTGCAGCAGTTGCTGATTATTTTGGTGGCCGAGTCGAACTCCCTATTTGGTTGCAGAGTATCGCTGCAATTGTTACGCTTACGATGGCCTTGTTTTCCGGGTTGTTTGCTTTAAGGTCTCTTAGAAATGTAGAGCCCGCTGCTTTACTCAGGTAATTACTAAAGGTTTTTAGGGATGTCGACATCTCCGAATTTAAAATCAAATATCAAGCTTCGCTCAGGCGTTTCGGTTACTTCTATTACGGGTAAAGGACTTTTTAAATCGTTTGGCGAAGGCGAAATGCGAACTATCGCCGTAAATGATGTTTCCATTGATATCAAACAAGGCGAAGTTGCATTGATGATGGGCCCCTCAGGAAGTGGAAAAACCACTCTTTTGGCTATCTTGTCAGGCCTATTAAAACCGGATGCTGGGAAAGTTACGGCCTTAGGGCAAGATCTTTGGACCATGACCGAACGCGAAAGAGAGCATTTTCGCCTGAAACATTGCAGCTTCATTTTCCAAGGCTACAATCTTTTTTCCTCTTTAACTGCTAGGCAGCAGTTAGAAATCGTGGCCCAATGGGGCGATGGAGCCAGCTCAAGGGAAGCTAGGAAAAAAGCCGATGAAATCTTGGATATTCTTGGTTTGTTGAAAAAAGCCCATTTGCGCCCAGGCGAATTATCCGGTGGCGAGAAGCAAAGGGTTGCTATTGGAAGAGCTCTTATCAAAAACCCAGATTTCTGTTTCGCTGATGAACCTACGAGTGCCTTAGACTGGGCCCACGGCGAACAAGTTATCGATATTTTACGGTCTGCTGCACATGAACGCGGTTGTACTATCCTTATTGTTGCCCACGATGCCAGAGTTATACCCTATGCGGACAAAATATTTTACCTTGAAGATGGTAAAATGATTGACGATGGTGGCAAAAGTATTCACAAAACCTATGGCAAGATGCCTTAAAGAGTATTGCTAAGATTATTCACTTAGAATACTAAGGTTTTATAATTATATTCACAAGGACGAAATCCTTGTTGGGGAATCTTTAATGGAAAAGTTATTTCAGCCAATACCTGTTGCTTCTTGGACCCATTTGGGAAGAAAGCTTTTTTCGATCATGTTTGTTTCCAGCCTGATTGCAGGTGGGTTTATTTTTTGGAGTTATTATCAACCTCCAGAAAATGAAACGCTTGAATTAAATTTTGGCATCCAAGATCAAATCTCTGCTCAAGCAAAACCAGCTTCCAAAGCCAAAATCACTGAAGATGCTGAGCGCAGGGCTGTTTGTATCGCTTATGTTGATGTAGATGGGGGCGTTACACCTCTTTACCCTATTCAACCTGGCAAAGTGCTTGCAATTCCAGCTAGAGAAAACACCGAAGTCGAAGCGGGCGATATTCTGATTCGTATGGATGATACCTTGCAAAAGGCCCAACTCGAAGAAGCCAAAGCAGATGTGCAAGCTGGCCAATCCCAACTTGATCAAGCCAAAGTTATGTTCTCTCAGCACGAATTAAAGATCAACGGCCAAAAATCTGCAATCGAAGCTAAACGCAGCGAGATGGCTGCTGCCATTGCTAAAAAAGACCAAGCGGAACGCTTGGCAAGCAACAAGCTCGCAAGCAATGATGATGTAAATGCAGCAACTGCAATCGTTAAAGCTCTTGAATTTGCTGTCGAAGGCGAGACGATAAAACTTAAAGGTATCCAAGCTCTTGATCCACATCTTCCCGTAAACCTTGCAACAAATGATCTCACCGCCCGAAAAGCACGATTACAAAAAGCAGAATATGCTTTAGGCGAATGTTCATTAAAGGCACCATTTAAAGGAACCATTCTTAGAATCAACACCAGTGTGGGTGAAACACTTGGATCAAACCCTAAGTTTCCTGCCATCATGTTTTGCCCCAGTGCAAAGCGTATTGTTCGTGCTGAAGTTGAACAAGAATTTGCAGGAAAAATCGCACTCAATCAGGTTGCAGTAATTCAGGATGATTGCAGCTCTTCGGAAATAACATGGCGTGGAAAAGTGGTACGCATTTCCGACTGGTTTACACACCGAAGATCTATTCTTCTTGAGCCTTTGCAGTTCAATGATGTTCGAACCCTTGAATGCATCATCGAGTTAGATCCCGGTCAGCCATTGCTTAGAATTGGACAGCGTGTTCGGGTTCAATTGATTCCTACCGAGGATTCAACCAAGCCCGCTACAGCAAAATCGAAGTAGGCGACCAACATTACTTTAATCGTGTTTTTGCAGGTCAAGGAGGACCAAAAATGACATGGTTACTAATTGCAACTGGTTTTAGTGGTGCCTTTACCTTTTTATTTATCTTTAAAAAGATAGCACACCTATTTACCACCCCAAAAACCATAGCTGTGCATTTCTCTCCTGCAGGGGGTTGCGCAGATGCTCTAATCAACGAAATACATAAAGCCAGACACGAAATCTTGGTCCAAGCTTACTCTTTTACTTCCAAGCCAATTTCTCAGGCGCTTGTGGATGCAAAAACAAGAGGCGTAAAAATCGACATCGTTCTTGATGGTAGCAACGAACGAGAACAATACACAGAATTGCACTTTTTACTTGAGCATAGCATCCATCCTGTCATTGATTGCCATCACCCGATTGCCCATAACAAAATCATGATTTTTGATTCTAGAACCATAGCTACGGGAAGCTTTAATTTCACGCATCAAGCAGAGCAAAACAATGCGGAAAACCTGCTTATTTTAAAAGGTCATCCTGAACTGGTCGACTTATACAAAAAGAATTTTGCAATTCATAAGGGGCATTCTAGAGCGGTGCAACTTAAAACAGAAACTAATACTGGTGCACCCAAGCACGAAATGTTTGGGCATCACAACCCTACCAACAGATCTAATGCAGCCTAGTGGCCCACTTATCTGGTCAATTTTCCGTAAAAATTGCCTTTTTAACTGAAACTACACTAAAATGTAGTAGGTTTTGCACTTAGTTAATCCCTGCTTAATTTTACGGTATTAGATTTATGCCAGACACAATCATTAACGAAAAAGTTCTGAACGATGCTCACCTAAAGCAGCAATTGCAAATTCTCAGGCAAGCTGATAACTGGACTAATCTTTATTACATCAGCATGATTTATATTTACCTTGCCTCAGTGATTTCTAGCACCCTCTTTTTTTATTACCAACGAGAAACTTGGGGCTTGCCCTTATGGGTGAACATCCCCGTTTCAATATTTGCAATCATTCTGATTGGGGCAGGCCAACATCAACTTACCGGCCTTGGCCATGAAGGTTCACATAATTCTCTTTTCAAAACTAAAAAGTGGAACGAATTCGCCTCCGATGTTTTTTGCATGTTTCCTGTTTATAGTTCCACGCATTTTTACAGATTGCAACACATGGCCCATCATCAATTTGTAAATGACCCAGAACGCGATCCAGATGTCTCTCAACTATTATCGAGCGGCCATTGGTTGGGTTTTCCTGCTTCTCCGAAAAAGTTCTACAACTTTTTGCTCAATCAACTTTGGATCCCTAATCTTTTTAAGTTCATGATAATTCGGGCTGCTTATAATTCCACAGGCACAGACTCTAATCCTTATGTCAAAAAAAGTACCAGCAAAAACAAAGTCGGTATTCGTATCAGTATCACTTATGTTTTTTCCATGATCCCTGTCCTTGCAGTTCTTACCTGGTTTGGTAATCCCCTTGTGGTTGTTCTTAGCGCACTCGGGATATTTACGGTATTCTCCACGATTTTATTACTGCTACCTAAGGACTGCTATCAGCAGGCAAAAATTCATCCAGTTTTTTCAGCACAAATGTCTACCGTTATGCGCCTTGGCTATGTAACCACAACCTTCACTACGCTTGCAGTCTTGCATCTTACCGTTGATACTTGGGCGCCCATCTATTACTTTGCGCTTTGGTTGATCCCAATTTTTACTTCGTTTTCTTTCTTTATGATTCTTAGGCAGGTTGTGCAGCACGGCAATGGCGATAGGGGTTGGATCACGAATACACGCGTATTTTTCGTTAACAAATTCATCAACTTTTGCGTATTCCCAATGGGGCAGGATTATCATTTGCCTCATCACCTTTATTCCACTGTGCCTCACTATCGTCTAAAAAAGCTTCACGTAATATTGATGGAGTATCCTGAGTATCAAAAAGATGCGATTAATGTGCATGGTTATTTTCATTCGCCTGAAAACCCTCAAATTCACCCTACTGTTGTGGATGTATTAGGCGACAAATACGCGAGCAAGAGTTTCCGGGGCGTGCACATCGATAACACCGTTCTGGATGATAATGAGGTGGAAGACAAAGAGGGTATTATCAATACAGGAGAACGAGAAAAACAAAAGGCAGAAGCATCAGCACGCGAAAAATCATTGCTTTAAGATCGGTTCAAATTCAGTACTCGAAACCATGGTTTTCAAAATAGGCGTAGTCATAAATGTGGTGATCAGGGCCATCATCACGAGCATACAAAAAACGCTGTCAGAAATAATCCCAAAATCTTTCCCCAAGTTAATAACGATTAATTCCATCAAAGCACGGGTATTCATTAACACTCCAATGCATGAAGCTTCTCTCACTGAAAATCCTGAGAAATATGCTGCCAATCCGCAGCCAGCTATTTTCCCGATTATCGATGCACCGATAATCCCCCCTGCTATCAACCAAAGTTGCAGAGAGTCAAGCGATCCAATATTAGTTCTTAACCCGGTGTAAGCAAAAAAGATTGGAAGAAAAAATGCGGTGACAAAGTCTTTTAACTTCACCTGAATTGCTTTACGAAACGCAACTTGATCGCATAGTACCGCTCCAAAAACAAAAGCCCCAAAAATACCAAATATCCCAATAAGATTTGTCCCTATCGCAGATAGAAACAACAAAGATAAAGTTACTGCAAGCCCCGTCACAGAAATCTCGCCATCAACAATAAAATTATTGAGCAATCTTATTGCAATAGGCCGAACTGCAAAAATCATAAATGCACCAAACATCAAAGTGTAAAAAATCATCAGAAGAGTACTAGAAATATGAAAATCCGATGTTACAAAAGCAGCTACACCTGCTAATAAAATCCAACCTGCTGCATCATCAAAAGCTGCCGCAGTTATTGTAACTACTGCAAGCTTTGTGTGAGAAACCTTCCACTCCACCATCATTCGCCCAAGGATGGGTAAAGCTGTGATAGACATGGCTGTGCCCAAGAAAAGGCTGAAGCTCCAGAAGTTTTCAGGGGTGTCAGGCTTATTGCTCACCAATTCAAACACAAGAAAGGACAAACCGATCCCCAGTCCAAAAGGAAGCAAAATGCCTGCAAGAGAAATTAAAGCTGTGGATCCACCAAGCGAAAGCAAATGGGAAAACTCAAACTCCATTCCCACAATAAAAAGAAGAAGAATAAGACCCACCTGACTGATGCCAACAAAAACCCAATGCAGTGTTCCATCGGGAAACCCCTCGAGAGTCGGCCTAAAAATCATTTGGAATGTAGCAGGTGCAAGCCACCCGAATAAACTTGGCCCAAGCAAAAGCCCCGCGGTAATTTCACCAACAACTTCGGGTTGCCCGATCTTTCGAAATAGAACACCTGCAATTCGTGCAGCAAGTATGATCAACACCAACTGCCACAGCAGGGGTAACAGTAGTTTTTCAACTTGCATGGAAGCAAAAATCATAACAATCCCTTAATAGTATTAACGCCAAAAACTGTCGGGCTCTTCGTGTGGCGCCCTTGCGAGCCTTAACAAACTTACAAGCTGGGTTAGTTGCGGTTCATCAAGATGGCCCAATTGTTTTTTACTGCATTCAAGCACTTCGTGATCAAGTTTCTGAAGCAACTTCATGCCTTGTAAAGTTATGCCTACTTTAACCACCCGGCGGTTATCATCAGGGCGTTCGCGAGAAATAAGTTTGCGTTCTTCGAGGCGATCAAGAAGGCGGGTTATATCAGGAGCCTTTGAAACAAGCCTTTTAGCCAGCACAAGTGTATGTAATTTTTGGGGGTGCTCCCCTCGCAGGAGGCGGAGTGTATTGTACTGCTGGGCTGTAATATCTACCTGTAAAAATACAGAATCCTCAATGGAACGAAGCCTATCATAGGTTCGCCAAAGGTTTAAATAAGCTTCTTGATGAGTAGAATCGAAGCGAGATGCCCTGGGCAAGTCGGGGGGCGCAGCACTTTTTTCTTGAGCCATTGTTTTGAACCAAGTTTTAAAGATCAACCCTAATACTTGTTCTAACAACTATTGTTGTTGTAGGAAAGAAGAATCGCACCTAATTCTACAACAAATTTGCTCCGAGGCAGCACAGGATCATAACCCAACGAGCGGGCTTTCTTTAGCAAATCAACATCCACATGCGATCCAT
Source organism: Candidatus Kuenenia stuttgartensis (assembly GCA_945897965.1). GTDB lineage: Bacteria > Planctomycetota > Planctomycetia > Gemmatales > Gemmataceae > UBA969. Next base: position 10,947 of record CAMDHK010000042.1, on the reverse strand, counting down.
AACCCAAGCAAGAAAACTTCGCATTCTGGCTCGATCTTAATTCCGTGATTAATTTTTCAAGCTCAGATGATGCTATGCCCAGATCTATCAGCGCACCTGCAAACTTTTCTTTACTGGCAGCCTCGATCAATTTATCAACGGTTTTTATCACTTTAGTCTGTAAACCAATAGCGCGGGCTTCCCCGGATATCTTGCTGCTAAAGATTAAGTCATCGCATAAAACTAGTACTGTTTTTGTTTCCTCAGGCATTATTCGATTTTCCCCAAGCGCTGAAACATATGAAGTGTAGCCCACATTTTTGCATCTATGGGAAGATCATGATTATCGCACATTTCACAAACCGCCTTAAAATCAAGCAACAATACCTCTATATCTTCACTTGGTTCAGGTTTTGCACCTTTGTTTGCCCGCACATCCACATAAGCCATCGTGATTGCTTCGTCTGTCAGGCCCATGGAAGAATGCAAGGGTTTAGTCACCTTGTTGATTTTGGAAACTTCGTAGCCGGTTTCCTCTATCATTTCTCGCATAATCGTAGATTCAACCGTTTCACCTGGATCCACTAGCCCTGCGGGAAAGCCATAAGTATAACAGCCTAATGGTACGCGAAACTCTTTGATTGCTATCAACCTGTTTGGTTTGCCTTTTTGTTTTAAAACAGGAACGATGATCACTGCCTCTGAAGCATCGTCTTTGGAATATTGCTTGAGTTTACGGGATGCATAAATCCATTTTCCCTGATGCTGGTCATGGGTGTATTCTGCAACGAACAAATTAAGCCATTTCTGTTTGGTCAGCTTGCGAATCTTATTTATTTTCATGATTGCTGATCCTTAAATAGCTTCGGGGCCTCGCTCGCCCGTGCGAATTCTCAGGCAATCTTCTAGAGGTAGGATAAAAATTTTTCCATCCCCGATGCGCCCTTCTGGGCCAGTTCTTCCTGCCTCCATGATGGCATTCACGGTAGGTTCGACAAAATCTTCGTTAACTGCGATTTGCAATTGCACCTTGCGCAATAGTTGAACGGTAAGTTCATGGCCTCGATAAACTTCGGTGTGGCCTTTTTGTCTGCCAAACCCCTGAACATCAACGATGGTTAGGCGAAAAACCTCAACTTTATTAAGCGCTTCTTTAACAGCTTCAAGTCTTGAGGGCTGAATAATTGCAAGTATAAGTTTCATCGTAATCCCAAGTTGAACATTATTTTTTGTTGCAAGGAATCATAGTACCACCACCGGAAAGATATTCATCGGTGACGGGATAATTCTCAAACTGGATGGTGTAATAAGATTCGAACCATTTCCTGATTCCACCTACCAGACCCGGGTCAAAAGATGGTGAAACATGCAGCGTATTGCCTGGAACTTGAAGCCTTATTTCGCTCTTCTCGACAACCACCTTGCCGTATTTTATAACCATGTAAGGGAGTTCAAACATTGCAAGAATATTGGAGCTTTCATTATAAATAGTGACATCGCCATCCGCACCTATTCCAAGATGCCCCTTGTTTTTAAGGCCAAGCATGCGAGCAGGCCCAGCACGAGTAATAATCGCAATTTCATTAAGCGTGTACTCTCGGTCCAAATCTTTTAAGCAACTGCGCTCCAAAACCCTGGGGTGAACCCTCTTTAATATTTCTTGCCTGTAAGTTCGATCCATCAACAATTGAATAATTTCCGGATATGCTAAAAACGACCCGCCATTCGGATGATCCGTACTCATTGCTATCTGCCATGGATCTTTAACCAATAGGTACCATTCCAAACCGATGGCCCATTGCAAAGCGTTGACAAAGCTTTTTTCCTTATAGACCATAGGCACGATGCCACACCCTGCTTCCATTTCGGTATCAGCACTCGTCCATTTTTTTCCTGTTACTTTATGAAGGTAATACCCCAACGGGCCATCGCCAGTCATGGAGGTAGTTTCCCCAAATAATACTTGTCCAACATCAACAGTAACTTCGGGGTGGGAGTTTACAAAATCCGCAAGCTCTTGCACCTTGGAGCAGAACTTACCCTGATCATCAGGTTCACCACCATAGCTATGAAATTGAATATGGGTAAGGTGAGCTCTACGACCTTCCAAAGCATCCATTGTGGCTTGCGTGGTGCGCCAATTCCCAGGAATACCAAGATTATTGCAATGAATATGAACGGCATGCGGAAGACCGATATCCATCGCTGTCTGAGATAAACCCTGAATGATTTGCCTTGGGGTGCAGTTAAAGTGGCCAATATCCTGATCAATTTCGCTAATGTTGGCGCCACCACTTTTCCAAACTTCAACTCCACCCGGGTTCACCAATTTAATCGCATAACCTTTCGCAGACTCGAGTAACCACGCAGTGAAACTATTAAGTTTTTCGTAATCTTTTTTGGCAATCTGCTCCAAAGCATAATGATTATTACCCATCAGCAGGTAAAACCCTTTGTCAATAATAGGCGTATCTTGAAGCTCTTCGTGGGCATGCCTGGCGCTTAAAGGGGGAACCGCTGCATCAAAGGCGGTGGTGTATCCAAGGCCCGCATAAAGGTACCCAGTAGCAAAGGTGCTGGGCACGCTGCCAATGGTTCCGGATCTGGTTAAAGCAGTTCTTGAAACATGAGGTGCGTAGCGTTTATCTTCAGGGCGCATTTTTCTGGCAAGATTAACCTTTGGGCCAGCAATATGGCAATGCATATCAACGCCGCCCGGCATAATAATCCTACCGGTGGCGTCGATAACTTTTTCAGGAAGAATATCAGCTTCAATGGGGGGGACAATAATTTTACCATCTTTGATCCAGATATCTCGGACTTCGCCGTTGATACCATTGACTGGGTCGTAAATTTTCCCGCCCTTAATTCTTGTGATCGCCATCGAGATGCACCTGCTTGATAAGTCATTATTAAAAATCAAATTTAATTGGAAGCTTGGAGTTTCGCCTGCAACAAGTGAAGAACCTTCTTTTCCAAGGCACGCAATATTTTCTCATCGCTTGGATAGGGAGATTCAAACGCAGGACGCAACGGAATAGGAACATCATCCATGCGATAAACTGTTCCGGGAACATTAATCCCATAAGTTGCAGTAGTGAATGCAACAGCAGCAGCACGGGTGGTAGAAGTTTCTTTGGTATCAAGAGCGATATAAGGAATAGACGCCAAATGCTCACGCGCAGCCTGCGAGAAATTGCCCATGGGATCCGATGCGATAATCATTGCAGCATCAGCTTCTTTTCTGGCAAGCGTATCGGTAGTGGTGAACTCACCCGGATTAAAACGGGGGTAGCCCCTACCAAGGTTAACACCAAAGGGATAGCCAGTTTGCCAGCTAACCACATTATCCGCACCAGTAACATTGCCATGCCCGCGCATAGGGTTGGCATAAAATCTGGTAAAAGCATTTAGGTCTCTTGCAAGCGCTAAGGCAGCTTCAACATTAAGATGCTTCCCTCGAGTCATGGAAAGCCCCATGCCAAAGAAAAGAACACCAAACTTACACGCCTTCATTCTGTCTACAAGATTTTGCAACTGCTCAAGAGTCACCCCTGTGTCAATCAAATCGGCTTCATTAATAGTCAAACCTTTAACCAACGCCCTCAGCATCCAGAGCACTTCAAAATCTTTTCGAGGCTTGATTTGAAGAAAGATATCCGCTGCTGGCGCACTTTTAGTCCTGCGCACATCGACCAAAACCACAGTGCGATCTTTTCGACCATTGGGAACAAACAGCCCCTTAGGCATGGTAGAATACCTACCCCAATGTCTGGGGTGCGACTCTGCAGGATTGGATCCCCAAAAAATCACGAGGTCTGCACGATTGCGGACTTCCCCTAAAGAACAGGTGATTTCACCCACGCCTTGAAATGCCATTCCAGAGGGACCATGGCAAACCGAAGTAGTTGTATCAATAGAAGCCCCGACCCAATCAGCGATTGCAACAGTAACTCGTTGAGCCTCGCAGGTGGTATCAGAAAGCCCATAAATAATAGGGAATTTTGCATCGACTAAAATGCGTGCCGCTTCCTCCACTGCTTCTTCAACCGTAGCCTCTTTACCCCGAATGCGTGCAATTGGCCCCTCGCCCGCTTCATGATTTAAAAACCAAGCCTTGCCCAAAACACACGCATTCTTCGCTTTGGTTATGTGGTTTCCTTCGACCGTTAATTCGATATCGTCACAAACGCAGCCACAAAAAGTGCAGGTCGCATTCGATACTACTTTTAATTCATTTTGCATATTCAAACCCCCTCAGGGTCATCAATCTTTTTTAATGGCACAAACTTTGGAAAGATAAACATCCGTACCCTTACTATTAGGCATGCCTGTACCGTGTGTATCTGAACCCATCAGGCGACTCGACCAATCACCATAAGCCATGAACAACAAACCGGAAGGGAGTTCTTTTTCCTTGGCAGCAACACAGGGGATTTCAATAGATCGTTGTTCCGATCGGATACATACGAGATCACCAGCCGTCAAACCAAGCCTTGTCATATCTTCGGGGCAAATTTGAATCACGCCCGTTTCTTCAAGATACTCCTTACTGAATTTACTTTCATTCATGGAAGTACCCTGCCTGGTGCTTCGACCAGAAATCAGAATAAACAGTTCTTCTTGGTTTTTATTCATTTGGGTATTATAGAGTATTATTCTTGGTTGCGATAATACGCAATCAAACAATTCTTAGACTTCTTGACCTTTTTACAATACCCTAAAGTAATCTAATTCTTAACTAAAAGTGCGCTTAAATGCTCTTTAAGCCCCTGGCTTAAGCCTTCCAAGCTATAACCGCCCTCGAGGCAGGAAACAATCTTTCCTTTGCAGCAAGCATTTGCAAGCGACTGCAACACCTTGGTCATGGCACCAAAATCTTCTGGCTCTAACCCCAAATCCCCCACGGGATCCCTATGATCTGCATCAAAACCAGCACTCAAAATAACCAACTCGGGTTTAAATTCAAACGCCTTTTGAAGCCCTTTTTCCCATGCTGCAAGATATTCTTTTCGTGAAATCCCATAGGAAAGCGGAATATTTATATTTGTACCCAACCCCTTTAATGCGCCTGTTTCCGAAGCAGCGCCAGTGCCCGGGTAAAAACCATTCCCATAACGGTGAATACTCAAAAAGAAAACTTGTGGATCTTCATAAAAGATATCTTGGGTGCCATTTCCATGGTGCACATCCCAATCAAGAATCAAAACTTTGTTTAATTGATGAACAGAAAGTGCTCGCTTAGCAGCCAAAGCCACATTATTGAACAAACAAAAACCCATACTCTTGATGGCATTAGCATGATGCCCGGGTGGGCGGACCAAACATAAAGCGTTTTGCTGTTTACCTGTCAAAACTTGATCAACAGCTTTAGCGCAGGCCCCCGCAGCAAACAAAGAAACCTTGAAGGAATCCGGACACACCACAGTATCGGGATCGGCTTTGCCGCCGCCATGCGCTGCTATCTGCCTTATTTGCTCTACCTGCTTAGGGGCATGAAGCTGCATTAATTCTTTTTCAGTTAATGCCTCCCAAGCAACCGAATCACACTTCAACCCAAGGCCTGATTTTTCAAGCATGGATTCAATAGCAACCAGGCGTTCGGGGCTCTCTGGATGCTTACCAGTTTTATGTTTCAGAAATTCAGAAGATCGTAGCAGGAGTGTCATTATAATTTACTGATCGTTATTCTTTTCCTCCACCTTGGCAGGTGGTTTGGGTTTTTCTTCATTCATGGGTTTAGGCATGGGGGGAGCAAATCCAGGAACAGGGCCGGGAAAATCCAACAGCCTTTTCCCAGTGGTTACAGGACCAGGTTTCAACGCTCCTACAAGGCTTGAAAAAAAGAATACCAACTCGGGCTCGCCTGCTGGTTGCAAGCAAGATCGCTCTAAAACCGTAACTTCTTCAAGCGACATAAGAGTTCCGTTACGCTGAATATGTTTAATCAAAGCTTGAGCCGCTGCAATTCTAACGGGGGGAATTCTTTTTCCATCCATCACAATAGCTGCAAGTTCTGGTTGAACTCTTCCGAGTGCTAAATTACCAAGCGCTTCCGCTAAAAAAATCATACCTTGATCGCTAAGGCGCCCTGGTGTAAGTGCGGAAAGCAATGCAACAGTTGCAGGCCGGGCGTCATAGCCTGGCAATTCGCCCTTAGCGATTTTCGCAAGCCAGAACACAGCAGCTTCAGCGTAGTTTTTTCGCTCTTCTTCTGTAAGCGCAGGCGCTCCTATCTCTGCAAATACCAGTTGAATATCACGCTGGATTGCCTTGCTATCAGAAAAATGCCCTGTCGAAACAACCCGAATATTATCCTGCTTCCTAAAATGTTTCCGAAGGGCCTCCACCCTTTTCCCCACTTCAACTTCATACTCATCCCCAACTGCCACCAAAATCTTCCGAAGGTCTTTTTCATCGATCAATGTTTTTTGAATACCTTTGTACTTGAAATTCAAATCATTGATTTCCTGCAAAAAGCCATCATTAACAACTGAAAGTGTCTCTCCCAACTGTTTTTCAGTGGCTTCAAAATCTGCTTCTTTCCCCTTCTTTCGAACGTCCTTCAATTCCCTTTCAAATCTTTCATTGATCTTTTTAACCGTATCGCGGTTATTGATTTCGATGGCTTCGCGATCTTTCTTATACGCTGCAACGATCTCATCAATTTGTTTCAGCCTGCCACTTGCCTTGCGATATCGATCAACCAAATCCTTTGCAAGATTGCCTTCAGGCACAGCAGCAAGAAAAATAGGAACCCGGGCAGCGTAAGACTCTGCTTTGATACTTGCCAATAAGTAGTGGATTCCTGGATCAGGCAAAGTGGATTCAATAAATACAGCATCAATATCCGCAGCCTTTTCAAGCCTTCGAATCGTTTCCATACCATTAACGGTAAGAATTGGATCAGCACCCGCATCTCGCATGACTCCGACCACCTTATGGCGCCAATCTTCATTACCAACAGCAACTAAAACCCTGGGTTTGTTCATAGCCATGGGTTCAGCACGAAGCGCCCGAGCCAACACTTCAACCACCTCAGCACTCGCCTTGGATATTTGCGAATTGGGAATATTAAGAAGAGCCAAAGCAGCAGCCATTTCAACCCTGCGGTCACCATAATTCAAAGCCTGAGTAAGAGGAGCAACCCTGTTACCTTTGGGCATAGCGGCTCTTAATTCAGCCATATCTCCTAATGCGCGAGTAACTGCAAGCACTACCCCCGTTTGTTTTTCTCTTAAAGCCCGGTCTAAAACAGCAAGAAGCAAATCTGCGTCAACAGTGTTAAGCAGAATATGCAAATCTGGATTAGAACGAATTAAAGGAAGCCTGACATCGGTTTTTTCGAGATGCCCATGTAAAGTATTAAGAAGCTGAAGAATTTGAATGTTTTTATCAGTAGGATCCAAGATCAAAGCCATCGAGCTATAGCGTGCAGCATAATAGGAATTTGCTTTTTTAACATCAACGGTTGGAAGTTCTGGCCATCCTGAAGCGACCATCATGCCATCCCAGCGCCAGATTTGAACCCGCGCAGGATCTGGAAAATGAACTTTGCCTTTGTAGTAATTCTCTGCTATTGCAAACAGCTCTTTTTTCGCTTCAGGCAAAGCGCCAAACTCCAAATTAGTCAATTTAGAAATAGCGAGCTTTGCTTTTTTCTTAAGACCTTCAGGCCTTCGAGGATCACTAGAAACAAACCACAATTCCGGAACAGCTTGAATAGCACCCCGGGCCACCAACACATCGATTAAATCCACTTGGGCGGATACGGGCATTCCTTCAAGAGCCGCTATGATCGGAGCTTCAACTTCAGATCCGAGCCTTTTTAATGCATCAAGAATATATGCTTTTTCAATGATGGTCTGTTTGGCCAAATCTGCAATTAGAAATGGAACAGAATAGGACCCACTTCGATAAAGTTCTTTGAAAGCAAAAGCTCTCTCTTCAGGATTCCCCTGCAATTGCTGAATAAGCTTAGCAATTCTTTCGGGGTCTTGAAGCTTTTTAAGCGAAGCTGCTCCCGCCATTTGTATCAAATCATCAGCTTCTTTCTTAGCCTGATCATTAATAACTTTATCTTTCGACCAGACAGGAACAAGCCTGAGTTTGAAAATTGCGTTCAAAGTAACTTTGTCAACTAAGCTGGCAAGTTCAGCGTCAGAGTATTTTTTTTCGGTAAGATCGTGAAGGTATCGTGCAGCAAAATCGTACTTAGCCACCTCTATTTCGAAGGTGATTGCTTCCCAATAATCAAAGATGTTTTGAGGCTGTTTGAAAAACTGCCTGTACCCATCCCTGCGGTTATCTGGCGGCTTTGGAGCTTCATCCTGTGCAGAAACATGCAGCCCTTCCATGCTAATGCAGGCTATCATCATTCCTAAAGCAAACCTGCGTAATCCATTTACCATAACTAGCTCCCTCTTTTCAAAAAGGCTGCAAAGCACTTCGATTTTTAATTGGGCAATGCCATCGCTTCAAGTTCAGGACCAACCAAATCCTGATAAGTTTCACGACGGCGTATCAACTTGCTGGTTTCACCATCCACTAATACTTCCGCTGCTCTAACACGGCTGTTGTAATTCGAGCTCATCGACATGCCATAAGCGCCTGCGCTAAAAGTTGCAAGCAAATCGCCTCGTTTCATTGGCGGCAATGATCTGCCCTTGGCAAGAAAATCTCCGGATTCGCAAACAGGACCAACCACATCAACTTTCAACCCGCCCGGCACATCCATTTCGTAATCTTCCGGAAGGTTTGGAAACTCGGCAGAAGGCTCTGCGGGCCAGACACGATGAAACGAATCGTAAAGAGTCGGCCTAATAAGATCATTCATTGCAGCATCTTGAATAATAAAATGCTTGCCACCAGATTCTTTGGTGTAAATCACTCGGCTTAACAAAAGCCCTGCATTCCCAACAACAAAGCGACCGGGTTCCAACACCAACTTGCATTTCGCTTGTTTTACTGCAGGAACAATTACTTCAGCAAATGCCTTTGCGGGCTGGGCTTCCTGCTTACGGTAATGAATCCCAAAACCACCACCCATGTTCATCACACTTATTGGGTGCCCTTGCTCGCGCAATCTGGCAATCAAATCTAAAGCCTTGGCTACACCCATGCGATAGGGTTCAGCCGAAAGAATCGGAGATCCCAAATGCATGTGCAGGCCAATCACCTTGACCCCTGGGTTTCCAAGAATCCCCTTGGCAACATCTAATACTGTTTCAATATCCAGACCAAATTTAACGCCCTTCACACTGGTATCAGTCTTAGCATGGGTCTTTGGCGGTAGATCGGGGTTCACCCTTAATGCTACAGATGCGACCTTCCCCATTGATTTTGCAACATGACCCAAGGCATGCAATTCCTGCTCACTTTCAACATTAAAAAGCGAGACATTGTTATCAAGGGCGTAGCGGAATTCCGCATCGGTCTTACCCACACCAGCAAAAACAATTTTTTCTCCCTTGCCACCCGCAAGCAATGCACGATGCAATTCCCCACCACTGGTGACATCAAAACCAGAACCGTGTTCCGCCATCACTTTGCAAAGCGCAACATTGCCATTGGTTTTTACGGAATAACAAATCAGAGGCTCAACTTCTTTGAAAGCTTCTTGGATTTGATGAAGGTGATGAACAAGCGTGGCTTTACTGTAGATATAAAGCGGAGTTCCATAGCGCTCAGCAAGTTGAGCAACTGGAATATTTTCGCAATAAAGGGAACGACTTCGATAAGCAAAATGATCCATGTAATATCTACCCCGGTAAAAAAAGCCTTGGAATAATCTCAGCGTTACAAACTGCTGGATCGCCAAAGCCTATTTTATCAGGATAGGCGGTCTACCCACAATTTAATTTGTGAATCGACCTGTTCTGGCGCAGTAGATCCAAAAGACCGAAACGCTCGCAAGGCACGAGATACTCCTAAGATGTTATATACCCCGCTAGAAAGCCCCGTGCGGACTTCTTCGTATTGTTCTTTGGATAAATCCGCCAGCTTGCACCGTTTCTGTTCACACAGACGCACCAGTTTGCCAACTGCCTCATGGGCGGATCGCATTGGGATGTCCTGTTGTATCAAATATTCCATTAATGTGGTTGCATCAAGAAATCCATCTTCCAGCCTTGCCTTGATGCTTTCGTGCCTGAACTTGGTTCCAAAAACCAGAGGTGCTGCCAAATCCAACGATGCAGCAACCGTATCGAATGCATCGAATAGGGCGACTTTATCTTCTTGAAGATCACGGTTGTAAGCCAACGGTAAACCCTTCACAAGAATCATCAAGTGCGTAAGGCTTGCAATCACCCTCGCAGTTTTGCCTCGCATCAATTCCAATACATCTGGATTCTTCTTGTGAGGCATAATGCTTGAGCCCGTGCAAAAAGAGTCGGGCAGATCGATAAAATTAAACTCTGTGGTGGACCATAATATCCACTCTTCGGACCAGCCCCCTAGATGCAACGCAATCTGAACCAAGCACCCGAGAAATTCAACCAAGAAATCCCGATCTGATGAAACATCTAGACTATTTGCAGCAACGCTATCAAACCCAAGCAGTTGCGCAACTCGGTCGCGATTAATCGGCAACGAAGTTCCTGCAAGCGCTGCAGCACCAAGAGGAAGCACATTCACCCGCTTCCTGCAATCCGCCAACCGATCTGAATCTCGTTGCAGCTTTTCAATATAAGCAAGGAAATAGTGCGAAGCCAACACGGGCTGCGCGCGCTGCAAATGAGTATAGCCCGGAAGTACCACTTCGTTGTTTTCTTTCGCAGACTCTAAAAAAGCCTGCTGAAGTGTGCGGATTTTCAACTGCAATTGCGCTATCGCTTCTCGAACCCACATTTTCACATCGGTAACAACCTGATCATTACGACTGCGGGCAGTATGCAACTTCCGCCCCACATCTCCCAGCTTCTTTATCAAAGCAGATTCAATGTGGGAATGAATATCTTCCATGCT
>CAMDHK010000041.1 GCA_945897965.1 Candidatus Kuenenia stuttgartensis | reverse complement strand
AACCGTCTTTTTTGACAAGGAATAAGGCCTCATTTGGGGTTCATATCAAGGTCTGGGACTTTCCATGAGTTCGGATTATACCGTCTGGCAATAGGGGCCGAAGAATATTTAAGGTATGTATTTCTAGCCAATAGTAACTAGAATAGAATCATAACCTTTTTTTTCAGGAGATTCCCTTGGCTTTTCCTTCGGTTGCAATCGTGGGCAGGCCCAATGTTGGCAAGTCATCCTTTTTCAATTGGCTTGCGGGCAAACGCATATCTATAGTCGATCCGACAGCAGGGGTTACCCGCGATCGCATCAAATGCTTAATAGAAGCGGATGAACGCTATTTTGAACTGGTCGACACGGGTGGCATGGGCAACCACGATGTCGATAACCTCACCAATTATATCGAAGGGCAGATTGCAGAAGCTCTTAAGCAAGCGTGCATAATTCTGTTTTTAGTAGATGTACGCAGTGGTTTGTTGCATGCCGACTTGAAGGTAGCTGCAACCTTAAGAACCTATGGCAAGCCGGTGTTGTTGTTAGTTAACAAATGTGATCACGAAGGCCTGGATATGCAGGCGAATGATTTCTTTCAGCTCGGGTTTCCCGAGATGATCTGCGTAAGTGCGATGCAGAAAAGGCATAAAGAAGAAGTTTTAAGATGGATATTAAGGTTGTTGCCAAAGGGCGGAGATACCTTTGCGCCTCCAGAGCATGAACCGCTGAAGATAGCAATTGTTGGGCGAAGAAATACGGGAAAAAGTACTTTTATAAATGCGCTTGCGCAAGAAGACCGGGTTATTGCCAGCGAAGTTGCAGGTACGACCCGGGATAGTGTGGATGTTCGGTTTGAGCGCGATAATCAAACATTCATTGCAATTGATACTGCGGGCGTACGCAAGAAGAGATCGATCAAGGGTGATATCGAGTTTTATTCGATTGCGCGTGCAGAGCGTTCGATACGCAGGGCGGATGTGGTGTTATTGTTCATGGATCCCCAATTTAAAATCAGCAGGGTGGATAAGCAGCTTGCAGAATACATTCTGATGTATCACAAGCCTGCGGTTTTTGTGATCAACAAGTGGGATCTGGTGATCGAGAAGGGAATTGAGACGGGAAAGATGGCGGAATATGTGCGAAAAACATTCCCCAGTTTAGATTTCGTTCCCATTGCATTTGTTACCGCAAAGACTGGTAAGAATGTTTACCCTGTTTTAAATTTGGCGCAAACTCTATTTAAACAAGCGTGCCAGCGGGTTAGCACCGCAGATATTACCAATGTTGTGGTTCAAGCATTTCAAGATATTCCCCCGCCTATCAGGCAGAATCGCACGCCCAGAATATTTTTTGCAAGCCAGGTGGATGCGAACCCGCCCACGGTGGTGTTGTTTACGAATAAGTCCGACCTTTTTGATCCACCCTACCTGCGCTATTTACTGAAGAATATCAGAGATAAATTGGCATTTAACGATGTACCAATTCGCTTGGTGATGCGAGGAAAAGAATCGCGCTTGGGGCCAGGCGACAAGTTTGAGGATGATGTTGTAGTAGAAGAAAAATTCGCAATCGAGCCTGTGAAAAAAGCAAGATTCTCAAAATCAGCTTATGAGAATCAAGGCTTGGATGATGTATCGGAAGACGTAGGTGAAGATGTAGGTGAAGATGTAGGTGAAACGAGTTTGCTGCCCAAGATAGCTGGGCGTAAAGGCCCGCCTCCGAAAATAGGTGGTCCCAAAAAAGGCGTTATTAAAAAGGCCCCGCCTGAGAAAGAAACAAAAGCAAAGGCTCCTCCTAAAAAGAAGAAGCCCGATAATAAGTCTACAAAAGGCAGGCTTTGGAAGAAAGATTAGCCTTACTTATCTTGCAACTTGGATAAAGCAAGCGATGCTGCTTTGCGCACATCGCCATCGGGATCTTGAAGCAAATCTCGGAGTTTTGGCAATGCTTGTGCGCTTGAAGTAGAACCAATTTCAACCAAGGTTCTTATAGCAGTCCAGCGTACAAACCTGTCGGAATCGTCCAGCGCTTTTATAATATTGCTGGTAAAAGCAGCGCCTTCGGGTCCTAGAAGCTCGAAGGTTTCCAGTGCAGTTCTTCGTACTCTGAAATTAGAATCGGATATTGATTTCGATAACTCTTCGATGATTTCTTTCATGGTTACAGGAAATGCTGGTGCATCTTTGATATCGTAGGCAGCGGTTTGGCTCTTCCATGCTTTGCGAGCCATCGCAAGCTCTTCCATTGCACGATGGATTGAAAGTCGCGTTTCCAAATCTGTATCTCTTACCATACGCAACAAAGCGGGCCTTGTTTTTTCAAGCACAACCGCAAGATCATAAGCAGCTTTTCGATCCATTACGAATGAGGGCAATCCTGGATCGCTGGATCCTAGAACGGTTTTCCCGAGGGGGTCTGCAATCATCGAGGTAAGAACATAACCACTGATACGGGCATGGTTGGCAGCGCGTTTACGCACTTCGGGCTCGGTATCTTGCAATGCGGTTTGCACCAAAGGCAGTGTGCTGACACATAAAATTGCCTGGGTTCTTCTACGGGCGTTATTGCCTTGATCTTTAGATTCTTCTGCGGGCCCGCTGGCTTCAACCCAATAAGAAATACCATCGAGAGCGGCTCTTCGAATACGCATTTCTTTTTCGCCCAGAAGGGTGGAGAACAACTGCAACCCTTGTGCGGTTTCAGGGTTCAACATGCCATAAACCCTAATTCTTGCAACTCGTTCGGCCACGGTTCCTTTAAGAGAATCTTTGGCAAAAACAGCAGCAGCAGCTTTAGAAAAGGGTCGGTAGTTGCCCCCTAGGCGTTCTTCTTTAGCAATGGTAAGAACGAGTTCTAGCAGGGATTCTGTCTCCTCGGGTGGCGCAGTGGTTAGGATGGTGTCGAGTTTAGATTGGAATCGTGAGACGAGGAGGTTTTTTGCATCGCGATCAGCTTTTGCAGGTGAGCCATCGGAGTGAAATTCGCGCCAGTCTGCAAGGCAGGCAGCCCGCCAAATATCTGCAGGATACTGGATTTTAATGCTGGCCTCAGTAACAGCTTTATCGCGGTTTCCCGAGGCATCGTGAGGAAGTTGCAATGCTTTACCTAAAACTTCGATCGGGTCGCTGGAATCCAAGATCGCTGCATTCACAGGAATTTGGGAAAACTGCAAAAGCATCGCAGAGGGCAACCCCACCAACGCACAACGTAAAATCGAATCAAAGACAAATGGTTTTATTCTCATGGCACAACTTCTCCGGGAAACAATAGTGGTCTTAAGAGAAGTCGATACCGCAAATAAAGAAATGATGAAAGATCAACTTTAAGCAAAGACGGCAAAGATGGAGTGTTTGGGTTAGTTCCAACCCCCTGTAATGGGTAAAACCTGGCCTGTAATGTAAGAAGCTTCTTCAGAGGCAAGAAATAAAATAGCGTTTGCGACTTCTTCTGGGTGTCCAAAGCGTTTTAGGGGGATTTGTTTTTTGTATTCTTGCAAAACTTCTTCTCGCACGCCTGTTAACATCGAGGTTTCGATCATACCTGGGGCAACTGCATTAACGGTGATATTTCGCGATGCGAGTTCTTTGGAAAGTACTTTGGTGAGGGCAATAACGCCTGCCTTGGCAGAGGAATAATTGGCCTGCCCGGGAAAGCCAACGATTCCCGATATGGATGAAATGTTAACAATACGGCCTTTTTCTGCGAGGATTTGCGCTGCGTATTTGCAGCAGAAAAAGACGCCATCTAGATTGGTCCGCATGACGGTAAACCAATCTTCGGAAGTCATTTTTCGGATGGTTTTGTCGCGTAAAACTCCTGCGTTATTGATCAGCACATCTAATTTGCCAAACTTCTGCCCTAACATTTCCAGATGTTGTTGCACTTCGAGTTCTTGGCTGACATCAAAACCAGCGAGGTCGCACTTTTTACCTTGGGAGTGAAATTCTTGGATAAGGGCGTTGGCATCTGCGAGATTTTGTTCGTTTGGCAGAAAATTGAGCAAACCATGAGCCCCTGCATTTACAAATTGTCTTAAAATCTGGGCCCCCATACCCCTGCTAGCCCCTGTTACCAGTACAACTTTGTCTTTAAAATCAAACTGAATCATCTTTCATCCCCCTTTTATCAGTCTACTACCTCTATAATGCTGATATGATAATCTTAACTAGCAATGTTTGCTGGCGCATTTAAGCTTTTATTAAGAGTTATTGTATGACTGCCCAATCTTCAATTTTAAAAAAGACGAGCTTAACTTTCTGCCTTTGTATTCTTATTTTGGGTTGTGGCACCGCAGAATACGAAGAGCAAGCCAATCAAACCATTAATTTTGTTGCAGAAGCAGATGAAGCAGACAAATTGTTGGGCTACCCTGTTGAAATCCCTGCTCCTAAGGATGGAAATGGGACTGTAATTACCAAACCTACCTTCTTGCGCCTACCCCGGGAAAATTATTCCCGCCCTTATCCGGATTTTGTTAGAGGGAAGGGGATGGTGATGTTTAAGTATGGCAAGCAGAAGGGAAGCACGGTGGTTCCGCGCGATGTATTTCTGGCTTTTTCTGATGAAACCGAGGGAGGTGTTTTTGCGGAAGGGGTGCTCGAGCACTTCGAAGCCAAGGCTCAAAAGAAGAAGGATGATGATAAAAAAATAAAAATCAAAGATGATCTGAAAACAGATCAATATTACTTCACGAATTCTTCTTCAGAAACTATTCATCTTTTCTTGGCCATTGATGAAAAGGTTGCTGTAATATTCAAATACGACCTTGATAAACCCCAAGGTGCAAAACAGGAAAAGGTTTCAGAGCGATCCATGCGGACTTTTCGCTTAAATGGGTTTGCTGATGAAGCCAAGGCGCAGTGGGATTTAAAACAACAGTACGAGGGTGGAGATAAAAAACCTTGAACCTGAGCTTTGTTAAGGATGATACTACTTTGGTTGACACCCCCTTATCAAGACCATGCGATGGCCAAAACAGGCCCGTATTTCTGGCGCATTTAAGTGATATTCATGTCACTGCAAACAGTGCATGGACAAAAAGTGATCTATTTAGCAAGCGCTTTACAGGCTGGATTAACCTTAAGATTTTTGGCAGGGGGTTCCGCTTTCGTAACACCAACGAAATTCTCAGTGCCTTGATGAAAGATATCAAGTCTCACAATTTAGACAGCATTGTATTTTCGGGTGACGCCACGGCTTTAGGTTTTGAAGAAGAGATGGCCAAAGCTGCAGAACTTCTGGGTCTGAATGGCCCTGATGCGCTTCCTGGGCTTGCTGTGCCTGGTAATCATGATTATCAAACTGCCTCCTGTGCAGCTCAAAATCATTTTGAAAACCATTTCTCCTCTTGGCAAAAAGGTGAGCGCATAGGTGATCATGTTTACCCCTTTGCTCAAAAAATTGGCAATATTTGGGTTGTTGCGGTGAATTCTTCGACGCCCAATCGTCTGCCTTGGGATGCCCGGGGTTGTGTGGGTAGTGATCAGTTGCAGCGCTTGAAAATGTTGTTCGATCAACTTGATGACAGCCGTAGAATTCTTGTGACACATTACCCAGTCAAAATTGCAAGTGGCCAGAAAGAACGAAAAATTCGCGCTCTTCGCGATCTTGATTCCCTTCTGAATGTTGCTGCAAAGGGCAAGGTTTCACTTTGGCTTCATGGCCATCGACATGACCAGTTTTATCATCCCACAAGTTCTGATGTTCCATTCCCGGTTTTATGTGCTGGTAGTGCCACACAGAATGGAAAATGGTCTTACTCCCGCTACTCTATCCTGCATGGCAAACTCGGGGTTGAATGTCGATCTTTTAATCCTGGAACTGGCCTTTTTCATAAAGCTGAAAGCTTTGATCTCGATCTCCCCTATACCTATTAGCCTTGCTTCCTTTAAATTTGTTATTTTTAATATTTTGATTATTTAGTGCATTGAAAGCTTCCAAGTTAGGGCAAGGGGCGTTATTATTTAGTGGAAGAACTTTGCTTTGAATATTATTTTAACTTGGGTGATTTTACTTGGAACCTAATATGAACTATCCTGTTGAAATGGGCGGTGGCGTAACCCCAGGCAACATTGAATCACCACCTGTAGTGGCACCCCAAAACGAACTTTCAGAAATCCTTAAGCAGATTCTTGATATTCAAAAAGAAATGCTGAACCATCAGCGGGCAGCACTTGCTGCTCATGATCACGCAGCCCGTTGGAAATCCTTCATATCTCGCTGGCCTGATGATTTCCCCGGCCTTCCAGATATGAGCAAAAATGCTTTGCCTCATTTGGAAAAAGCCTATGGCAAAATGATCTATGATATTGTCGAGCGGATTTCTGATGATTCCGATTGCATCGACAATGAATTCGGCCTGCAAGAGTTTCTTGATCGGTATGGGATGCGGCTTGCCCAGATTGGTACCTTGCTTAATTTGGTTGCTCCGCTTGCAGACCTAGGCAACAATCCGGAATCGTAATCACTTATGGTTAATCCAGAAATTACCCCGGGCTTTATCACCGTGGAATTTCTTGGTATTCCTAAACTAAAAGCGGGTGTTCCTTTTTGCAAAGCACCCGCTGGCTCTTTATCTTCGATCATTAATAATTTAAAGAATCGATTCCCAAAGCTTTCACAAGAATTCTTGCCCTCTCCTTCAGGGAAAAGCCATGTGCTTTATTCCCTAAATGGGGACTATTTTTTAAATGATCCAGATACGATTCTTTTAGAAGGGCAGCAACTTTTGATTATCTCAGCTGATGCAGGCGGATAGATTTTATCACTTCGAGCTTTTTAATTTTTGCAATACGCCTTCAAGTGATTTGGGGTTTGGGCTGTAGCCTTTAGGACTTTCGTAACCCGAGGGATATGCAAGGTTTTCCCATAGGTTTTGCAAGGTAGCTTGTTCTGGCTTTTTGGAACTGAGCATGGAAAGCGCCAAGGTTATCTGTGTGGATTCATTCCAAGTTGCAGTTTCCAGATTATGCTTGGAAAGCTGATCAAGCAAAAGGGTACGCCATTCTTTTGGGGGATTAATACCTTTGATAACAAGCTCTTTTTGAATGTTGGCAAGTTGACTAAGCAGCGTATCAGCAGCAGCCTTGGCTTGTTTCGGGCTGGTTTTAAAACTATTTTTAGTTTTCACAAAATCAGAATAGAGGCTAGTAATTTGCTTGTCTTGGCCAGAAATCAATAGGGCTTCTGAAAGTAAAACTCCAGTCCAAGAGTCGTAGGGAAGTGAGCCTGGTTTTCTGCCTTCGTAATAATTCTTTTTGTCACGCCAGGTGGGTTGTTGAAAATCAGCATGACAGGAAAGGCAGGACGATTCTGCGAATTCAGGCCAGACACCCTGATTATTAAGAGCAAGCTCTGCGCGATGCGAAGACAACTCAATGCTTGAAGATAAACCCGCTAATTGTCCTGTTACCCATATTTCTAAATCGCGATCGGTATTGGAGTCGTATTTTTTTTGGTTCCAATGAGGGGGCATATTTTCTTGGTAGGATAATGCTTCGAAGGTTAGCCTTGGGTGGCCCGCAGCCATAATGTCATGGTTTGCATCGCGGGCGGGTATTCCGGTTATGGGGTTTGCAGGTGCTCCCACATGGCAACCCATGCAAATCTGTGCTTGCACCACGGCATTTCCCAAATAGTTCACGCCTTCGTTATCATAAAGTGCTTTCTTAGCAGCAGGTGGTGTGTTTTTCCAAGCTTCGGTGGTATGAATTCCTAACCATTTTGGTGAGGCGGAGCCATGACATGATTCGCAACCAACCCCTAAATCTAATGGATAATCTAATTTAGATTGTTCTTGGGCAATTTGCGGGGTTGTATGGCAGGCCAAGCAGCGAAGGTCTTTGTGGGCTGCTGGGATTCCCAGATTTGTAGCCATGGTTTTAGCCCGATCTGAAAGCAGTGATTCGTAGGCTTTTGAGTGTTTATCATGGGCTATCCAGCTTGAAAATTCATTTTGCTGAACTATTTGGCCTAAAACGGGCTCAGATCCACCATGACAGCCCCTACCAGAACATGAAGAGGATGTGGCGATGGGGGGGTGTTTACCGTCTGAAAGGGGTGAGTTAATAGAAGAGGTGTTTTTTTCCTGAGAGAAAGAGTCTTGGCTTGTTAAAAAGAACGAAAAAGCCCAAAACAGCATACAAAAGCTGAATGTTTTAATCAAATTTAGGGGTATTAAATTTAAAGTGTTCATAAAAGGTGTTTCTATTAATATTTTTCTCTGAAAACTGAAAACTCAAAATTTCTACAGTATTGACAGTTATTATATTTTTAGTCAATTTTATGGTAGGGTGGTAGAAAATATTCGATATATTAAGATTAATTCTTTTTGCCTGAGTTTTATTGAGTGAAGGATTAAAAATCAGTGTTAATACGCAAATCAAACTTTGCAGAACATTACCCTTGGGTTCTAGCTTCCTCGGTTGTGCTTTGCTTGGCTGTAGTCTGGTTCATTTTTGCTTCGGTAGGCCATGCAGAATGGCCTAGTGGTAGCAGTTTACCTGGGTTTACTTTCGGTGTCATAGGTGGTCTGATTTGTTTATTCGAATTTCTAATCTGGCCTCGAAAAAAGCTGAGATCTTGGCGCATAGGAAAAGTTTCAACTTGGATGCGTGCCCACATTTGGCTCGGATTACTTGCAGTGCCACTTTTGGTTCTTCATACAGGCTTTCGTTGGGGTGGGCCTTTAAGCACCACCTTGATGACTTTATTTTTGGTAGTGATTGCGAGTGGAGTCTGGGGTTTGGTATTGCAGCAGTTTTTGCCTGAAAAGATGTTGAAAGAAGTTCCTGCGGAAACAATTTTTTCGCAAATTGATTATGTTTCAGAATTGATGGCTGCAGAAGCTTCACGCTTGGTTCGATCTGTTTGCAACATCACTTCTGACACCGATAACTCAGATAATTATTTAGATAATGGCCATTTGGTAGTGGGGGCGGTTCGTAGTACAGGCGCAATTCAGGGCCGGATGGTAGTAACTTCCAGTTTGCTGGAGAGCGTGCCTGATAGTAAGCCGTTGTATGATTTTTTCAACGAGCATATTTATGGGTTTTTAAAGAATGGCGAGATGGCTAAGTCGCCTTTGCAAAATCCTGCCCGGGCTCATTCGATGTTTAATTCCTTGCGTACAAAGTTGCCTCCCGCAGCCCATGAAGTGGTTTCAGTTTTGGAAGATCTTTGCAATCAACGCAGGCAAATTATTACTCAGGCGAAAATTCAGTTCTGGCTTCATAGTTGGTTATGGGTACATTTGCCCCTTTCGGTAGCTTTGATTGTGTTGATGTTTGTACATATATTTGTTGCTATGAAATACTGGTAAATCGAGAGGGATCCATGGCTTTCCAAGAAAGCGGAAAACAGCGCGCTACAAGAATCCAGCTCGACTATTACAAAAAGTCGACCTACCTGGATCGTACCAAGTCGACCTTTGCTCTCATTTGTTTATTGGGGGCGGTTGGTTGGATGGCGTTGGTATATGCGCAGGGTGAAAAAGGTCAGGCTGCATTTTCCAGAGGCCAAGTGACTAAGTTTCACGCTTCCTGGAATGATAATTGCACCGTCTGCCATGTCGATTTTGAACCCATCAGCAAAAATAGTTTCACCATGAAATGGCAAGGCCACGAAGCAGGGAAGAATCTTTTAGGTGATGCACGCTGCGAAAGTTGCCATGTTGCACCAGTTCATCATTCCAATCAAAAGCTTGAATCAACCCCTAGTTGTGGTGGTTGCCATCGTGAACATCGTGGTTTAGATGCAAGCATTGTGCGCCTGCCCGATTCTGATTGTATTTCGTGTCATACTAATATGCAGGGGCATCTTACAGCAGGTACCACTCCAAAATATGCGCCGAAGATAACCTCGTTTGCAACCGCCTCGCAGGGGCACCCTGATTTCAGATTGTTGGCTGAGAAAATGACCGATCCAGGCACCGTTAAATTCAATCACAAGTTGCATCTGACCCCTGGTGTATCACGTGACCCTAAGGGCAAACCTTGGACTTACTCAGATATTCCAGAGCTTGAACGAGAGAGGTTTGGGTATCAGAAGGGTATGGATTTAAAGACTGCTATCGCCCTTGATTGCAAGGCTTGCCATAACCTTGAGTCCGCAGATGCCAACCCTTCTCCTGGTACATTTGCCAACATGCCTAAATCGGTTCATGCCGAAAGATCTAAAGGCGGGGTGTATCAACCGATTGTTTATGATGTGCATTGCAAAGCTTGCCATCCTCTTTCCTTTGATGATTCGAACAAAAACGAATCTGTACCCCATCGATATCAACCTGAAGAAATACGTTCTTACTTGGAAGGTTTTTACTCGAAGCAATTGGTGCTTGAAACCAAGGAGTTTTCGAAACCAAGAGAAGTATTGCCTGTGCCCGTTCCAGGAAAGAACCCCTTGGCTCCCGTGGTTGAATCGGTGAAGAAGCAAGTTGATGCCAAGGTTTCTGTCGCAATGAACAATCTGTTTTTAGGCAAGAAAACCTGTGGCGAATGCCATTACGAAAAAGGTGATACTAAGAGTACGAACCCAGGTTTCACCCAGATTCCAAAACTGATCCAAACGGGCTTAGACCCTGATAGTAAAGCATTTCAATGGTTTAAAGATTCGAGAGTAGGCGATCCTGCTAAGATTGTTTGGCCTTCCATCCCTTCGCTTTGGATGCCTCATGCCAAGTTCGATCATTCTGCGCATAGGTTCATGGATTGCGCTTCATGCCATGGTGCAGCAAATAACTCAGTTACGAAGAATGATATTTTACTTCCTGGAATTGATAACTGCAGAAGTTGTCATGCGCCTGCCAAATTTGTTGCAGGGGTGGCGCAAGCCGGGGTTAATCATGATTGTGTGGAATGCCATAACTATCATCATGGAGATCAACCATTCCAGGGTGTGGGTGCTGCTGCTTGGGATCCGAAAATACTTCGGACCATTGAGCAGATGCAAAAACCAATTCCTTAATGGGATGTATTAAGCACACTGTAATTGTGACAGGCTTTGGGAGAAAGATATGTTAGTTCAGGCATTAAAAGAAATTCAGGATCGATGTGGCTATTTGTCACATGATGAAATGCATTTGCTTTCTAAGCGCACGGGCGTTCCCTTGCATCGTATTCATGAAGTGGCAAGCTTTTATCCGCTGTACAAGTTGGAGCCACCTAAAGGCGCAAGCATTAAAGTTTGCAGAGATATGGCGTGCCATATTCATGGCGCACCAGAAATCACCCAAGGGCTCGAGAATCTTTCGAGAGAACTTGGGCCCGGGAAAATCGAAGTTTGTGGTGTTTCCTGCCTAGGGCAGTGCGATGCTACCGTAGCTGCCTTGATCAACGATCATCATGTTTATCGTGGTATGGATCTTAAGAGCTTATCAGAGTTGGCCAGAAAAGCTGCTGCGAATGAAGAGCTTCCCCATCAGCATTTGGATAATACCACCCTTCCTTTTCAAATTAATCCCTATCAGACTGGCGAGCCTTATGAGGCTGTGAAACAGTTTGTTACTGGGGGCATGGATCATGCAGCGTTGCTGAAAAAGATGGAAGTCTCGGTGCTTCGAGGCATGGGAGGTGCGGGATTCCCCACCTTTCGTAAATGGTCTGCGGTAAAGGGCGCTCCTGGAAATGTAAAATACATTGTTTGCAATGCGGATGAAAGCGAACCAGGAACTTTCAAAGATCGCGAACTCATGCGCAGGGCACCTTACCTTGTGATTGAAGGTATGGTTTTAGCTGCTCTCATTACTGGTGCCGAAAAGGGTTACCTCTACATTCGCCATGAATACATCGATGAAGTCAAAGTACTCAAAGAGGCTTTAATCACTGCAGCAGGTTTAGGTGTGATAGGTAAAAATGTATTGGGCACTGGAAAAAAGTTCATGCTCGAGCTTTTCATCAGCCCGGGTGGCTATGTGCAGGGTGAGGAAAGTGCGCTTTTAGAAGCCATCGAAGACAAGCGTGGCGAACCTAGGAATAAGCCACCTTTCCCTGTTTTTGAAGGGTTGTTTGGTAAACCTACTGTCATCAATAATGTTGAAACACTTTCTTGGATTCCGGGAATAGCACTCAATGGCGGAGAATGGTATCGCGATAAGGGTATCCGTGGAGCGACCGGGATGCGCATTGTTTCGATCAGTGGCGATGTACAAAAGCCTGGCGTTTACGAAGTGCCTTTTGGCCAGACCGTTAAAGAATTGATTTTTGAGACAGCGGGTGGGATGTTGCAGGGGCACACGCTTAAAGCTATCGCAACCTCAGGGCCTTCGGGTGGATTTTTACCTGCAAAGGTTCCTGTCGAAAAGTTGCCTGCTAAATTCGTTCAAGATAAAGTTCCTGCGGGAGCCAAGTTCTACGATATCCTCGAATTACCTTTGGATCTTAACACGGTGGGGCAGATGGGCGGCATGTTGGGTGCTGCTTTTATCGTCTATGATGATCGCAGAGATATGCTTGACAATGCATTGAACTGTGTTTCTTTTTACCGAAATGAATCGTGTGGGAAATGTGTTCCTTGCAGAACCGGTTCACAAAAGTTGGTGGATATAATCACGAATTTGATGGAAGGTAAGTCTGGCCGTAAAGAGCTTGGGCTTATTAATGAACTGGGTGAGACGATGGGGATAACCTCGATTTGTGGGTTGGGGCAGGTGGCCTCTAATCCAATCACCAGTCTGTTGAAGTTCTTCCCTGAAGAAGTTGAAAACTATTTGAAACAAGTTTGATTTTAAAGATTGGGGCCCTTGCGGCCTTGGAGGTTGGCGATGAATGTAGCTGAAGAATTGTTCCCTATGGTGGTGGATGGCAGGGTTGTAGAACTCGACCGCATTGCCTCGGATTTATTAAAGGCGCCTCCCATCAAAATTACAATTGATGGCAAAGAGGTGGAGATCGCCCGTGCCACGCTTTCTAAGAATCCGATTACCGGCGAATTGAAACCTAAGCTGACCACCATTTTAGATGCTGCACAGAAAGCGGGAGTTTTCATTCCCATTCTTTGTCATCGCGAACACATGGAACCCGTTGCAGTATGCAGGTTTTGTGCCGTTGATATTGGGGCTCGTACCCTTGTTGCTGCCTGCCATCGACCCGTTGAAGATGGCATGAAAGTTTCCACAGGCGCCACCAGCGATAAAGTTAAAAACTCCGTTAAGATTCTTACCGAACTTCTTCTGGTTGATAATGAAGTTCCGCGTGTAGTAAACAGGGAATATGGCGACAATGAGCTTCGCACCATTGCCAAAAAACTTGGCATGGATCCCCATGCTTCCCGATTTCCTAAAAACCCTCACGATCGTGGTACCGATGATAGTTCGATGATTATTTCGGTTGATCATAATGCCTGTATTCTTTGCGATCGCTGTGTCAGGGCATGTAATGAAGTTCGCCATAATGAAGTGCTTGGCAGAATGAACAAAGGTTTCAAGGCTAGGATTTCATTCGATCTTAATGATCCGATGGGGAATTCTTCGTGTGTATCGTGTGGCGAATGTATGGCTTCCTGCCCTACGGGTGCGCTTACGAATAAGAAACTTGTAGGTTCTAATCTTGCTGCTGAACCCGGGGCATTGCCTGTTTCGTTGGACGATCTATTTACGCATGAACTTTTTAAGGGCATCAGTAAGCCCTTTATGGAATGGAATCAAGGATCGGTTATACGAAGGAAATTCAAGCAGGGCGAAATCATCTGTAATGAAGGTGAATCTGGCTCGACCGCATTCATTATTGAAGAGGGTGTGGTTGATGTGTTTTTAAAAAGCCCTTTGAATCATGTTAAGAACACGCAATCGAGTGGGTTTCTTGGTTTGATCAAAAAGTTCACCACGACGCTCTCCACCGCTTCAAGGGACGAAGAGAAAAAAGCCCGCTATATTTCAATTGATGCTCCGGTTAGCCTTAACACCAGCAACCCCATCGCTCAGTTGACCAAGGAAGATGTTTTGTTTGGCGAAATGACTTGCATGAATAATTATCCAAGGTCTGCTACTGTTCGTGCCAAGACAGATGTAAGCCTTCTTGAAATCCGAAGGAATGTGCTTTACATTCTGCAACGAAATAAAGAGAGCAAGGCCATTCTTGATGCCGTTTATAATAAAAGATCTATCAGCACCCATTTGCGCAGCATCTCTTTGTTTGCTGAGCAGTTTACTGATGATAAGGATTTTGAAAAGTTTGTTGATCTCGTGCGAGAGAAGGCGAATCTCGTTCGCTTGAATCCGGGTGATGTTCTTTTCAGGCAGGGTGATGCGGAAGATAATTTCTACTTAGTGCGCATTGGTTTTGTCAAAATCTGGCTCAAGCAACCAGGTGGCGATCATGTGATTAATTATACCGGCCCGGGTGGTATGGTTGGCGAAATCGCACTCATGGGGCATCTTGCGGAATTGAGAGGCAAACTGCTTTCCCAAGGTCGAACTGCCAGTGCGACTGCTTTGGACCATGTGGATCTTGTCAGCATCAGTGGTGAAGATTTTAAACTCATTCTTCAGAACTTCCCGAAAATTCGTGAAAAGATGGTCGCAATTGCTTTGGAAAGAATTACCGAAATTCAAAGGCAAGTAGCTAAAGTTGAAAGCAACAACCTTAATGATTTTCTTAAGCAAGGTTTAATGGAGGCCCGTAGTTTATTGGTACTGGATCTGGAAAAATGCACTCGCTGTGATGAATGTACCAAAGCTTGCTCTGATACACATCAAGGGGTGACTAGATTGGTTCGTGAAGGCCTTCGGTTCGAAAATTTCCTCGTTGCAAGTTCCTGCAGATCTTGTCTTGATCCTTATTGCATGGTTGGGTGCCCGGTTGATGCAATTCACCGTGGCAAAAAACGCGAAATGACTATCGAAAACTGGTGCATCGGTTGTGGGAAATGCGCCCAAAATTGCCCTTATGGCAATATCAACATGCAGCCTTTCGAGACCAATGAAAAGATCGATGATATTACCAGACCAGGTTATAAAGTCGCGGTTGTTCAGCAAAAAGCAACCATGTGCGACCTTTGCGAATCCGTTGATGGACAGCCTAGTTGTGTTTACGCTTGTCCTCATGATGCTGCACATCGTATGAGTGGTGCAGAGCTGATTAAAAAAGTTGAATCCATTAAAAATTAAAGCCTTGATGGTTGGAAAAGAAAATAATGAGTGTTGAAAAGTTTGATTTGGTAGTACTCGGCTCTGGGCCTGCAGGGGAAAAGGGTGCTGCTGCTGCTGCGTACTTCGGTAAAAAAGTTGCGCTTATAGAAAAAGAAAATGTGCTCGGCGGTGCTGCTGCTAACACTGGCACCCTGCCTTCTAAAACTTTGCGGGAATCGGCCCTTTACCTCTCGGGTTTTAAGCAAAGAAAACTGTTTGGGTTTCAGGTTGATATGATGAAAAACATTCATATCAGTGATTTCATGGCGCATGAACGCTTTGTTACCGATAATGAACGCCAGCGCATTCGCGAAAATCTCGCCAGGCATGGTATCACTGTATTCCGTGGCATGTCTTCTTTTAGTGATTCGGAAACTGTACTTGTAAAGCCTGATCGTTGCCCTGAGATTCAATTGAAGGCGGATCGGTTTCTCATTGCAACAGGTTCTTATCCTTTTAGGCCCAAGAATTTTCCTTTTCACGATCCGAGGATTCTTGATTCCGACACGATCTTAACCCTTGATGTTATTCCTGAAAGCATGTTGGTTATTGGCGGTGGTGTTATTGGTTGCGAATATGCATGTATGTTTGCTGCTTTAGGGGTTCGTGTTTGCGTGGTGGAAAAATCCGAGAAGATTGTTGGGGGGATGGATAGTGAAATTTCTAGCTCTTTGAAATCACGAATGGAATCCGCAGGCATCAAATTCTTCATGGGTGATTCGGTAATAAAAATTGAGTGCGGTAAAATCGTTGAGGTCGAACTAGAATCGGGCGAAACTATTCAGACCGATGCGGTTTTGGTTTCTTCTGGAAGATCCGGGCAAACCGGTTCTATTGGTCTTGAAAATGTTGGTGTTACCACCAATTCTCGCGGCCATATTCTAGTCAACGAACACTTCCAAACCAAGCAACCCCATATTTATGCAGCTGGCGATGTTATTGGTAACCCTTCCCTCGCTTCTACCGCAATGGCTCAGGGTCGTATTGCTGTTTATCATGCTTTTGAACTTAAGCAATCGGTGCACTTCCCTTCGCTTCTTCCAAGTGGTTTGTACACCATCCCTGAATGTTCCTCTGCTGGGCAGTCGGAAGAGCAGCTTGACGAAGCTCAAATCCCTTATGTTTCAGGCAAGGCTAGTTATGCCAACAATGCTAGGGGGCAAATCATTGGTGATACCGAAGGTTTCCTTAAATTGCTTTTTCATCAGGATACTAAAAAACTTCTTGGTGTTCATGTCATCGGAGAAGGGGCTACCGAAATTGTTCATATTGGTCTCACGGTTATGGTGATGGGTGGCGGCGTCGATGTATTTATTGATACCTGCTATAACTATCCAACCATTAGTGAAATTTATAAATATGCTTGTTATGATGCACTTTCGAAATTTGATAAAATCAAGAAATCCTCGAAAGAACCTTCCTGATCATTAGGCTTTTATTAGTTTCGCCTTATAATGATTCAAGACCCCCAGTATTTTTTCAAGGCTCGTTACGATGAAAATTGTTCACTACCCACACCCCGCTTTGCGTTGTCAGGCCAAGCAGATTTCTTCGATCGATAAGAAGGTCAAACTTCAGATCGGAGAAATGTTTGATCTCATGTATGAAGCCAAGGGGCTTGGGCTTGCTGCAACTCAGGTTGCACTTCCTTTTCAATTATTAGTGATGAATGTTTCAGGCGATCCTGAAAAAAAAGAACATGAATTTGTTTACATCAACCCCACCTTGGTTGAGCGCAAGGGCACCATGGATGGCGAGGAAGGTTGCCTTAGCTTTCCTGGTTTGTTTCAAAAAGTTCGCAGAGCTAAAACTGTAAAGATACACGCCTACAATCTCCTTGGGGAAAAGGTGGAAGTGGTTGCTTCCGATCTTGCTTCTAGAGCTTGGCAGCATGAAATTGATCATCTTAATGGCGTTCTTTTTGTTGATAAGCTTGGTATTATCGGCAAACTTGCTTCCCGCTGCGCTCTCAAAGAACTTGAAGAAGAGTTCAAGTATGCACAGCAGCGAGGCGAAATTCCTCCCGAGACCGAGATCAAAGCTCTCATCGATTCACTCTTATCCGAATCTTGATTTCTCTGGGGGTTTGATTCATGCGAATTGTCATGATGGGCACTGGTATTTTTTCCGAGCCCACTTTTGAATCTTTATTGCTCAACAAAAAAAATGTTGTTGCACTTTTCACCCAGCCCGATCGTGCCATCGGCGAAGAAAAAGCTTCCACCAGGCAGGTTGGCAAAGGGATGAAAAGCATCGCCCTTCAGCACCATATCCCTGTCTTTCAACCTTTTAAAATCAACTCTGACGAAGGGCTCGCAATTCTTCATGATCTTCGCCCTGATCTTTTCGTCGTTGCTGCATATGGCCAAATTCTTTCCCCAGAAGTGCTTGTAGTTCCTACTCTTGGGGGTATTAATGTTCATGCTTCTTTGCTTCCCAAATACCGAGGGGCTGCTCCTGTTCAATGGACTATTGCAAACTGCGAAAAAGAAACAGGCGTTTCCATTATCCAGATGACACCCACACTTGATGGTGGGAATATTCTAGCAACGGTTGTCACCCCGGTTTCCCCTGAAGAAACCGCTGGGGATCTTGAGGCCAGGCTTTCTATTATGGGCGCAACTATCGCCCTTGAGGTTATTAAAAAAATGGAGGCCGGACCTATCCAAGGTCTTCCGCAGGATATTTCTCTTGCGACCAAGGCGCCCAAGCTTCGTAAAGAGCATGGCAATATCAACTGGGATCTTAATGCCTTGCAAATTAGTGCTCATATTCGGGCAATGCAGCCTTGGCCCACGGCTTTTACTTTGTGGCAACGGACAGAGCAACCCCCCGTTCGGATTATGATTTTAAAAGCTACTCCTGAACTTGAAGCCACTACCTCTTTGCCTCCTGGAAGTATTCTTGAACCTTCAAAAGATTTAAACATGATGCAGGTGGCTGCAGGAAACCGCACGATTTTGAATGTCCTTGAGGTTCAACCTGCGGGCAAGCGTAAGATGGCTGCTGCTGAATTTCTGAGGGGAAGGCACTGGTTTTCGGGCGACTCTCTTACGAGGGCTTAAACCTTTGCCCGGGGTTTAGTATACTATTCTTATACTCCTTTACTTTTCGAGCAGGTTTAAACGTATCCATGGCTAAGAAACTTTTCATCGAAACCGTCGGCTGCCAGATGAATGTTCTGGATAGCGAAATTGTTGTTGGTACTTTGAAAAAACAGGGGTACGAGCTTGCAACTGAGGCCACTGATGCTGATGTGATTCTCTTTAATACTTGTAGTGTTCGTCAGCATGCGGAAGATAAAATTTACAGTGCCTTGGGTCGGATCAGGATTCATATGGATGAAAACCCGCACAAGATCCTTGGCGTGCTGGGGTGCATGGCTCAAAAAGATCAGGAGTTGATTCTTCGCAGGGCTCCCCATGTTGATGTCGTTTGTGGTACAGGTCAGTTGGGCAGGATTGCGGAACTTATCGAAGATGCAAAATCATCGGGCAAGCCTCAACTGGCTCTCAGCCTCGGTAGATCTGATGCTTCCAAGGATGAAGTTGAACGCAGCTTCGAAAGTTACGACCCATCCAGAGAAACTGCGATGCGGCCTAATTCTTTCCAAGCTTTTGTTCGCATCATGTTTGGCTGTGATAAATTCTGTACCTATTGCATTGTTCCCAGTACCAGAGGACCCGAGCAAAGCAGATCACCTGACCATATCCTAGCGGAAGTTCGACTTCTTGCAGATCAGGGTTGCAAAGAAATTACTTTCCTTGGCCAAACTGTTAATAGCTATTATTACAAGCATGGCGATGGCAGAACCACCACACTTGCTGGTCTCTTTAATCTGATTCATGATACGCCTGGAATTGAACGGATTAAATTCGTCACCAATTATCCGAAGGATATGGATGATGAGCTTCTTGATGCGGTGCGTGAACTACCGAAGGTTTGCAAGTATCTTCATGTGCCTGTGCAATCGGGTTGCAACGAAGTGCTCAAGCGTATGAAGCGCCTTTATACGGTGGAATATTACATCGAGATGTTGCAGCGTTGCAGAGAGAAAGTTCCTGGTGTTGCAGTTTCTAGTGATTTTATTGTTGGCTTTTGTGGTGAGACAGAAGAATCTTTCAGGCGCAGTTGTGATCTGGTTGAAAAGAGCATGTTCAAAAACAGCTACATCTTTAAATATAGCACCAGGCCCGGTACTAAAGCTGATGACCTTTATCCTGATGATATTAGCGATGCCACTAAAAAACGCAGAAACAATGATCTCCTCGCTTATCAAGATGCCAACAGCCTTATCGATCATCGTGCTAAAATCGGATCGGTCTTAGATATCTTGGTTGAAGGCCCCAGCAAATTAGCTATTAAACATCCTGATGGACCTCGACAACTTACAGGCCATACCATGACCGATCACATCACGGTTTTTGATGGTAATGAAAGACTTATTGGCAACACCGTGAAAGTGCTTATTGAAGATGCCACTGCTTTTACTCTTTTTGGCAGGATCGTAACGGATGAAGTTTCCGGGGCCGCTTTGGTTTCCCGCGAGGCTACGATAGCGAAACCTAGCGTTACTCCTGCTGCAGGCAGGAAATCGCTTGAAGTCATCTCATGAAAAGGTTTTTTTAAACTGAAACTGAAAACCCATGAATAGCCCTGCGAATCCTGAGTTTGGCTGGCTAAATAATTTCAAGCACTCCGATCCTATTCGTGCCCAAAGAAATCTTTCCCTGCTTGCAAAACATCTCGACGCTGATTCTTTTCTTTTGCTTCACAATAGTATCAAAGAGCTTTTGCCTACTTTGCCAGACCCAGATCGGTCTCTCAATAATCTTGAGCGCTTCTTTTCCCAATCGACTTCCAAGCCTTATTGGGATTTGATTCTAGGCGATAAATCGGGCACTCTCCTTGATCTCCTTCAAATTTTCAGCACTAGCCAATCCTTCAGCGATCTTTTGATCTCTTATCCAGATTGCATTGATATGCTTGGCGTGCCCCTGCATCAAACTCCTTCCAGAGACCAATTAGTACAAGAGCTTCAGGCAGAGGTTGATAAAAATCCTGATGATGCTTCTGCTCTTAGGGCACTGCGCAGATATAAGCAAAGGCAGGTTCTTAGAATCGGTGGCAATGATATTCTTCGCAATAGGCCCCTTGAAGAAGTTACCAGGGATATCTCTCAAGTTGCGGAAGCCGCCCTTGAAGTTGCAATGAACCTCGCGCGCAAAACTCTTGAACGCAGATATGGCATACCTTTCAATGCCTCCGATGTTCCCGCATCTTGTTGTATTTTGGCATTTGGAAAACTAGGCGGTGAAGAGCTTAACTATTCTTCTGATATCGATCTCATGTTTGTTTATGATGACGATGGGATTACCAAAATCTCTCGTGGGACTCCCATTGATAACTCTGAATTCTTTAGCAGGCTTGCTTCCGAAATTGTCAGGCTGCTTTCTTCGCATACCGACAGGGGCACTTGCTATAGAGTTGATCTCAGGCTTCGCCCGGAAGGGCAGCGCGGGCCGTTGGCTCGTTCTCTCGAGGGCACCCTCGCATACTACGATACTCTGGGTAGAACTTTCGAAAGGCAGGCCCTTATCAAAGTTCGTACTGTTGCGGGCGACTTTAATCTCGGTGCTGCTTTTATTAAATCGATCGAGTCTTTTGTCTATCGCAGGTATCTTTCCTTTGCTGAAATCAACGAAATCAAAGCGCTTAAACGCAGAATCGAGCTACAAACCTCTAAGCAGGGCCTTGAACAAACCGAGGTTAAAACAGGCCGGGGTGGGATTCGGGATATTGAGTTCACCATTCAGTTTCTTCAGCTGCTCAATGGCGGTGATCTTCCCATGGTTCGCGAACGAAACACTTTGAAGGCTCTGCTTGCACTTGAAAAAGAGGGCTGTCTGACAGATCAAGAATCGCGAGTCCTTGATGATGCGTATCGTTTCTTGCGAAAAACCGAGCACCGACTTCAAGTATTGTTTGATTTGCAAACGCATAAGCTTCCAGATAAAGAGGATGAACTCAACAAGCTTGCACAAAGAATGGGATACTTTTCTGAGGATCATAAATCTCCCAGAGAGTTATTCCTTGAAGAATATAAAGATCGTACCTCTCTTACGCATAGAATTCTTGAACATCTTTTGCATCAGACTTTCTCCGGAGATGCGGATCAATCCGAGCCCGAATCAGATATCATTCTCGATCCCAACCCCGAACCCGAATTGATCCGCGCTGCTTTGGAAAAGTATCGCTTTAAAAATATCGATGTCGCTTATCAGAATCTTCTTCTTCTCGCTCAGGAATCAGCGCCCTTCCTTTCAACCAGGCGATGCAGGCACTTCCTTGCTTCTATTGCTCCTGCACTGTTAAAAAGCCTGAGAGAGACCCCAGATCCAGACATGGCTCTTATGAATCTCGAAAAAGTTACTGCATCTCTGGGCGCAAAAACCATCCTCTGGGAACTCTTTAGCTTTAACCCTCCAAGCCTTAAACTCTATGTCGATATTTGCGCTTGGAGCCAGTTCCTCTCAGGCATCCTTACCAATAACCCAGGCATGATCGATGAGCTTCTCGATTC
>CAMDHK010000040.1 GCA_945897965.1 Candidatus Kuenenia stuttgartensis | reverse complement strand
GGCTTTTCTTTCTGCTTTATTTCTGCATGACGAGTCTCCATGCGTTGCACATGTTGGTAGGTTTTGTGCTCATTGGTATTATTGCCTACTTTGCCTATCAAGGGGCTTATTCTCCGGAATACTATTCCCCTGTCGAAAACATTGGTCTTTACTGGCATTTCGTTGATATAGTCTGGATCTTTTTGTTCCCGTTGCTATATCTTCTTGGCGCCCACATGGGGCATTAATTTTTAAGGTGTATTAATGGCTACTACAGAACATTCAACTCATCAACCCGCGCCACTATCGTTGTATTTAGCAACATTCGGTATGCTAATGTTTTTGACGATAGTCACAATCTTAGCTGGGTTTCATAACTTTGGCATGTGGAGCACTCCTATTGCCTTGGGGATTGCAGCTTTAAAGGCGGCTTTGGTTATTGTTATTTTTATGCATGGTTACAGTAGCAGCCCATTGACTTGGGTTATTATCCTTGCATCGATGTTCTTTTTGACCATCATGCTCGGGTTAATGCTTTCGGATTATGTAAGTCGTGGTTGGGCTTTGTAATAACTGTTGTTAAGTTAATAAAAGAAGCCTTGGGAGTTAAACTTCCAAGGCTTCTTTCATTTGTCGGAATGGAAATGTCTTAACGCATAGCTGCGGGGACACTACTCTCTGGAATTGATGCTCTGATTATATCCCATTCTTTTTCTAATAAACCTGCATCTGCTTTTCGCCAGCAGTGTGATGCGAGTTTGGCATAATCGTTTGCTTCCTCTTTTCTACCGGTAACTTCGCATAATCTGCGTAATCCAAGAGCTGCGTGCACATTGCCAGGATCGTGTGCGAGTGCTTCCAAAAAAGCTTCTTCCGCTTCAACAAAATCTTTGTTTGCGAGAGCGATAAGTCCTAGCTTTTCCATGAATATCGAACCATTACCCCATGCATGGTGGGAATAATCGGACTTGGATTTATCGATGGCTCTTTTGAGAAGGCGCGCACTTAACTTGTACTGTCCTTGTGCTGCAAACAACAACCCTTGTACTTCCCAAACCCGAAACTCCTGCAGCTTTTCTTTCTTCCCAGTAATCCATGATTGTTGCAATGATTCGACCCAGGGCATAGCGCTTTCAGGATCGTTTTGTGCGAGGTAAAGAATACTTAAGAGGTATGCTGCTGTGTTTTTTTCAGTCTTCAGGAATTTTTTCGCTTCTGTCTCTGCTGCTGCATAATCCTTGCTCGCCAATAGAAACTTAAACCATGCGACCGAAGCTTTGCTTTTATCAGGGCGAATATCGTTTAAGGCTGTTGCCTCTTTGAATCTTCCATCATGCGTAAGTGAGATCAGCAATGTTTGCACATGATGCTGGAACTGATGATCTTCGGAGGGTTTTACATTCATTTCCTTATGGTAGGCAGTTTCAAGTTGCACTGCCTTGGTGGAGCGATCACTGGTTTTGTCCCATTTCCCTAGGCGGGTAGCAAGGTGTGCTTGCATGTGGTTGGCATGGTGGATGCCTGGCGAAGAATTTAAAAAGCCTTCTGCATGGGGCCAACCGAGTGCGGGGCGTTGTGTACCTTCGTAAAAGTGAATGAGTTCGTGGTTGGCACCAGGGTGGAGCGGGTTGATTTTAAGAAGCGCCTTGTAAAAAGGTGCAGAGCTTGCATTGCCACCAAAGGTGGCATAATTGCAGGCGATTTGCGCTCTAGTGAACCAAAGTTCTTGATCGTCATCGTATTGCGCAAGTGCTTGGTCGATGATAACAGCAGCGGCTTTTTGTCTAGCTTCACCAGCAGCGGGGGGATTTTCGTTCAAGCCATATTCCACTAAAGCAGCTTGAAGCAAGGCTTTTTCGTTGGGTGCGGCTTTTTCTTCTAGACGCTTGGCGTCTTTGATCACTTTGGTTGACTCGCTCTTTTTGCCCCATCGTTCCAAAGCCTTGGCGAGGCCAATATGGGCCATTACGCAATCGGGATCGTGCTTTAAAGCTGTTTCAAAACTTCGGGCAGATTCCATCCATGCATAGGAATATAAATATGCCAACCCTTGATCATTAAAGGCCTGGCATAGCGGCGAACTGGTATAGATTCGGTAGCGATATAAGCAGAGCTCTTTTTCGACACGGGAAGGTTTAAGCTTGGTGTGTGCCAGAGTTTGATCTTTGGCATCTGCGTTGATAGATAAAACGGAGGAGAGAAAAAGAGAAATCATAGTAATAACACCTTAAAAAAGAAGCCCCGGAATAATAGTCCCCGGGGCCTGTTCATTATTCAAGCTGAGGCATGCATTATGCTTTAAGCATTTCATCATGTCGCATTCCGCTTGGTGGCAGGTCTGCTTTTCTGCAATTAGCAAGGGCTGATTTTGCACCTGCATGTTGCTCTGCATCGTTGTCTTCCCACTCGATGCTAACAGCACCATCATAACCTACCCGGTTAAGTTCCACAAAAATTTCTTCAAGGGAATTTGCATCCCTGTCAGTTCCTGGGGTGACGAAATTCCAACCATTAGTCCAATGGCCCATGGGGCGATGCCCACCAAGTCTGCCTGCTCTGCAATGTTCTTTCATCACTTGAACACCTTTAACATGAGCGCAATGGATTCGTTCAGAAAATTCACGGATGAAGTGAATCACTGAAACATTCTGCCATTCCATGTGCGATCCATCGAGGTTAAATCCAACCACGCTTTGATAGCCGGCTTTATCCATGGCCTTGAGGTAATCATTTGCGGATTCGAGGTCACCCATGGCGCGTTCGCTTGGGTGGCATTCGAGGTCGAAAGTAACACCGTATTTCTTGCAAGCGTCTAATACTGGTGCAAATCTTTCAACCAAGAGTTCCAAGCTGGTGTCGCGAACATCAGGGATATTATAACCCCCGATGCTACTTGGAAGAGGTGGGAACAAGAACCAATGGCTCCAGCAACCAGCGGGTGACCCTACGAATCCTGGAACTGCAACTTTTCTATTCTGCAATTTTCCAAGGTAATGAGCCAACCGAACGATGTTAATCAAATCGGTGCGAGATTGATCCTGCACTAATTTTGCAACTTCGGGGGGAACATAGTAAGGATCAGTGCGGGGTGGGTTGTTGCCCTTACCACGCCATGATTTATAAGCTTCGACAGCTTCACCGCCAACAAATTGCAGGGTTTTTGCAGAGGGTTCATCACCAAGGGCCTGGCCTTGAAGATGTGACGCAATGGTAAAAATTTCCAAGTTATGCTTCTTGGCCAAATCGACTCTTTCCTTCGCATAGGCTTCTGCGCCAGCATCGGTGGAACAACGGGAGAGATCAAGTTCCCAGCTTGCTTCTTCCCAGCCGTCAAAGCCGGATTCTTGGAGGAATTTTACCCATTCTGCAAAAGGGACATTACCAAATTGTCCGCGGACTAAGCCGATTTGGTGATAGGAAGATTTGCCAAAGCGGTGTTTATCAGTTTGCTTGTGACCCACATTCAGGTTCCTTAATTAAAGTAACATTAAGACAGAAAGCCTTTTGAATATAACTTTTTCAATCGATGAAACAATGATAAATTTCAAGCAAAGGGCTATTATCGGGATAATTTTACCGGTTCTACAAATTGCTAAAAAAATGTTTTAACCAATAATAGGATTAGTTGGTACCGAACCAATTGTTGTCCCACGAAGCATGAAGATTACTTAGATACTTGTCCCAACTTTCCTGAGATCGGTACCGTGGGTAAGGGATAGGCCTGAGTGGTTTACCTTCGTTACCTTGGATGATTTCGAATTTACCAGGCCCAATAATTTTGCCAAACCTTGGGACTAAATAAGTATGGAGAGTGTCTTTGTCGATTTCGACAGGCCCACTAGGCGCTGCAAAAGTTCGCCCTCGCTCTCGAATTGCTTGAAGTACTTTTTCTGGTTCAAATGATTTTGCTTCTCGCACTGCCTGAACCCATAAGTGAACACCATAATATCCTGCTTCCATGCTGTCATTGACGATGGTATCGCTACCAAGCTTGGCTTTAACTTTTTCGAGGAAGACCTTGTTTTGTTCGGTTTCAATGGAAGGGAGGTAATTCCAGCCTACAAAATCGCCGGTGCAACTTTCGACATCGAGTTCTTGAAGGATTTCGGCACTGATGTGGAAAGACAAAGTAGGGATGGTGGAACCTTTGATTCCCTGAGCTCTAAGAGCGCGAAAGAAATCGCGGTTGGCATCCCCGGTAAGGGTGTTTATGATTAGGTCGGGTTTTGCTGTGACAATGGCTTTGATCACATCATCGAATTTGAAATTACCCTGATTTAGGAGTTTTTCACCTGCAAGAACAGCTTTGATTGCTTTATCTTCTTCTTTGATTTCTTTAAGTTGTTGGGTAAGGATTTCGGAAGCGACCTTAGAATAAACGCTGTTGACCCCAACATGAAACAGCTTTTTTTTGCCTAACTTGTTTATCATGTGGTTAAAAGTGAACTCAAGTTGCTGATTGGGAGCAGCACCCAGGTAAACCACATTAGGGTTTTGTTCCAACCCCTCGTAGGAAGTGGGGTAAAAAAGAATGTTGTTATGTTGATTAAAAACATTGAGACATTCTTTTCGGTCCGTGGAATTCCAACAACCAAAGATAGCCTTAACTTTATCTTGAGTGATCAGTTTATCTGCTTGGGCTGCGAAAATAGCAGGGTTGGACTGCCCATCCGATTCGTAAGCAATAATTCTACGGCGTGCAATAGGGGCACCTTTATCGGAGTATTCTAGAACGCCGCCACTATCGTTTATTTCCGTAATTGCCATCATGGTGAGATCTTTGACATTTTTACCGGTGGTGCGCATGTACCCGGTGGTGCTGTGCAGGACGCCAACTTTAAGGGGTTCTCCATATTTAAGGCCCCCAACCGAGTTGGAATTAGCACCAAAACTGCTAAAGTTAAATGCGAGGAGCCCGAGGTTGATGATGACAGCTAAGACAATCAGTCCTGTTTTCCAGTTTAAATACCATGGAGTAAGGCTAGCTTGGTAACCCTGGCCGGGCAGGTTTGGCGTGGGCAAAGTTAACGATGCCGAACCGTTTAAATTCAAACTTTGGGAGTCTAATTTGTCGATCTCATCAATTATTTTAATCAACTCATTGGCCGAAGAAATGCGTTCGGATGCCTTTTTTGCCATCAATTTTTGAACAAGTTCTGCAACTCTGTACGGCACCGAGGTATCGATTAAATTGAGTGGTTTGGGTTCGTGCAATGCCAGTGAATTCATGATCTTAAGGGCATTATCCCCTTTGAACGCAAGTTCACCACTTATCATTTGATAAAGAACGCAGCCTATGCTGAAAAGATCGCAGCGATTATCGAGGGGCAATCCACGGGCTTGCTCGGGTGCCATGTAATGGGGGGTTCCCATGATCATGCCGGATTCATTGCTGCCTTCCTCCGTATTACTAACCGAGGTGGCCAAGCCGAAGTCGAGAAGTTTTACCCTTTTCCAAGGTCTGCCTTGGCCATCTGATTCGAGCCAGATGTTGTCGGGTTTGATATCCCTGTGAATTAAGTCGGTCTCATGGGCTGCTGCAATGCCCAACGCAACTTCCCGAATGATGCGGAGCGATTCTTCAACAGGGATTTTTCCTTCCCTATGCAACCTTTCACCTAGCGATTCACCCTGTAGAAATTGCATTGCAAGATAAGGGACATTGTTTTCGATGCCAACTTGAAAAACAGTTGCAATGTTATCGTGCGGAATTGCTGCGCCTGATCTTGCTTCTTGCAAAAACCGCTGGCGGTGGTCGGCTTTGATTGCGATTTCAGGCTTCATCACTTTAAGTGCAACTTGCCTACGCAAGAGTGTATCTTCTGCTTCAAAAACTAGTCCCATGCCGCCCGCGCCCAATAGTTTGATGATTTTGTAACTTCCCAACCGGCCTAGTTCGTCGGGGCCTTGCGGGGAAGATAAAAAGCTTAATGATACTTTGGTGCCTTCGGGTGATATTTTGAATTCTGGCACTAAAGTGCCATCGCTATTGTATGCGGTTGTTGCCTGACCCTTGCTGCCTAAGAAAAGATTGTCCGTTTCAAGTTCCAGCTTCGGCATGGAATCGGTATTCCGGGTAACTGAACTGCTGTCTGTGTTGGTCAACTCTGTGGGAAGATCAATGCTGTCATCAGGCGAAGACTTGAGCCTGAGTTTGGCTAATGCCCTTTGGCAATACACGCAAGACTCAACATGCTGACGCAAGCCAATGGAAGTCCACTGAGACAAATTGCCCTGCAAAAGTTGCTCTAAGTCTCGTTTTGGCGGGCAGGTTTTTTTTTCTTCCAAAATATCCATGCATCCTCATCAAGGGCTTTGCTATCCATAGCACTGATATTTAAATAACTAATTATAAAACTCTTAAAGGCAGAGACACCAAGGTTTACTAATCAATAAATTACTCTATTTCATTTTAGGCTACATAATCCAACCTAGCTAATTAATCTTACTGAATTTCACCCATCTTTCAATAAACACTCATGATTAGGTTAAAGTTTCGTTAAATAATTAAAGATTGGCACTGAGGGTTTTTAAATGTTGGCTATTTAAAATCTGATTTATTAAAGCTATTTCTGCCAAAAGCGGTAAGATTTCATTGAAGAAGTTGTTAGTGAACAGCTTGATTGACATGGATTTTTTGGCAACCCGATGGATTTGTGGTTTCTTCATAATCCTGCTTTTCTTCTTTTATTGCCTGTTTTGGCAATTCCGTGGTTTGATTTTAATAAAAATGCCAAGGATATCCCTTTTCCGGGTTGCTACCTACTTCAAGATCCATCCGCTAAAATAACGAAGACGGGTTGTTTAGGTAGAGCTTTTTTTAGCGCTTGCCTTTTGTTTCTTATTCTTGGCTTGGCTCAACCCTCAAAAATTATTAAAAACAGTTCTGTTAAAATAGAGGGTTTGGCTGTTGAGTTCGTTCTTGATATTAGTGGCAGCATGGCTGAAAACTTGA
Organism: Candidatus Kuenenia stuttgartensis; assembly: GCA_945897965.1. GTDB lineage: Bacteria > Planctomycetota > Planctomycetia > Gemmatales > Gemmataceae > UBA969. The sequence goes on along the minus strand of CAMDHK010000040.1, from coordinate 14,846 downwards.
TTTTGGAGCAAGGTCAGCCCATTTCAAGGTTAAATCTTGCCAAAGAAAACATCCACTACTTTTTGCAAGGTAAAAGCCCGAGTTTTTCTACCAATTCTTTTAAGCAGAATTATGAAGGTCGGGCGGGCGATTTTATTGGCTTAGTGGCTTTTGCATCTCGTGCCCAAATTCTTGTGCCCTTAACTTTAGATCACTCCGCTTTTTTATCGGTGCTAGACAAAATAGAACCTAAAAAAGTCCCCGGCTCTTCGGAAACCAACATCGCTGATGCGCTCACTTTAGCTATCGATAAATTACAATCCCTTCCAGAACAACGAAAATTGATTCTTCTATTAACTGATGGCGAACAGAATGTAGTAACTCCCTTTTCAGGTTTGAATCCAATCGATCTTGCAACCCTTGCTGCAAAACTAAATATTGCAATTTATCCTCTTGATGTTGGTTATCCAACGGGTGATAAGCTTTTTGAAGAAACTGCCTCTTCTGAAGAAAAAGAAAAGCGAAGTCAGGCGCAAGAGGGGCTAAGGCAACTTGCCCAAATGACCAATGGATTGATATTGAATGCTTCGGACGAAAAAAGCATGGCAGACGCGTTTCAGAAAATCGGGCAATTGGAGCAACAGTCGCGCCTTTCTTTGTATTCCAAACCGGTGCAGGATTTTTACCCCTGGTGCTTTTTCGCAAGTTTGTTTTTTTGTGGCTTGGGCATCTTTTTAGCTGGCAGTCGCTGGCAAAGGATTGGGTGACCCATGTGCAATATCTTTGAGCATCCTTGGTTGTTATTGGGTTTGATTCCCATGGTTTTCGCAGTGATTGCGTTGTACCGAACTCAACAAAAACTTGCTTTAAGCCTGGCCTTATGGGTTCCCCCTAGAAGCATCAAACCCATGTCTTTGATTTGGTTTATCAGGCATAATCTTTTCTTGATGGGGGGCATGTTACTTTTGGTTTTAGCTGCTGCTGGCCCATTGCTTCCAAATCATAAAGCTAAGGGATTTGAGACAAGGCATGGGTTGGTTGTCATCGCATTAAAGGCGAATGAAAAATCAACACAAGCTTCGATTAATTTGCAATCTAGATTACTTTCGCAAATACAAAAAGAACATTTTCTCAGGGAAGGTGGCAGAATAGGATTGATGCCTTACGGCGAGGAAAGTGATATTTTTTGCCCACTTACTTTGGATCCGGAGTTTTATAATTATGTGGTTTCTTCATTGAAAAGGGTTTCTAGAGAAAGTGCAAAATCTGATATTTTAGATGAAGGTGCCTTATTGGGTGAAGCACTAAAAAGCGCTTTGGAAACAATGCTAAATCAAACTTTAAACTCTAAGCAGATGGTTCTTGTTTTATTTGAAAACTCAGGCAGGGAAGAATCAATTCGTGATGCTTTAATTCGTGCTAATATCCCCTCAGATATTGGATTGACATTAGTGTTTCCTGAGGCGTTAAAAGTGCCCGAAATTTTAAGTTCTTATTGTGAAAGTCGAAAGGCCCAAGCTCTGGCGCTGGGGTCTAAAGTTATTCCAGAAGGTCGTGTTATAGATGTTCTAAGAAAAGGGGATTCCAGCGATGGTTTTTTTCAAGATGCAGCATTAGTTTATGCCGCAGCGCCTGCTTGGTTTGCCTTTCCCGGTTTACTTTGCCTTTTGTTGGCTTTTATGTTTCCGCCCAAAGTTTCAGCATTAGCGCACCAATTATCCAACCGGGGGGATAAATGAACCCAATTATTATTACCTTGGTGCTTGCAGGAGTTTTTTTTCAGGGGCAGGAAGATCAAGAGGTTGCGCAGGGCATTGCGTTCTTTGAAAAGGGAGATTTTAAAAACGCCCAGAGGTGTCTATCCAACAGCATACCTAGGGCCCGTGATGTTGCTCAAGCCTCTTGGTACTTATCATTATCTAATATTGCGATCTCTAAAAAATCAAATGCAATAGAAAAAGAAGTGCTTCTTGAGGCAGCATCTGGGTTGCTAGAAAATCTTGCAGGTTCTACTTCGATTTATACGGTGGCTGCAGCTATTGGTTTTAATGATTGTGTGTTGCAAACTTCCCTTATTCGGAAATTACCCTACCTTCTGAAAGCCAATGAATTACTTAAAAAAGCACGAGAAACCCTAGAAGTTTCTGATGTTGATTTAATGAATATCAACAAAAGAATTAGATATAACTTGTTTCTGATCGTGCAATTTGAGGATTCTGCAGATCAATCTTCTCAATCAAAATCAAACGAAGGTGGCAAGAATCAGGGAGATAAAAATTCGCAGACGAAATCTGCAGAGGATAAAAACAAGGGTGGTGTTTCTGATAAGGATCCAGATAATTCAAAAGGAAAAAAAACGGATAAGAAAGCAGAGGGCTTGACGGATAAAGTGCAAGCGGGCGCAGGGAATCTTGATCTTGTCCCTTATCGCGCGAGTTTGCAGGATCTGAGCAAGGAAGATGCTGCAAAATTAATCAGAGATGCTGCAAAAAAGGTAAGGCAAGCTGCGGGCGAGGATTTACCTTAATGCAGGCGATGAAAAATATTTTTGCTCTATCTCTTTTTTTATGCTTTTGCTCTTTTTCGCAGGGTGTAGATGAAGTTGATTCTTTGGCACCTTGGATTCCAAGAAATCTACCTGATGGCATGCAATTTAGTGGTGCGGTAGGATCCCGCTTTCGTATTAGCGCCTTGGTTAAAGATGCGATTATCAGCCCTGGCTCTGCATTTGATTTTGAAGTCGATATTCAGGCTACTGGAAGGGTGTTGTTGCCTCCGGGTGAATTTGATTTTGAATCGATGTTTGCAGGCAATTCTTCTTTTAAGGTTGAGGTATTGCCTGGGTTCACTCAATCCGATGCGAAACGATGGCGCTATTTTTGCAGGCTTTGGCCTTTGGAAGAAGGTAAATTAGAAATCTCTGAAATTCCATTTGCTTACATCAACCCGGATATTCCTTGGCCTAATAAACAACTGATGCTGGATTTTTCTGATTCAATTAAAGTGGAGGTATTGCAGAGGAAGGTTTTTGCTGTAAGTTTACGCGGGCCAGATGTTGTTTTTGATGTTGATGGATTGCGAAAATCGCCTTGGTTGAATTCTGTAAGAGGGTTTGGTTTAACGGAATTTATCTGGATGTTTTTGACTCCACCATTTGTGGGAATCATTATTTGGAGCGTTGCAAAATACCGCGCCAGTATGGAATTGCTTAATGCCCGAGGGCGAGCTTTTTGGGTGCTCGAAAACCTGACAACTCTAAAGCATAAAACCGATTTACTTCAGGCAGAGGGTGTATTTAAATTGATGCAGGAATATTTTCATAGTTCTTTTGGTATGTCGGGGGTGGTGACCAGTGCTGAGATTGTAAACGGGCTATTTGCTAAGTTCTTAAATCGCAATGAAACCCAGCAATTTTCGAAGTTTTTTAGTGATATTGAAACGCTTAAATTCAATCCCGATCTCTCGAATAATGAATGCGACCTCATTGATCAAGCAATTGCTTGGATTCGCATTTTGGAGGTCAGGCGATGAACCTTGGGATGCTAGTTTTTATTTGTTTAGCCTTTCCTTGCCAGAATGCGCAGGAAGATTTTGATCAAGCTAGAGAATTTTATAATCTAGGTTTGGCTTTGAAGAATGATGCGACTCAAGCTGCCCCTTTTTTTAAACTATCATCAGAGGCCTTTAGGAAATGTGCGGGCCATTTGCCTGAAACACCTACTTTTTTTCGTGAATGGACTGCTGCAGAATTGTTAGCAGCTAATCCTGCCCATGCGTTGATGGTTTCTAATCAAGGATTGCGCTTGTATCCTTGCGATTCCCAACTCTTAAAAATAAGCCATTGGCTCAAACAAGAGTTGGCACTTGATACTGAAGTTTTTCCAGCTTCGTTTAAAGTTTTAGGGTCGCGCAATATTATTGCTCTTTTAGGGGTGTTTAATTTAATTGGTTGGGTTGCTGTTTTTCTTGCTAGGGGCCGATTGCGGAAACTAGGTCTTTTTCTCGTTTGTGGTTGTATGCTTGGAGCTGGTTCGGTTATTCAAAAATCAAATGATACGCATAACATTACTTTTAAAGCGATTGTGGCGGAAAAACCGCTTTTTTTAAAAGTGGGTAATGATCTTACCTACCCTAATCATCCTGGGCCTGCTCTGATGCCTGGCACCGCGATAAAAGTTTTGGATCATCAGGGGGATTGGTTTCTGGTAAGTACTGCGACTGGGCGATTTGGCTGGGTAATGTCTTGGGATATATTAATTGATTTGGGCAATTAATAATTATTGCTGTTATAGCTTGGGTTTCTTTATTAGAATAATCAAATCTAAATCTCAATGTCGGGCTAGATTTGAGGAGTATCTAAAGGTGTCAACGGATAAAATAGGCGAATATCTTAGTCAGTTCAACCATGCTCGCAAACAAATGGTGGAGCAATTGGGCCGGGTTATCATCGGGCAAACAGAAGTAATCGATCAAATCTTGGCTGCAATTTTCACCAAAGGGCACTGTCTTCTAGTTGGTGTTCCCGGCCTTGCAAAGACTCTCATGGTTAGTTCGTTAAGCCAGATTTTGGATGTTTCATTCCGCAGGGTTCAGTTTACCCCAGATCTTATGCCTTCGGATATTACAGGCACCACGGTTCTTGATGAAAAAGAGCCTGGGAAAAGAGAATTCCGCTTTGTTAAAGGCCCCGTCTTCACCAATATTCTTCTTGCGGATGAAATTAATCGAACCCCGCCTAAAACTCAGGCGGCCCTTTTGCAAGCAATGGCTGAAAGGGAAGTCACCATTGGTCAAGAAACCCATAAACTTCCTGACCCTTTCTTTGTGATTGCAACGCAAAACCCCATCGAACAAGAAGGCACTTACACCCTTCCCGAAGCCCAGCAAGATCGTTTCATGTTTAATATTTATGTTGGTTATCCTTCGTTTGAGGAAGAAAAGAAGATTCTAACCCAGACTACTAAGGATGAAGTTCACGAGTTAACCAAGGTGCTGAGTAGCAAAGCTATTATTAATCTGCAGAAACTGGTGCGTGGAGTGCCCGTGGGTGATTATGTGGTGGATTATGTTGCTAAGTTGGTACGAAGCACACGCCCCGGATTGGATGCGCCTGATTTTATCACCCGTTGGGTGGATTACGGTGCAGGCCCTCGTGCTGGCCAGTTTTTAATTCGTGCAGGCCAAGCGTTTGCTGCTATGGATGGGCGCTTTAGCGTGTCTATAGATGATATTAAGAAAGCTGCTGTTCCGGTTCTTAGGCACAGGGTCGGGGCCAACTTTCAATCGCAAGCCGAGGGCAAGCGCAGTGATGATATCGTCAAGCAATTGCTGGCGCATATTGGCGAGCCTGAAGTTTCGAAGTATGATCGTGGTACTGGCAGATCCAGGCCTACTGCGCCTATGAAAAGGCCTGAGTTTTGATTCTTTACTAATATGGACCTACTCATTTTGAGGAGAGTATAATGTTTAGTTTTGGCATAAAAAAGATTTGTATTTTTGGGTTAGGAGTTATAGGGGCAGGGTTGTCTATTTACTTGGTCAGTGCCGATAAAAATGTGGTCGCTGCTGCTCCTGATAAGCCCGATTTGGAATTTGCTTTGCCCAACAAGACTTGGATGAAGTCTGATGCGGAACAAGTTCCCATCGTGTTTTTGAATCGGTCGCAAAACGCTGCCGAGTGGGATAAACTTGCATCTTTTTGGAATGAAAGCACCCAGAAAGTTACTGACACTATAACGGGAAAACAGTCAGACATGGCTGTAGTTAAAATCAAGGTGCCACTTGGTTTGACACAAAACCCACCGGTTCCAGTTGAAAATCCCATGACGGTTGCGAAGTGGAATCTTGGCAAGAAGATTTATTTTGATCCGATTCTTTCTTCGAACAATACCGTTTCATGCGCTTCCTGCCATAATCCTACAATGGGATTCACAGACCAATCTGTAGTTTCAACTGGGATTAATGGTAATCTTGGTGGTATGAGCTCTCCTTCTGTTTATAACTCAGCTTTCAGTTTGGCGCAGTTCTGGGATGGTCGAGCTCCAACCTTGGAAGCTCAATCTCAGGGGCCACCGCAAAATCCTTCCGAAATGTTTGATGGTAAGGGTAATGCTTGGGATGCAGCGGTTGAAAGGCTGAGAGCAAAGCCCGAGTATGTTGCGATGTTTAAAGAAGTTTTTGGTACCCTGCCCACCCGCGATGGTGCTGCAAAAGCCATGGCTGCTTATGAACGAACCGTTCTTACTGGTAATTCAATTCATGATCGTACTGAAGTTGCAATGCGAACAAGAGTTGGAGAGGAAGAAACAGGCAAGTTCGAAGTGCTTGCAAAGGATTATGAAAAAGTGCTATCCGAAGCAATTGCTGCTAAGGATTCCAAGGCTTTAGAAGCACTAGGCGTTAAGGGTGCAGATAAAGCTGCCACCTCTGAACTTGCTCGAAGCATTAACAACGGCAGGATTTTGTTTAATGGCAAAGCCCGTTGCAATGGGTGCCATGTTGGCGATAGTTTTTCTGATAGCCAGTTCCATAATTTGGGTGTGGGCGCTAAAGCTGGACAGTTGCCTGAAGGTATGTTGGGGCGATTTGGAGCTCAGCCAACAGGTCAGAAAAATCCTGAACTTGTGGGTGCTTTTAAAACCCCTCACCTTCGTCAGCTTCTTGCAACTGCCCCCTATATGCATGATGGCAGCCTTAAAACCTTGGAAGAAGTTGTGGATTTCTATGATAAGGGCGGCAATGTAAACCCTTTCTTGGATGTTCGCATGCGTGATTATGCCAGCGAAAAAGCATCGGGTCCTAAGGCCATCAAGCCTTTGGCGTTGGGCCTTACTCCTTTTGAAAAGAAGGATTTGGTTAACTTTATGAAGGCACTAAATGGCGAAGTTGCTGAAGCGATCGTTGCCGATCCTTCAAAGTTTGCCAAGTAATTTATCAGGTTTAATTGAGGGAGGCATTTCATGGCTGGATGGTTCAGGGTGTTTCTGTTGCAGGAAGAGGGCCCCGAACCATTTAGGATAATGGAATGCCTTCAGTCGTTGATACCTGAAGTTAAGGGTAAATTTCGGACCGATGAGGATGGCTGGTTTCAGTTGATTCTTGATCATTCTTCGATGGGTGAATTGACTATAGATCATTTTCTAACTTCCGAAAAAGGCGTTCGTGCAGAGATCAACACTTGGGCTGCATGGCTTGAAAGCAAACAGCAGTTTGATTTGATGGAACGAATCATCCAAGTTAAGCAGATTTTATCTTTCGAAGTTACTCCCGAGATGGAAGATAATGTTTCTGAATCGTTTATTTATAAGCGATTGGCTCTTGCCCTTGCTGCATTGGCAGAGGGGTTTGTTCACATGGATGGTGTTGGGTTTTTAGAACCTGATGGTACCATTTTGATTGAAGATGAAGATGCCATCAGAGCGGATTTGAAATGAGCTCTTCTGAAAAATTCCTCAAGCCTGAAGTCATTAATCAAGTTTCGAGACTCGATTTACGCGCCAAGTTTATTGTTGAGGGTTTTCTTTCGGGGTTGCATGCCAGCCCTTTTCAAGGCTTCAGCGTTGAATTCTCCGAACATCGCAAGTACGCACCAGGCGATGACATCAAAGACATCGATTGGAAGGTTTACGCCAAGACTGAAAAATATTATCTCAAAAAGTTTCAAGCTGAAACCAATATGCTCGGGTACCTCGCAATCGATCAAAGCGCTTCGATGGGGTATACCTATAGGCAGGATCTAACTAAGTTTGAATATGCAACATGCCTAGCAGCAGCGTTGACTTACCTTATGATCAACCAGCAGGATCCTGTAGGATTGGTCACCTTTGGGGAAAAGCTTAAAGCTTGGTTGCCACCTCGCAGCAAAAGAACCCAGTTTTCCTCGGTTCTTTCAGTTCTTTCAAAGCTGGTGCCCGAAGGTATCACCGATTATGGTTCATGCATGAACCAGCTTACTTCCCTTATTAAAGGGAAAAGCTTGATTATGATTTTCAGCGACCTGCTTGCAGATCCTGAACCGATTATTAAATCAATCCATCAGCTTAGGCATCGTGGACATGAGATCATTCTTTTTCATATTCTTGATGAAGCAGAAGCCAAGTTTCCTTTCGATGGCATGGTTGAATTTGAAGATGTTGAAACCCCCACGGTAGTAACTGTGGATGCCTATGGCATGAAGGATGATTACCTTGCGGCGGTTAAGCAGTTTAGGGAAAAATACAAAGATGAGTGTTTACGCAGCGGTTGTGATTATGTTGCGATCGACACGAGTGTAAACTTCGACAAGGCTTTGATGGAGTATTTGTTGCAAAGACAAAGACGGTTCTGATTTGTATTTTTATGCCTGGGTTAACCTTGGGAAACGAAAAGGTTATTGAGTTTGAAAATTACTTGAACCATTTCTAGGATCTTGAACCATTTCCCGGTAGTATGTCTGGATGAGTTTAAGTAGGTGCCCCTTCGCTTAAGTGGTTTTAGCATATGGGTTTTGTTCACGGATATTTGCTTGCTGGTTTGGCAATGGTAGCGTTGCCTGTGCTTTTCCATCTTCTCATGAAGCAAAAGCCCAAGCGGATCAAGTTCCCTGCAATTCGATTTCTGCTACAAAAACAAAACAAAAACCAGCGAAGAATGAACATTCAACACTGGTTGCTTTTACTTTTACGCATGTTGGTGGTGGCCTTGATATGTTTGGCGTTATCACGGCCCAGAATTACCATGGGTGACTTTTCCTTTGGCAGGGATCAGCAGATTGCTGCGATCATGATTTTTGATTCCACCCCGAGCATGGATTATAAAATAGGCGATAAATCCAGACTTGATGAAGCTCGCTCTCAAGCCAGTAAGTTCCTTGATGAGATTTCTCCTGATAGCAAAATTGCTGTTCTCGATCTGGCTGCCAGTTTAGAAAACGCAAAACCTGCAGCCCAAGAATGGTTGCCCGGAAGAAGGCAGGTCGAGCAAAAACTCGCAGAATTAAAAACCCACCCTGCAGGAACCACCCTCGCTTCTCAGGTTAATTATGCATATAGACTTTTGCAAACACTTGGCGAAGGTGAGGGTGTGCCTCCTAAATTTGTCTTTATTTTTTCAGATCGAACCGCTCAATCATGGAATGGTATGGAAGGTGGTGGCGTAGTTATCCCAAAGGATGTATCCACGGTTTTCATCGATGTTGGTGAAGATAATCCTGCAGAGCTTGCAATCGAAAAAATGACGGTTGAGCCCACAGTTGTAGAGCCGGGCGGCCGTATTAATGTCAGAATGTTTTTACGATCGACAGGGATTGATCATAAGGCTTTGGTAAGTTGTTCGATCGAAAACCTGCCCGCAGATATGAAAATTGCGGATAAGAAATCCTATCTTTGCCCGAAAGGTGTAGCTACCGAGGCCTTGTTTGAATTGCCGGTACCCAAGTTGGAAAATTTGGAATCTGGGCCACAGTATTTTCAAATCGTTGCAAAGCTGACCTCCACCGATGCTTGGGATGCGAATGATAAACGATACGCGACTTTTCAGGTAAGGCCAAAGCCTGGGGTGCTCATCCTTGCAGAAGATACAAAAACACCTCGTATCATCAGAGCCGCACTCGATGCCCTTGGTTCCTTTAAATCTGAGACAAGGGTTTTACAGGGCATGCCTAAACTTGATGATCTTTCTTCTTTCAAAACGGTTGTCTTGTTTCAAGTTAACAAGCTGGATCCTATGGTTTTGCAGAAGTTGGTAGCGTATGTAAAGGCTGGTGGTGGCTTGGCGGTTGTGCCTGCGCCTGGCATGAATTTAGAATCGTATAGCACTGCAGAAGCCAAAGAACTTTTGCCTATAACTTACACCTCTTTTGAACGAATTCCTGCAGGAAAGCAGGGGTATTGGCTAGGTGGATTCGATAGCGCCAATGCTCTTACTGCGCCTTTTAAAGATTGGATTGCATCTGCTGATCCTGATTTTAATCGCCCGGAACTTCGCCCTTTTGTATTAGGGCGATGGAAAGTGAAGCCTTCGGAAGATTCCAGTATTCTTGCGAGTTACATAATTGATGGCGCCCTTGCGGATGCTGCTTTGATCGAGAAAAGTTTCGGGTCTGGAAAAGTTGTTGCGTTCACCACGCCCTTGGATGGCAGCAAAATGGAAGGCAATCGGTTTTACAATAACTATTGGCAGGATTCCTCTTTTGGCTTGGTGCTTTTGGATCGAACTGCAAAGTATCTGGGGGGCGAAAGCCGACTTCCTGAATTGCAATTTCTTTCGGGTCAGCCCGTAGTCATCCAGTTGCCTGCACCGCCTTTGAAAACCCCTTTACAGCTTCGCGGGCCGGGTTTGAGTGCTACAGAGAGTGTTATTAATCTGGGTGAAAATCGCGGACCTTTAGTTTTGAGGCAGGCGGTTGAGCCCGGGAATTATCAACTTCTTGATAACAAAGGAAAAGAGCTTTCCTCTTTTAGTCTTAATATTGCAGCGGAAGAATGTTACCTCGAAAAGATTGCGATTGAAAAGGTGGAACAGTTATTTGGAAAGGGATCGGTTGTACCATTGGGCAAGGATGCTGATTTGACTGAGCGTATCAGACAGAATTACAAGCCACCCTTGGAGTTGATGCCTTGGCTGCTTTTGCTGCTGCCTTTTATTCTTACGATGGAGAGTTTTGCAGCGAACAAGTTTTATAAAAAGGAACCACTCCCTGCATGAAAATGCTTGTTTCTACTGCTGAATTGCGGAGGCATTACCTATGGATTGGGTGATTGATCCGCTATGGCCATGGTCCACTGCAATGGGAATGCTTGGGGCATTGCCCCTGCTTTCAGTGCTTATGCCCTTGGTGATAATATTGGCGGTGGCGGTAGGCTTGCCAGCGGCGGTTCCGTTATTGGCAACTCGGGGTAGCAGGATATTTGCTTTGGCGGGTGGGATGATTTTGGTGGTTCTTGCAATGTTATGGACTGCATTACAGGGGGCGCTGGGTGGTGGTGGATTGATGATGGGTTTTCGAGCGGTAGGTGGGTTGATGTTTTTCGCCCTTCCTGCGTTGCTTGTTGGCATTACGATTTGGACTTACATTGGAATCCCTCGAGCTACTACTTCTAGGATAGGAATTATTCTTTTTGTACGGTTGCTTGCGATGATGTTGGCTTTTCTTGTGGCTTTCAGGCCATCGCTTGCGATCTTTGACAAACAATCTGTTCGCAGCATCATTTATTTGCTCTTGGATTCTTCCGAGAGCATGACGATTCTTGACGAGGCGGATCAAACATCCCGCTGGGATCATTTGCAACAGGTGTTGAAAGATAATGATCCACTTTTAAAGCAGCTTCAGGTTCAAGATACCGAAGTGAAAGCATTTCAATTCTCTTCCCAATTATCAGATTATTTACTCGAGAAGCCCGGTGTTCCTTCGGGTAAAACCACGGATGTTGGCAATGCCCTTAAAGGCGTGATTGATAGAACGGTTGGCCAAGAGCGCTTTCGTGGCTTGTTGCTTTTTAGCGATGGTGCGGATAATGGAACTTCGAGGCAACCTGCCCTTCCTTTGGCTCAGCGCTTGCGCGATCTCTCGCTTAATGTTCATTCGTTTGCCTTGGGAAAACCAACCACAACTGCAGGCCAAAACGATCTGGCCCTTGTTTCCATTTCCACTGAACCCACGCCTACTATTCCACTCGGGGGCGAAATCAGTGTGAAGGTGAGTTTGAATGCTCCGGGGTTTGAGAATGCCTTGGTAGGTGTACGCCTTCTTTTGGATGGTGTGCCCGTTGCTGCTAAAATTTTTCAAGATGATGCTGAAGTGAAAATTGCTGGAGCCCCAGGGCAAACGATTCAGCTTAAGCGGGCAGAGGGCAATGAAATTTTGCTAAGGCATAAGCCACTTGCCACTTTAGGCGAGGTTAAGGTTACGGTTGAGGTGGGCGACCCTAGGCGTGATTTTCTGCCATTGCCCGGGGAAATCAGTGCTGCAAATAATAAAATTGATACTTATGTTACGGTTGTGAAAGAAGGAACTAGGGTTTTATTAGTAGATAAATTGCGGGCTTGGGAACCTCAGTTTATTTGCGATGCGCTAGGCAAGGATTCTAAAATCAGCCTTTTCCCAGTTTGGCTTCGGGGTAATGACAAACCCGATGACGATGTTCAGGACCTTTTTCGTTTTGATCAGCGTAATTATGATGCAATTATTTTTGGTGATGTCACCGCTGCACAAGTAAAGGCCCTTGGAAATGATGTACTTGGTCAGATCGAACGAATGGTGTTTGAAAAAGGCACAGGGTTTTTAATGTTGGGCGGATACAGCACTTTCGGTAATTCCGATTGGAAGGGTACTCCCATCGAAAAACTTCTTCCCGTTATGCTTGATGTTCAAGGGCAGATTGATGCACCTGTAAAAATGGTCCCTACCGATGATGGGCTAAGAAGATATTCCTACATCCTTAAAATCTCTAATCAGGTCGCAGGCGCTCAGGGTGCTTGGGCCAAGCTTAAGGAGCTGGATGGCCAAACCAAACTAGGCAGTTTGAAGCCTGGTTTATCTTCTGTTCTTGCAGAATCCGCTAGCAAAGAGCCTTTACTTGTTACTCAGAATTATGGAAAGGGCCGAACCTTGGCCTTCGGAGCGGATACTTCTTACAAATGGATCCGCGATCCTGAATCTAGGCAAAATCATGCGCGATTTTGGGCTCAGATGGTTCGCTGGCTTGCAAAGCAGGAAGAAATGGAGGGCAGTGTTATTGTTATCCCTGATTCTAGGCGCATCCCCGCCAACACTGAACTTGGCTTTCGCGTAGCTCTTCGCGGCAAAGATGGTAATGAGTTGGAAGCTGGCAAATATCAAGTTCAAGTTTTTGGCCCTGATGGTAAAGCGGTTCGTGTTCCAACCTCTAAAAAGGGTACGGAAGAGCGTGGCTTATTTTTAAACTCTGAGTTATCTGGTGAATACAAAATTGAAGTTGAAGCAGAGGGTAAAGACCCTAGCGGGGAAGTGATTGCAGGAAAATCTTCTGCGCGCTTCATGGTCTATGATGAAGATCTTGAAATGACTCGTAGGGCTGCAGACCATGATTTGTTGAAGAAGATCGCAACTGCGGGTGGCGGAACTTTCCAACGGGTTGAGGAATTAAAAACTTTCCTGCAAAAGATGCTCAATGAACCTCCCCTGACTGAAAAAGCTGGGGGCAAATATTACCCTGATTGGAAATCCAACATCGGGTCTCCTATTTATGCTTTTATCATGATCTTTTTTATTGGCATCGTTGCTACCGAGTGGTTGCTGCGCAGGTGGTGGGGTTTGGTCTAAGAAAAGCAAGAATATTTGAAATTTCCCAGAGCTATCCCATTCAGCTAATCTAAACGCAAGAAACCCCACTTTTACGAACGTAAAGCATTGTTATTTAATGATTTACGTCAATACTCACGCTTGTTTTGATAATTTAGGTCGAGGGGCTTTTGGTAGGTTGTTACGGTTGTAGCGAAAAGATATTGGCATTCCTGCAAATGCCTTGTGGAAGAGTGCACTAAGGGGCGTTATGATATTATCTTCCAGTCAGGGTTGGCTGGATCTGCCAGGGATGGCTAATGAGGTCAGGCAGTCCGTTTGTTTTCCGTAACTTTGTGGGGAGGTGGCGGGGTGTTTAATTGCTCAAAGGGTCTTCGGCGATGACGATCAGGCCGCAAGATCTGGGTGACCCGTCTTTCCGAAACGATCTGGGTCTCGAATACAATTATTTGGCAGGGGCGATGGCTAATGGCATTGCTTCGGTCGAATTAGTTGCAGCAATGGCACGCACCGGCATGCTTGGTTTTTTTGGTGCTGCTGGCCTTTCTCTTTCCCGCGTTGAAGATGCAATCCAGCGATTAAAATCTGAAGTCCCCAATAAGCCTTTTGGCTTTAATCTTATTCACAGCCCCAATGAACCCCGTCATGAAATGGCTATTGCAGAGCTTTACCTGCGTGAAGAAATCCGCTTGGTGGAAGCTTCCGCTTATCTTGATTTAACTCTGCCTTTGATCCTTTACAGACTTCATGGCATATACCGTGATGCCAATGGAAATGTTGTTACGCCAAACAGGGTGATTGGTAAAGTATCGCGTATCGAGGTTGCTACCAAATTCTTCAGCCCTGCCCCAGAGCGATTTATAAACGAATTAGTTCAACTTGGAAAGCTAACCCCCGAGCAAGCCAAGCTGGCTTCTTTGGTTCCTGTCGCGCAAGATGTCACTGCCGAAGCTGATTCTGGCGGCCATACCGATAACAGACCTGCAATCACACTTGTCCCCACCATCATTGCATTGCGAGATCGGTTACAAGCGCAGTACAACTATTCGCATCCATTGCGGGTTGGCGCTGCGGGTGGTATTTCGACACCAGCATCTGTTGCAGCGGCATTTATTATGGGCGCTGCTTATGTCGTTTCAGGTTCGATTAATCAATCGTGTGTTGAATCAGGTTCTTGCCCAACGGTTCGCAAAATGCTTGCAGAATCTGGGCAGGCCGATGTAGCGATGGCACCTGCAGCAGACATGTTTGAAATGGGAGTGAAGGTACAGGTTTTAAAGCGCGGCACCATGTTCCCCATGCGGGCTCAAAAGCTTTACGAAACCTACAGAGATTACGCTTCGATCGATCTTATTCCTGCGCTTGAAAAAGCGCAATTAGAGAAGACAATCTTCAGAGCTTCCCTCGAAGAAATTTGGGAACAGACGAAAGAATTCTTCATCAAGCGAGACCCCGAACAAGTGACCCGCGCAGAGAAAGATCCCAAGCATAAAATGGCTTTGGTCTTCCGATGGTATTTGGGCCAATCCTCACGATGGGCTAATTCAGGCGAATCGACCAGAGTTGTTGATTATCAAATTTGGTGTGGCCCTGCGATGGGGGCTTTCAA
>CAMDHK010000039.1 GCA_945897965.1 Candidatus Kuenenia stuttgartensis | reverse complement strand
CAATTCTATTCCTGTTTTGAATCAAAATGTTCAATTCATTTTATGCAGGATATGTTACGGATAAAAATAAGACCGCGGGGCTAAATGCCTCGCGGTCTTTAGAAACTTCAATCGATTTAGCTTAAATCTTGGATAGCAGACCCTTTTTTATACCATCCCCAAGATTGTTTTTTCCGAAGTAGATTTCCCAAATGGCCTTGGAGAATGCCACGCTTTTAATGGTCACTTCGATCTTATCTACAACTTGGCAATGAATACCAACACCAGGAATATGCGTCAGTTTAACCTGGTCGCCTTTTACTACTTTGATTTCTTTGAAGAGATTAGTTAAAAGGGTAAGCTCTTCAGGAAACTCTTCTTCTTTGTGATTCAAAAGAACCGAGGCTTTAAAGCTGGTAGCCATTTCACGGCCATCGACCTGCCTTTCCATCACAAGGTTGAGTTGTTTGTAAATGTCTGCATTGATGATTTCATCGGATGATTTTGGTTTGACGCCTTCTTGTACATAACTTGCGATTGCATAAACATTGACAAGAAACTTAGAGCGCATTGCAACGCCTGTCAGTGCCATTTTGTTTGATTTGGAATTAGCAACATATTCAGTGATGGTGCTAAAGCGGACGCCACTGCCACTAAGGCTGACGGTTTCTGCGGCCCAAGTTTGGAAGCTAAAAACAAAGATAAGTGCTGAAAAAGCGAGTGTTCTGATCATAATAAATCCTTCACGAGTCTGTTGGCAGTTTTTGAAAAGCCCTGTACGTGCATAATGTCCGTGTAGGTAGCAAAAATCAAGACGAGTTGCCTGAAAATGGTTTAAGCCTTTACCCAAATTAACAAAGTTTTATGAAGTTAGGCTAGAATTTTACTTAACGCCCCCATCCCCAATTCTGTAACTTGCGATGTTTTGGACTGAGAAATTACAGGGTTTAAAAGCTCCATCGATACATAACCATCGTAACCAATTCTTTTTAGTTCCTTAATGATTGAAGTGATGTCGATATCTCCATCGCCTGGGAAGATGCGATCTGAATCGGTTGCCAATTCTTTGGGTACCGCAGAGATATCACACACCTGAACAAAGAATAGTTTTTTTGGATTGATGTTTGCTAGGTCTGCTAATTTGCTTGGTCCGCAGTGAAAGTGGAATGTATCGAGGGTGATCCCTACGTTCTCCATTCCTGAAGCGGTGACAAAGGTGTTTGCGGATTCAAGATTGTTGGCGAATGAAGATTGGGCACGAAATTCCAAGGATAGTTTTGTGTTGAATGCTTCTGCCCATTGTGCTGCTTCACGCAATCCAGCAAGTGCGGTTTGCAAAATTTGTTGATCAACTCGGGCGGGGAAATCTGCGCATATGTTCATCAAAGGTATGCCTAAGCCTTGGCAAAGATCCAGCCTTCTTTTGAAATGATCGTAATGGCTTTTTTTCTGCTCGCCTGTGGAAAGAAACAACCCGCCCTGATACGAACCAGCAACCAAGTTTACGCCATGATCTGCAATTAAAGCCTTTGTATCAGCAATGCTTGCAGATTCGAGATGCTTTTCTAATTTGGTGAGCCAGACTTCCATGTTAGGGCATCCACCTTCAACAAAAGATTTGATATCTTCTTCAAAAGTACTGCTTAAAACACAAACTTGGCTGATACAAGCCTTCATAAAAAAACCTCTTTAAATGTCGGAATTAGAAACAGGTTCGACTTCGATGAGGTTGTCAAAAAAAGTAGCACCAGCCCCAAGATCCGTGATGGCAGTACTTGTAGTTGCATTGGCATTAGCTTTGCCCGGAACATCTTTATTCCACCAAAGCCCTTGCGCCACCGCAACACCTGAAAGCACCGCATCGGTGATTTTTGCGTGGGCGAGAAATTCCCCACGATTGTTAAAGATACGGACTCTGGCTTCTTCCGTAATTCCCCGTGAAGCTGCATCTATGGGGCTGATTAATAAAGTTGGCCTACCCGCATCTTGTTTCTGCCAATCTAAGTTGGCGAATGATGAGTTTAAAAACGCAGGGTCTGGGGGCGAAAGAAGCTGGATCGGGTAATGTGTAGCAAGGTCTATCCTTGTTTGTGGATCTTCGTGTGATGGTGTGTACGAGGGCAGGGGATCTAACCCAAGCTTTTGCATTGAAGTACTAAAAAACTCGCACTTCCCAGAGGGTGTGGGGAAATTCCCATTCGCAAAGGGTGCGTAATCTTTTGGTAAATCCAACCGCATCGAACCTTCTTTTTTTAACTGATCAAAAGTTATTTTGGACATGACATTTGCAGGATTAAACCCTCCAGCAGATGGCTCAAGTGCCTCCTTGATTAATTCGATATCAGTTGCTTTATAAAGTTCAGGTTCCAGTTTCATTGCTTTTGAAAGCATTCTGAAAATTTCAGTGTTAGGCAACGATTCGCCAAGAGGCGCAATCGCAGGTTCGTTAATTTGCACATGCAAGTGCCCGTATGAGGTATGAAGATCCCAATGTTCTAGCTGCGTGGTTGCAGGCAAAACAATATCTGCGTAATCGACGGTATCAGTAGGGAATTGCTCAAGCACTACGGTGAAAAGATCCTCTCTTTTTAGTCCACGAATAACTTTGGATTGATCCGGGCACACCGCTGCAGGATTCGAGTTATAAACGACTAGTGCTTTAATTGGCGGTGCAAGGTTGTTGTCGTTTAACGCATCTGCAAGCAGGCTCATGTTGATGGATCTGGTTCCCTTGGGGATGAGATCGTGCCTTTCAAAAGCGCTAGCAGCTTTTAGAGGGTACATACCGCTAGTGCTAAGAAATGCACCACCTCCGGTTTCTTTCCAAGCCCCAATAATACCGGGCAGGCAGGTGATGGCCCTTACTGCCATGCCCCCCCCACCATGCCTTTGCAGCCCATAATTAAGCCTGATAAACGCAGGCTTGGTGTTTGCGTAGTCGTGTGCCAATTGCTCGATGATGATTGGTTTTAAGCCAGTGATGGTTGCGACTTTAGCAGGAGTAAAATCGATGGCTCGTGATTTGAGATCTTCGCCCCCCAGACAAAACTTGTCAATGAAATCCTGATCTTGAAGGTTGTCGCGGAAAATAACATGCATGATTCCAAGTGCTAGGGCAGCATCAGTGCCTGGGCGTATCGGAATCCATAGATCACTTTTTTCAGCAGTTTTGGAACGGAAGGGATCGATGGTGATTATTTTGGCGCCAGCTTTTCGGGCTCGGTGCATGATAGCCCATAAATGAGAATTCGTAACACTGGTGTTCGATCCCCAATTGATGATCAACTTCGAATGCAACACAGCTTCTGGGTCGATTGCAGCCCTTGCGCCAAGGGTCATATGGCTTCCTGCAACACCCGCAGTTGCGCAAATGGTTCGTTCTAAAAGAGAAGCACCAATACGATGAAAAAATCTGCGATCAATACTGGAGCTTTGAAGCCTTCCCATGGTGCCAGCGTAGCTATAGGGGAGGATAGATTGAGGGCCAAAGGGTGAATCAATAATAGAACCAAGCTTTGCAGCAACGGTGTCGATTGCTTCTTCCCAGCTTATCTTTTCGAATCGCCCTTCGCCTTTTGCTCCAATCCTTTTCAAAGGATGCAGTAGGCGAGTTGCATGATAAGTCCTCTCAATATATCTTGAGACTTTGCCACAAAGAAAGCCTTTGGTTATAGGGTGCGCAGGGTTCCCTTTGAGGCTGATTGCTTTGCCATCTTTCACGGTAACCAGCATTGAGCAGGTATCGGGGCAATCGTGCGGGCATGTTGCGTGAATGGTTTCAAGTGACTGCGCCATTATGGCTCCAAGCTTTCTGGTTTCATCATATCCAATCATAATAGCTGGAAATCATTGTAAGGGTTGGGTAATTAAGAAAAAAGCATTTAGGAGTCATTACAACCCTAAAAAGGGAACGGGTAAAAGAAAAGCGTGTTGCTCGTAAAGGCTTGCGATGCCGTTCCAGCTTGTGTATTGCGAAAAGAAAACAAACAAAAGGTAGATTAAGACTGCGGGCAAAAGAGGCAGCCGACCAGTCCAGCGAAAAAACCAATGCCTTTGCGTATCGCGCATTTTTGTTCTCCACATGGCCCAGCCAGTAATAAGACGGGCGGGAAAAATGAAAAGAATGAATACCAAGGTGGGCAGCCAAAGTGCCTCTTGAGGAACTACTTCGATTTTGAGGAAGTATAAAGGTAACGCGAAAATTAAAGTAAGTATCAAAGCGAAACTACAGGCCCAGGGTGCACGGTTGAAAGCTCTTCGAACGCCCCGCCAATCGAATGCTGCACGGAATCGGTTTTCGATCGCCATCTGAGTTTGCAGCAAGGGTAGGTGTAGAACAACAATCGCTAAAAGCAGGGCCCCTAAAAAGCCGATCAAAGGCGAGATAGGGATTTTTACCTGCCCAAAAGCCAAAAGTGTAACAGGGATAATAAGCCATAGAAAAGCTGCTAAAAACCCTCGAAGGCCCAGCCAGAAATAGTGGGGCAGTCTCAAAGATAATAAGAAATCCCAGGTGGCATCTCGAGCCTTGGTGTAGGCCCCGCCCAGTTTGAATTGGCGATACACGATTAGGAAATTCAAAGGCCATAAGAAGTGTCGTAGGCGCCCACCCCTAGCCAATGTAAAAACAATATGCATCCCTACAAAAACAGTAAGAATTAAAACCCAAAAGCGAAGCCTTGCAGCATTTCTACCATCTGGGTTGATGATCTGTGCGGTGAAAGCAACATTACTGAGATAACGCAAAGGTAATAGAAGGAGCCAGATAGCTAAGATAGCGCCACCTAATCGCGCAGCAGTGCGAATACCAATGAAACCATCTCCGATCTTTCCCGATTTTGCAACGCGGGTTGAGGATTCAAGCATGTAGCCTAAGCTAAGGAATTGAAGCCCCGGGATAGCAGCTAGAATTGATAAAGCTATCACCATTGAAATTAGTCCAAATAACCACTCTATTTTTAAAACAGTCCAGAAAAAGAAGCGCTTGAGAGGGCCTCGTTTTATGGTTTCTAGGCCTGGTTGAAGTTCTACGTTAAGATCAGGAAGTGCGGGCGGAATTTCTAGTTCAGGTGGTAATGGGGGAGGCAGTAGCGAAGGTAATTCCGGGGGTGAATTCGGGTCAGGAAGATTCATAGTCTGGGATCTTGTATTTGTAAAGTTTCTGTTAATGTAAACATAATTAGGAAGTGATCATATTGTCAGAATGATATCATAGAATGAAGTGTTGGACTAGGAGTTAATCGTTCTATGTTTTTTCGCAATCTGTTTTTTATAGCCTTGGTTCTTGGGGGGACTGCAACCCTCGTTGCAAATCTTATCCCGCCTAAGCATGGGTTTAAGCCCACGCCCACAAACCCCGAAGTATTCCAGAAAAATGACTTTCTAGAAACCGTTTACCGGGTGAATGCCTCCTTCGAGCAAACTTGGCTAAAGAACAAGATTCAACCTGCAATTGAAGCTGATGATTTAACCATAGCTAGGCGGTTGGCATTAGGGTTGATGGGAACGATTCCCTCGCTAGAAGAAATTCGTCAGTTTGAATCGCGCCCCGAGGGCGAAAGATTAACCTGGTGGATTGATCATGTTTTGCAGGATCGTCGCTTTGCAGATTACCTTGCAGAAAGATTTGCAAGGGTTTTTGTAGGAACAGAAGATGGCCCATTCATTTTGTTTCGAAGGCGTAAGTTCAGTTCCTGGCTTTCTGACCAGATCACTATGAATGTTCCTTATGACCAAATAGTCCGCGAGGTTATTTCAACTGAAGGTATTTGGACCGAAAAACCTGCGACCAACTTTATCACAGTTACCGCTCAAAATGATAAGTCAAATCAACCAGACCCCGTCAGGTTGGCAGGCCGCGTTACCCGTGCCTTTCTTGGCATCAGACTTGATTGCGCTCAGTGCCACGACCATCCATTTGCCCCTTGGAAGCAATCCGACTTCGAAAGTTTTTCAGCCTTTTTTGCTCAGACTCATGTCGGTTTTCGCGGCGTTTACGATGGGGCAGGGGAATACACCATCGATGATAAACGCAAAGGCATCAAGCGAACGATTACCCCAAAGGTTTCCTATGCACCACATTTGCTTCCAGATGAAGGGGCTTTAAGGTCGCGCTTATCTACTTGGGTCACTCATCGAGAGAATACTTATTTTTCGCAAGCCGCAGTTAATAGGATCTGGGCGATTCTTTGCGGTCAGCCCTTGGTTGCGCCTGTCGATAATCTTGAAACCGAAGGGGTTGTTCCGCCTGCATTAAAGATATTGGCTGAAGATTTTGCCTTGCATGGGCATGACATCGCACGATTAATACGGATCATCGCCAGTACTAAAACATACAGAATGCAAAGCCTTTCGATTAATGATGATTCAGTAAATGCAGAGAAATTATGGGCCCAGTTTCCCCTAGGCAGACTAAGGCCAGAACAGGTTGCCGGAAGTATTTTGCAAGCCTCTTCGGTGTCTACGATTGATGCTGAATCCCATATCCTTACCCGCCTCGCACGGTTTGGCGATCAAAATGATTTCGTTAAGCGCTATGGCGATAGTAGCGATGACGAATTTGATAACCGTGGTGGAACCATCCCTCAAAGGTTGGTGATGATGAACGGAAAACTCGTATCGGAAAAAACCAAAGGCGGCCCGTTTTCTGCAACCACACGAATTCAATGGCTGGCACCCAGCGATGTTAAATCCATCGAGGCGGTATTCCTTACTGCGCTGACAAGACGACCCACTGCAGAAGAGTCAGATTTTTTCGAACAGAATTTGAAAAAACACGATATATCTAAAGGTCAACAAATACAGGATCTCTTTTGGGCTTTAATTAACTCCACGGAGTTCTCATGGAACCACTAGGGCGTAGGCCTTTTCTGAAAACCACTGCAACCCTCGCTGGCGCTTCCTGGCTGACACCCGTAGGCCAATGGCTTGCTCGTGCAGCGGATGGCGATGCCCCTGGTGCGCTTCCCCCAAAAAAATCCGCACAAGCTGTAATCGTATTGTGGTTGCAGGGCGGGCCCAGCCAACTAGAAACTTTTGATCCTCATGCTGATTCAACTATCGCAGGGGGTACAACTAAAATCGCCACCACTGTAAAAGATATTTATCTGGCAAGTGGCTTCGAGCGGTTAGCGGAAGAGATGGGTTCGGTATCGTTGATTCGTTCCATGATCAGCAAGGAAGGCGATCACGAACGCGGTAGCTACACATTAAAGACTGGGTTTCGCCCTGATCCCACAGTGATTCATCCATCCCTTGGCGCTGTTGCCTGTCATGAGTTAAGCATAGGCAAAGCGGAAATCCCTAGGCATGTGAGTATATTATCATCGCAATGGCCAGCCCGGGGCGGCTACTTGGGTGATAAGTATGATGCGTTTCAGATGACGGATCCAGCGGGCCCGGTACCCGATGCCCAAGCTCATGTGGATTCTAATCGGGAAAAGAGCAGGCTTAAAAGTCTTGGAATAGTGGAGCAAACTTTTGCAAAAGGGCGCAGCAAAAGGGTTGAAGAAACCCAGCATAAAAATACCACAAACGCTGCACTTAAGATGATGACCTCCGAACAGTTGAAAGCTTTTAATGTTTCGCTTGAACCACAATCGGTTCAAGATATGTATGGCGATACTGCCTTTGGAAGGGGATGCCTTGCTGCGCGAAGGCTGGTTGAATCTGGGGTTCGATGCGTGGAAGTCAACCTCAATGGTTGGGATACTCACGCTAATAATCACCAATTTTGTAAGACGAACTTAAAGACACTTGACCCTGCATTTAGTGGGCTTATTCGTGATCTTCGTCAGCGCAATATGTTGGATAAAACGCTGGTGCTTTGTATGGGCGAGTTCGGCCGTACACCTTCAATCAATCCTGCTGGGGGCAGGGATCATTGGCCCAGCGGGTTCAGCATTGCATTGGCGGGTGGTGGTATACATGGCGGGCGCATAATCGGTGAAACTGATCCCGAAGGAAAAGCGGATGTGAAAAATCCTGTTCGAGTGCCCGATCTTCATGCCACGGTTTTTGATGCCCTTGGCATCGATTACGATAAGCTAAATCAAACCCCGATAGGGCGCACCGTAAAGTTCAGCGAAGGCAAGCCTGTACGAGAATTGCTAGATGCGTAAGGTTTAAGCAGAGCTGGAAGCGTTAGCGGCGGTGGTCTATTCTTTTTGTTGCTTGTCTTTCTGGATTCCCCGCATTTGCGAAGAATGCAAGCGTACCGCAGGAGAACTTCGGTCCCTGAGCTTATCGAAGGGCCCGCGCTACTTGGTTACCCCGCACCTTTTTCTTTCTTTTTCTTTTACTTCCCCCAACTCCCAACCCTCTTCCCTCCGGGAAAAGGGCCCTTCGCTTCGCTAGCCCGGGTTTCTATTTTCCACCACTTTTATTTACTGCCTTTAAGCCCACCCACTGCGCTGGGTGAGACAGCCTTACCTTGCTATTTGTTTTTCTGGATTCACCGCTTTCGCAGAGAATGACGAAAGAAGTACCGTATCACTCTTGCAAATATTTAAACCGTCGCTCACGCATCCGGCTCTGAAAGATGTGTGTGATTTTTGATTCCGTGTTTTTCCGTGTTCGTCCGTGGCAAATGCTTTTTCTTAATTCCATCGCTCACGCATCTGGCTCTAAAAGGCAACTTACATCGATGATTTTTGTTTATAAAACAAGAGTGGGGAGTTGCAAATTTAATTGCCACTCCCCACTCTAACAAAAGAGCATCATGCTCGGTTCAGCAAATGATTAAGCTGCAAGCTTAACCATAACCTTGCTAGCCGCCCTATCCCTGGCAGCATCAACAAGACCGCGGAATACTTGGATATCTAGCCCTGATGCGGTGCCAGAACCTGGGTGCCATTGCACTCCAACTGCGTACCAATCATCAGAATTAGATTCGATTCCTTCGACCACGCCATCGAGCGCGGTGGCGGTGATTTTTAATCCCTTGCCCAACTTTTGGATCCCTTTTCGGTGTTCGCTGTTTACAACGATTTCGCCTTCGCCGTAAATGTCTGCCATTCTGCTGTCAGGTTGAACAAGGATAGCGTGGCGCAAGCCTCTTTCAGGTGGGTGTTTGTGTTGTAGAGCTTCGGGTAGTTGTCTGGAAAGGTCTTCAAAAACGGTACCTGCAAGGGCCACATTTAGGGCATGCATACCGTGATCAATTCCAAGAATTGGAAACTCGTTTTGTTTGCAATAAGCGCAAAGTTCTAGAACTTCTTCAGGTAGTTGTTCGAGGCCGTCAAAGCCTGAAACTACCACGCCTTCGACTTCGGAAAGTCGGTCTTTCCATTTACCCGTTGCGCCAAAGGGAAGAAGAATGGGGTCAGCATCAGAGGCTTTAAGGCATGCAGTAACACCTGCGTCCCAAAGTCCACAGCCATGTTTGCGATCGAGTGGATGGCGATCGACGCCATAGATACCGATTTTAGTTAGGTTTGCTGGGATAGGCTTAAGCTGAGTCATAACAGGAATCCTTTCCAAAACTGACAAAAAATAAAGCAGGCAAATAATCCATTAACCTGCATCCGATCCAACATAGAAGAAAGAATTATGATTATCTTGCAGCTGGAAATCCAGAAAAAAATTGAAAAAGAGTGGTATTTTTTTTAAAGGTATGGTTTTTTGGCTGAAATCGCGAGTAAATATTTTAAATATTTACTTTATTAGCCACTTGTTAGGGTGCAATTGTTTCTGAGAATTATCCAATTTAATGGTTGATGGCAGTCTTAGTCTGCGATAGTATTCTAAATAAGTCTGGTTTTACTTTTTATGTGTTTTGTTATCTTTAAGGAGATAAAGTTATGAATTTTCGTGGTCCAATAGGAGCTAGCTTGATGCTTGCAATCGCTATTAGCGGTGTGTATGCAGCAGAGCCGCTTAAATCTGGGCTTGAGGTTGGTAGCAAAAAAATCAGTCCATTCCATCCGTTGAATGTGACTGGCTCTGCTGCAGGTAAACCCCAGTGCCTTGTCTGAGTTAATGGTGGCAACCCGGTAGCTATGATATTCGCACGCAATATTGATAGTTCCCTGACCAGTTTGGTCAAAAAAATTGATGCAGCTACTAAAGAAAACTCCTCTGCCAAAATGGGCAGCTTTGTTGTATTCCTCGCTAGCGATGATGATGCAAAGAAAATGGAAGTGTCCTTGCCAGAGTATGCTAAAAAAGAAAACATTAAATCTCTTGTACTTGCCATTGATAATGTTGCAGGCCCACAAGCTTATAACATTGCCAAAGATGCGGAAGTAACTGTTGTTCTATACAACAAGCGTACCGTGAAGGCTAATTATGCTTTTCGTAAGGGTGAACTGAACGAGAAGGCTGTTGAAGCCATTGTTAAGGACATCCCCAAGATTCTTGAAAAAGATGAAAAGAAGTAATCTAGGGCTTTAAGTTGAATATTTAACCAGACTTACGCCGTTATCTTTTTGGTAACGGCGTTTTTTATTTTAATTTTGAATAATAATCTCTTCCCATTAACGAATTGATTCTAGGTCCAATATTGTTTAGGTGAGTTATATGCAATCCGCTTGTGATTTGATAAAAAATGATTTGATCGAAGCCATTAGGTTGCGCGGAAAAACCGATTCTTACATCGACAGAAGTGAAGAACGGGAAATCTTGCAGTTTGCTTTGCAAAAAGGCTTGATGTTGGATCAAGGTCATCAAGTCCTTCTTGAAGTGTGCGGGCAAAGCAATTACATCATGGAAAGCCACTTGCTCGAAGATCTTTTGGAGCAAATTAAAAGCTTTTCCAAAGGAGGTAATGGCCTTACCGAAAAGTTCTTTCTTGAACTTACCAAAATACTTCTTTCCAACTCCAAAGGTTATTTACAAACCCAGAATGCCCAAGAAATGATCATTGCCTTAATTGAGGATAATGGATTTGAAATTGAAACAGGTTTTTTTGGTTACAACTGGTTCTTGAAAATAAAAAAGAGCCTAAAGCTAGCCTAGTTTTGTTCCAGTATTCATTTAGATATCCCTGCCAGCCCTAATAATTATTTGAAGTTGAGATGCTGGATAATATTTGTTAGTATTAATGCGCTGCCTTATTCTTCTGAATATGCCTCTTTCTCTGAATCTTTAACCGGGTTTTTATGAAAATTAAACTGCTAATGTTCATTAATACGATCGTTGTTCTTGCATCACAAGCTTATGCATTAGAACCAACCAAGGTTGATTATGCCTCTCAGATCAAACCCATTCTGGTGAAGAACTGTATTTCTTGCCATGGGGTCGAAAAGCAAAAAGGTGGATTGAGGTTGGATGCGGGGGCCTCAATTATAAGGGGAGGTAACAGCGGTCCGATTTTGATTCCCGGTAAATCCAACGAAAGTAAAATTCTTCATGCGGTAGAGGGGAAAGATCCTGAAACCAGAATGCCCCCGATGCCAAAAGCTTTGATTTCTAAAGAGCAAGCAGTTTTGATTGCAACCTGGGTTGATCAGGGGGCCTTTATTGCCAAGCAGGATTTGGTTGCAAGTTCCGTTGTCAAAAAAACACCCAGCACTCATTGGTCTTTTCAGCCACTTGTAAAACCTATCGTTCCTTCTGATAATTCTGCTGGCTGGGCCAGGGCACCAATTGATGTTTTTATTTATGAGCAGATGCGTAAAGAAGGATTGAGCCCTGCGAAAGAGGCTGATTCTTTGGCGTTGTTGAGGCGTGTTTATTTAGACCTTACCGGTATTCCGCCCAGCCACCTTGAAGTTGATGCTTTTTTAAATGATAAGCTTTCCGGTGCTTATGAGCGCGCAGTAGACCGTGCGTTAGCATCTCCAAGATATGGTGAAAAATGGGCTCGTTTCTGGCTCGACCTCGCCCGTTATGCCGACAGCGATGGCTATGAAAAAGATACAGGAAGGCCCTTCGCCTGGCGTTATAGGCAATGGGTGGTTGATGCGCTGAATGCAGATATGCCATTCGATCAGTTTGCTATCGAACAGCTAGCAGGAGACTTGTTAAAAAACTCTAATGCAGAGCAAAAAGCTGCGACTGGTTTTCATCGAAACACGCTTACCAACAAAGAGGGTGGGGTAGATCAGGAGCAATTTCGGGTTGAAGCTGTTGTTGATAGGGCAAACACAACTGCAAAGGTATTCCTCGGTTTGACTTTGGGTTGTGCCCAATGCCATGACCATAAATACGACCCTATAAGCCAACGCGAATACTATCAATTCTTTGCATTTTTTAATAGTGATACGGAAGTAAACATTCCGGCAGCACCATTGCCAGGCGAGCAGGATATGTTCGCAAAAAAGATGCAAGAGCATCAATCCAAAGTCGCTGTAATCAAGGCAACTTTAGAGGCAAGAAAAAAAGAACTTGAGAAAGATTTGGACCAGTGGGTGGCGAAATTAAAACCCGACGCCCTTCCTGTAAAATTAAAACCTGTGATTGGTGTAGAGGCTTCCAAGCGAACGGATGTCCAAAAAAACGAACTCATAAATCACAGAGCTTCTCTGGATGAAAAAGCAAAGGGTATTCAAAAGCAAATTGCAGATCTCGAAAAAGCTGTACCAGCTCCAACCATGGCACAGGCCTTGGCATTGGGTAAAGAGAGGAAAACCAATATTCATATTCGTGGAGATTTTCTGCGCAAAGGAGTTGAAGTTGATCCAGAAACCCCTGCAGTGCTTCCAACGCCCATGTTTAAAGAAAAACCTAACAGGTTGGACTTGGCCCAATGGATTACCGATAAAGAGAACCCACTTACCCGCAGGGTTATTGCTAACTGGGTTTGGCATAAGTTTTTTGGCAGGGGAATAGTAACCACACTCGAGGATTTTGGTACGCAAGGGGAAAAGCCTTCCAACCCACAACTACTCGATTATCTTGCATTTAGCTTGGGTGAAAACAATTGGAGTTTGAAATCCCTGCACCGATTGATTGTTACCTCTGCGGTTTATCGGCAATCCTCGATTGTCGAACCTGCGAATTTAAAGAAGGACCCTTACAATGTTTTTCTTTCAAGGCAGCCGCGGGTCAGGCTTGATGCAGAAGGGGTCCGGGATGTGTTTCTTTCTGTGAGTGGGTTGGTTGATCAGCGGATTGGTGGGCAAAGTGTTAAGCCTCCGCAACCTCCAGGTATTTCCGAATTAACTTATGCCAATGCGGTTAAATGGAATGAAAGCACAGGATTAGATCGGTATCGCAGAGGTTTGTACATTTGGTTTCAGCGAACAAGTCCCTATCCAACTCTGATGCTTTTCGATGCGCCAGATTCCAATATCGCTTGCGTGCGCAGAGAGCGATCCAATACGCCTCTTCAAGCGCTTGCGTTGATGAATGATGTTGCGTTTTATGAATGCTCTAAATCGTTGGGGTTAAGTTTGGCGAATGCTGATCTTCCGCTTGAAGGGAATATCCGCAGTGCCTTTGTAACCTGTTTGTCGAGGTTTCCTAGCGAGAGTGAAATGGTGCAAATGAAAAATCTTTTTGATCAATTTAAAAAGCATTATGGCTCAAATGCTGATCAAGCGAAGCAGGTTTTGGGCAATGGTATTGATTTGAAAGGTGATGTGGTTTTGAGTGCGACATGGGTTGCGTTTGCCCGGGTACTCTTAAACCTTGATGAAATTATTGTTCGTGATTAATCCAGATGAAAGACGAAACTGCGATGATACGATCTCAAAAATTATTCGATGAATATTGCTTGCAAGGTAGAAGATCTTTTCTTACTAATCAGGCAAGCGGCCTTGGCTTGCTTGCAGCAGCAAGCTTGCTAGCAGAAAACAAAGTACAGGCAGCGGGTTCAGATTTATCACCCTTTGCAATCAGGGCCCCCCATTTTGCACCCAAGGCGAAATCGGCTATCTGCATCTACCTTGAAGGTGCGCCAAGTCAGATGGATTTGTTCGATCCCAAGCCAAAGCTAAAAGAATTAAACGGCCAGAAACTGCCTGATTCGATGACGAAGAATGTTCGGTTTGCATTCATTCAAAAAGAGGGTGCCCGAATTTTGGGCTCTCCAAGAAAGTTTGCAAAGCATGGCGGATGCGGCATGGAATTTAGCGATTTTCTGCCTCATATTGCAACTTGTGCGGATGATATCGCAATGATTCGTTCTATGCATACGGAGGCGTTTAATCATCATCCTGGGCAATTGATGATGAATACAGGCACTCCAAATTTTGGTAGGCCTAGCTTGGGTAGTTGGGTGAATTATGGCCTTGGCAGCCCTTCGCAGAATTTGCCAGGCTATGTGGTGCTGAGTGCGGGTAGGGGAACAAGTGGTGGTACCTCTAATTGGTCTAGTGGTTTTTTACCCACTCCTTATACCGGTGTTCTTTTTCGTAACCAAGGCGAACCCGTTCTTAATTTAAATAACCCCTCGGGGTTCGATAGAAGCATTCAGCAAGCTAGCATTGAAGGTATTAAAAACCTGAATGCACTACGCAATGAAATGGTTGGAGACCCAGAGATAAATAGTCGTATTGCGAGCTATGAACTTGCGTTTCGTATGCAATCTGCAGCCCCTGAATTGATTGATCTAAAAAGCGAAACAAAACAAACACTTGATGCCTATGGGTTAGATCGTGATGAACCAGAACTTAAAGCAAGTAGGGGCGGTGGCAAAGGTCAGTTCCAATCCTTTGCAAGCAACTGCCTTTTGGCTCGAAGGTTGGTTGAGCGAGGGGTTCGATTTGTCAGTTTGTTTCATGCCTCTTGGGATCATCACAGTAATCTTGATGCTGAGTTGAAGCAAAATTGTTTGATGGCAGATCAACCTGTTGCAGCATTAATCAAGGATTTAAAGCAGCGGGGGCTATTGGATTCAACCTTGGTGATTTGGTTGTCTGAATTTGGTCGAACGCCTTTAGGAGAAAACCGGGGCGGTTCCGCTAATGTCACCGGGCGCGATCATCACCCCTTTGCCTTTACTATTTGGATGGCCGGTGGTGGCATAAAGGGCGGTCAGGTAATTGGTAAGACCGATGAACTTGGCTGGAATATTGCAGAAGACCCCATACATATCAATGATCTTCATGCTACATTGCTACACCTTTTTGGCATGGATCACTTGAAGTTGTCGTATAAATTTCAAGGCAGGGATTTTCGACTTACCGATGTTGCAGGCAAGGTTGTAAACAAGCTGCTTGCATAATCAATTGCGTAACTATTTAAGGTAGAACATGAAGAAGATCATTCGCGAAGATGCCCGTAAATTTGCTTTCGATTACAATGATAAGCCGCTTATCCATGTAAAGGCAGGCGAGAGATTAGAAATCGAAACTTGGGATGCAGGCAGTGGTTTTTTTAAAAGCTCTGCTGATAAAGCTATCCCAGGAAATCGCCCGGGTTTTGATCGGGTTCCACCTCTTGCCAACCCTATTGCGGGCCCGGTTTTTATTGAGGGGCTAGAGCGTGGTGATACCCTTGTTGTAAATATTCATGAAATTGAAGTTGAAAAAACTTCGTGGGTTGCAATTGGACCAAAAAGAGGCCCATTGGGAGAATCCACTCGTTGGCCCGAACTTTCTAGCGAATACACCACCATGGTTTTTAAACACACAGTTGGGCCAAGTGGCACAACCATGGATGGCACTCTTCATTTTAACGATAAAATTTCTTGGCCCATTACTCCTTTTGTTGGAACCCTAGGCGTTGCACCTGATCGCGAAGTCGCAACCAGTATTGATGGGCAGGGCGATTGGGGCGGAAATGTTGATATCCGCGATTGCAAGCCGGGGAACAAGGTTTTTCTTCCTGTTTATCATCCTGGTGGCCTCTTCTATCTTGGAGATGTTCACGCCAGCCAAGGCGATACCGAATACACGGGAACTGCTGCAGAAACTCAATCAACGGTCCGACTTTCCTTTGATATCATCAAAGGAAAAAGACCCCCCGGTATGCGCATTGAAACTCCCAGTTCGATCATTGCGATTCATGCTTACAGGCCCTTGGAAGAAGCTGTGCATCAGGCTACCATTTTTCTCATGGATTGGTTGATATCGACCTATGGCTTTTCACCTGCAGATGCTTATTGCCTTGTTAGTACATGCCCAGATTTTCGAATCAATGTTTATCAAATGTGCAAAATCGGCAAACTAAGTTATGTTGCAGGGGCGGAACTTCCTAAACGCTATCTTCCCAAAAGTTGAAGCAGGTCTTCTAGCGATTGGCCTTCCTTGATTTCGAATGTTTGTATCCCCAATTCTTTTGCTGGGTGAATGTCGTTTTCTGGGCTGTCACCCACCATCAGAATTTTCTCAAATGAAATTCCCGATGATGTTTGCAGATGTTCAAAGAAATGATTGGAAGGCTTTTTATAACCAACCAGCGAACTGATGATGAGCCATTTGCAATTGCATAGTTCTGGTTTGCTT
Source organism: Candidatus Kuenenia stuttgartensis (assembly GCA_945897965.1). GTDB lineage: Bacteria > Planctomycetota > Planctomycetia > Gemmatales > Gemmataceae > UBA969. The sequence continues at coordinate 5,482 of CAMDHK010000039.1, read as the reverse complement.
TTGACAATCGATTGCAGTCTGAGGTCGAAGTTTGATGCGATTCCCCAGTCAATTCCAGCATTTTCAAGAAACTTAAGAATAGGGATTGTGCCGGGATAAAGGTCCCAAGCGTTGTGCTGGGCATAATGTTGGAAAAGATCTTTGAAGATGGGAGTGGCGTTTTTTAGATCGGGAAAGCATTCTGATACTATCAATTCCCAGCGTTCGAATTCTCTTGCTTCATTCGTTTTGCAATCTAGGCTCACATCTTTCAATTCTTCGTTTTTAAAAGATTCGTAAAACAGGTTTCGAATACTATCTTTGGAAATAGCTGAACCATGCTTGTTGCCATAAAGATGATAGGTTTCATCAACAGGGACTGCTGGTTTGAAAATAGTTCCGACAGCATCAAAGAATACTACGCTTGGTTTTTTTATCATGTTCATTGCTCATCAAATTTCGATTTAGACTCATGCCGTTCCGTCTGAGAATCATAGGATACATGATGGCGAAACTCATACCTGTTATACTACAGGAATAATTTCGACAAGGCGGTTTGCCATGGTAAACTATGGCGCATGAACCGTTTGTTTTTTTGAAGAAAGTGCTAGGAGAAGAAGATGGCAAAGACCAAGGGCGAACAATTTGCTGGCGTAACGGTGGCGATCATTACCCCATTCAAGAATGGCGAAGTTGATTATGTTGCCCTGAAAAAGTTGGTCGATTGGCACGCAGAGCAGGGCACCGATTGTATTGCACCTGTAGGCACAACGGGCGAATCTCCAACCCTTGACCATGATGAGCATGACAAAGTAATCAATACTGTTGTTCAGCAGGCCGCGGGCCGTTTGAAAGTCATGGCAGGCACCGGTTCAAACTCAACCAAAGAAGCAGTCCGCTTGACCAAGCATGCTAAAAAAGCGGGCGCTGATGGCTCACTCCTTGTCGGCCCTTATTACAATAAACCAACCCAAGAAGGGTATTATCGCCATTACAAAGCCGTTGCTGACGAAGTTGGCCTGCCTATTGTTGTTTATAATATTCCAGGCAGAACGGGTTCTAATATTTTTCCTGAAACAATTATCAGGCTTGCAGAATTACCTCAAATTGTTGCAATAAAAGAAGCTACAGGCAGTATGGATCAGGCAACTCAGATTGCATGTGGATGTGATCTCACCATTTTAAGTGGTGATGATAGCCTTACTTTGCCCTTGATGAGTATTGGTGGAAAAGGTGTGGTTTCGGTGGTTGCCAATATCATTCCCAAAGATATGAAAGCTTTGGTAAAAGCATTTAACGATGGCAAACTTGAAGAAGCCCGAACCTTGCACAAGAAACTGTTTAGCCTTTGCAAAGATCTTTTAGGCGTTGCAACTAATCCTATCCCTGTAAAAGCAGCCATGCGACTACTGGGCCGTGACACAGGCGAAGTAAGGCTACCCCTGTATGAACTTGATGAAGCAGGGGTAAGTAAAGTAAGTCAATCCCTGAAGACTTATGGTTTACTTTGAGAATCAATCGCTATCGGTTTTATGCCGGTAGTGTTGACGGGTTGGTTTTGAACAGCGATGGCTGGCGGATTAGTTTCCGCCAGAGGTTCAATTTTCCAATCGTCGTAATAAACAGTTCCCAACCCTGTTAAAGCCAGAGTGATATTAATCACACCAGTATTAGGCACCCTGCGATAGAAGGTGTAATGGCGCCAATCTGTAGCAGCGGTAAGTCTGATGCCCAAGGGTTCGCCGCCTGCAGAGTCAAAGAATAATGCACCATCAGCAGAGCCTTTAATTTCCCTGGGAATCTTGACCCAGCCCGAAATACGCACAAGGCTACCTGGTTGCATTTTAACCGCAGGGCTATAAATGCCTAGAAAAGCGCGCTCTAATGCTGCTGGAGGTAGAAGAGGATTTTTTGGTGTAATCTGGAGCATTAATGATTGCTTGCCACTTCTTGCAGCATCGGCAACCCTGCGAGCCGTTTGATTGATTTCATCTAAAGAGGGCACTTCCTGTACCACCCAACCTTGGGGAACTTTATCTGCAGCAAGTTCAAAGTCACCATCAGGCAAAACATTTTCTAAAAGCTTTGCAGCTTTGATTTCTTCCCAAAACTTGTAATGGTCGGGCAGAGAGAAAAAGCTGATTGAATAAGGAGTAGCGACAGGGGAATCTAGATCGCGCAAGGCTTGTTCCCAAGCGGTTCGCATAAGAATGCGCAGAGGCCTAAGGGCCCGCTGTGCTGTAGCATAGGCTTCAGCGTATTCGCCGTTACGCCTATGATTAAGGCTTTCATTGATATATTCACGCGATTTCTTCAAAAGCATTTGAGAATCAGCAAGATGCTTGCCTGAAGATTCAAGCTTAGTTTGGACCGTTATAACCTTGGTGAATTCTTCCTCTGCCAAGTCGTGTGCCCACTGGGCGGAAAGCTTGGCCATTTTTCGTTGCAAATCCTGCCAGCGAACTACCAACCCTGTAGGGCTGAGGTCGGAAGTTAATACCACGGGCGTTGCTAGGCTGAATTCTTTGATTGTTACTTTAATCCCGCCCACCACGCGTTTCCAAGGGATAGATTTAACTTGCCCGGGGGTAACTTCCCAAGCTTGGCATCCAATCGGTGCTTGAGGAATGATAATGGAAAGTTCGGTTGCGCCGCCTTGCGGAGGTACAAACTGTGTACCTTTGCCCATCCACATGGGAAGGACGAGAATACCCTTTTCGCTGCGCAAAATTGCAGCTTTAACATCGGGCAGGGAAGTATCAACCCAAGTAGGTTCTTCGGTTTCAACAAGAATGGGTTCAAGTAATTGAAGCTCTTGGTTTAATAATGCCAAGGCGAGTAGGCGATCCCTGCCGCCGTGGCTGTCTGCAAGGAATTTGTCGGACCAAAACCCAACACCTTTGCAACCTGCGCCAATGGCAGCGTAAGTCAGCAACCGTATTTGTTCGGGGTGTGGGCCGCTGGGTTCATCAATTTTTGTTTGTACATCTTTCGCAGAAACATATTGCAGATACCAGTCGGGAAGGTGAGTTTGTATCCAAGTCCAAGTGTAGGTACCGGGCTGTGCCAGCCTTCTTTTTTGCAACAACCAATCGCGATAAGCGGGGAGTTCCATGGTTGTGAACAAAGGCCAGCGGTGGGCGCCTAACATGATCTGATCGACACTACGCGAGTAGCGTTGGAAGCCATCCCAGACATCAGCTGCAAGCGGCCGCGTTGGGTCTGCGTTTCGTAGTGATTGCGCAGACCTACTTACCAAACTATTTTTTTCAAACTGAAGGTTGCTACCCAGATCCCAGCAAAGCACTGCTTCCTGCTCTAGAAATCTAGCAACTTTTTTACCCACGGCCTGCTGGCTTGTAAGTTGGGCTGGCACCCCGTTCGAATCGTCTGCGCCTGGAAGTTGCATCATGGGAACAATCCAAAACCCTTGATTTACAGCTTCTTCTAAAGTGGAATTAGCAACCGATTCATCTAGCCAAACCGTGTTGAATCCTGCATCTCTTAAAGTTTTGAGTGGGGTACCTGTATGCCTGATGCCTCGCAAAAAGAATTTTTGCCCGCTAACTAATAACTGGGTACCTTTAAGCTGCACTTCAGAGCTACGGCGTGTAAGGGTTTTCCCCGGAACTTCTTCAGGAGTTTTAGGTGAAGAGGAGGCTTTCTGCTCTAAGACAGGGCCGATTTCCATGTCATCAATCCAGACATCGGTCTGCCCAGGACCACCATATAAATTCAAAAATAGGCGATCCACATAAGCATCTGCCATTACAGGGTCTCTGCCTGTTTCAGCACGATAGAGATTCACTTGCTCGCGTAATCTTTTCATGGGCTGACGCAATGTGAGTTGTTGCCATCGCCCGGTTAATTGGTAAATGTCACCTTTCATGGTGAGTGTTAATGGCTGGTCAAGATTCTTAGGGTCGCGCTCTTTTGGGAGAACAACTCTGCAGAAAAGTTGCATCCCTGGTCGGTTGGCTTTCACCCAAAGACTGATATTGAGTTCATCGGTAACCTGGGCCTGTCCGAAGTCGTAAAAGAAATGAGCAAATTGGCCATTTCCTGCAGTGAATTGAATGAGTTCGCTCTTCTGTCCGGTGTGGGCAGATTCATCTGAAAGTTGATGTTTAATTAGTGCGACACTAGCATCGGATTTTCCCTGTCGAAAGAATGTTTCTTTTCCTTCAAAGCCGAATTGCAGTACTTGTTGAGCAAATACAAATACTTTCAAACATAAAAGGAAAATAAACACGCCTAACCATTTTGATAATAAGCTATGCCTCACGGGGCACTCCTTACCGACTGAGGTAAATTGATCAACAATTGCCTAGGGCATAGCAAATTAAAACGATTAGGCCAAGCGCAACCGTAAAAGTTAAGCGTGAAAACAGGGTGAATGGGCGGGCAGGGAGGGCTCTTGCAGGTATTATTAAGGTTAAAATTTTGTTTTTAAATGTTGGCAGGCGATATCTCGTTGAGATGCCAATTTTATTATGAGGCATTACAAGTTTACATTTCGAGAATAATTTATGAAGAAATATGAAATTTTTCTAAGATTTTGCTAGGAATTTGCTCTCATCGATTGCATTCTAATACAAATAGATAAAGGCCAAAGGGGCTTTTGTTTAAAACAACTTTACTGTTGATTTATTACTGTTCGAAAGGAAGACTACTGTGAACAAGTTCTACGCTTTGATGATTACCGCTGGTGTTATTGCTTCTGGTGTTGTTGGCTGTGGTGGCGAAGCCCCCAAGAAAGAAGAAAAGAAGAGCGCTCCTGTTGCTCCTGCTAAGAAAGAAGAAGGCAAGAAGGAAGAAGGCAAGAAAACTGCTGCTCCTGAAGTAAAGAAGGAAGAAGCCAAGAAGGAAGATAAGGCTCCTGAAGTAAAGAAGGAAGAACCTAAGAAAGAAGAAAAGAAGTAATTTCTTGATTTTCTTTTGATCGTTTGTAATCTTTATAAATATATGAGCCGAGTCGTTAGCCCGGAAGACTCGGCTTGTTTTATACCCGGGCGGTATTCCAGGTCTTACTGGATTAACTCAAAGGATTGTGATCATGAAAAAGATGCTTAGCACTCTTGCTCTTTCTGCATTTATTGCTGCTGGTATTACCGGTTGCGGTGGCGAAGCCCCTGCTCCTAAGAAAGAAGAAAAGAAGGCTGCTGCTCCCGCTGCCCCAACAGGTGGCAAAGAAGCAGCTAAAGAAGCTCCTAAAAAGTAGTCTCTCTCCTGTTTTAATTTAAGGGTCGATTGGCTAATTTCCAATCGACCCTTTTTATTTGTATTTAAGGTAATTATGGAAGGGTAAAATGAATCAACACCTAAAATCTTTTTTGATTGCCTCAGCTATTCCTTTATTGATCGCTGGTTGCGGTAGCGATCGCGAAAAAGGTATGAACAAAGATAAGGGATTCCCACGAACCGAAACTCCTAAAGTAGAAAAGAAAAAAGCGTCAGAAACGAAAGCGCCAGAAACGAAAGCGCCAGAAACGAAAGCGCCAGA
>CAMDHK010000038.1 GCA_945897965.1 Candidatus Kuenenia stuttgartensis | reverse complement strand
ACCTGCAGAGCCACGAAGGGCAGGGGTATGACCGTCCGAGCGTGCCAACCTAGTGATCTCATTCACTGTAAGAAAGTAACCATCCAGACTGCGTGCATGAATTATCTTTAACTCTTCCTCCAACCGGATTTCTGCATCTTCATTTTTATGCAATCTGCGCAGGTGCATTCCTTCAACACACAAGGCCCTTAAATGCACCACAGATTCCATACCACGCGAATCTAAAGGTTCTGGAAGAATAAGTTCATGAGGCAGAACATCGACTTCAAGAATTCCTGCAAGTATGCTGGCATTGGTAAGCGCTTCAGGAATATCAAAAAATAGCTCCTGAAATTCATTCAAGGGCAGCAAATGACTCTCTGGTCCAACATGATCATCCACCAATCGTTGCAAAAGAGTACACTCGCGAATTGCTCGAACCACACGATACAATTCCAACAATCCCGGTTGGGCAAAATAACAACCATGCAAAGCAACTAGAGATATCCCCAACCGATCAGCACACTCAAGCAATTTTCGCTGACGAGAAGAAACTGAACGCCTGCGCCCCGAACGATTAATCCCAGCCCACACTCTTGAGGCATAAACAGGATGCAACAATTCCAAAAACTCTGGAGTATCAACTAATAGGTGCAACCCTTGATTGAATTCCAGCAACAGTTCGCTCAGATTGGCATCATCATTCAAGTTTAACCTGCTGAGAATACAGCACAGACTTCGATAACCCGCACGATTTTGAATAAGCGCAACAACCGATTGAGTCGGCGTTCGCAATACTGAACCCAGAATGGGCTTGATACCATAACTCAACGACAAATCATGAAATGCAACTGCGCCAAGAAGATTGTTCGTATCGGTTAAAGCGAGGGATGTATATCCAAGGCGGGCCGCAACCGAGATCAAATGCTCCGGGCTGGAAACACCTTGAAGCAGAGAATACCAAGAATGATTAAGCAAAGAAGCAGCCATGGCAGGACCTCCATAGCGTTAGTATACATTTGTACCTTATACTTGGTAGCTTAGCTTTTCTTATTACTTCTACAAAAATGAAGCTTTCAACCCGATATTCCTCAAAACTTCCCACCCCACATCACTAGCCACATCATATAACACCTAAGGGCTTCATTCGTACTCGCATAGCAGGAAATCCGTCCATGAACACCATTCTCATCCGATCTGGCAGAGTTATCGATCCATCCCAAAACATTGATCAAATTGCAGATCTCTGGATCCAAGGCGAGAAAATCCTAGGCATTGGCCCCAACCTAGCAGCTAATCCCGACCAGATTATTGATGCCAAAGGCATGATTGTTACCCCGGGCCTAATCGATATGCATGTACACCTCCGCGAACCCGGCCGCGAAGAAGACGAAACTATCGCAACCGGCGCTCATTCCGCAATCGTGGGGGGCGTCACCTCGGTCGCATGCATGCCAAATACCGAACCTGCAATAGATACACAAGCTTCTGCAGAATTTGTCATCCTTCAAGCAAAACGAGCAGGATACGCCAATGTATTCCCAATTGGCGCCATTACTAAAGGGCGCGAAGGCAAAGAGCTCGCAGAAATCGGCGGGCTAGTAAATGGCGGAGCCGTTGCATTCACCGATGATGGTACTCCCGTTGTCAGCGCAGAAATCATGCGCAGGGCGATGGAATACTGCAAGGGTTTCGATAAAACCGTACTCAGCCATTCGGAAGATTTGGACCTTACCAAGGGCGGCGTGATGAACGAAGGAATCGAAAGCATGCGCCTAGGATTACGCGGTATGCCTGCCGCCGCAGAAGAAGTCATGATCTACCGCGAAATCGCACTAGCAGAACTTACAGGTGCAAAAGTTCATATTCTTCATGTTTCCTCGAAAGGCGGAGTCGAACTAATCAGACAAGGAAAGGGCAGGGGAGTTAAAGCCAGTGGCGAAGCTTGCCCGCATCATTTTACACTTACAGACAAATGCCTTCGAACATTCGACAGCAACTACAAGATGTCTCCACCCTTGCGTACCCAAGTCGATATAGATGCTATTTTGGTGGGACTCAAAGACAACACTCTGGAAGTTCTTGCAACCGATCATGCGCCACATGCCCCCGAAAAGAAAATGCGCGAACTAGATCAAGCGCCAAATGGTATCATCGGCCTTGAAACCTTTCTTCCAATTTGCATTCAAGCCCTAATAATTCCAGGCGTATTAACCTGGAGCCAAATGATCGAAAAAATGACCATCAATCCTGCAAAAGTATTGGGAATTGACCGAGGCACCTTAAAACCAAACGCTTGGGCCGATGTCACCATCATTGACCCAGATGTTGAATGGACTATCGATCCCAACCGGTTTAAATCCAAAAGCAGAAACTGCCCCTACGCAGGTTGGAAAGTAAAAGGTCGGGCGGAAAAAGTATTCGTAGCTGGGGTACTTAAACAAGATAAAAGCCCACTATAACTTTAAGCTTTTATTCCATGATTCCAATTAATCCATGACAGCGATCAAAAAATGATTGAAGCTGAAAACCTAACAAAAGAATTTTTCATTTCAGGAAGTGATACCCCTTTCAAAGCGGTTGATTCACTTACCTTCAAAATCGAAAAAGGCGAAGTCGTGGGTTTACTTGGACCAAATGGTGCGGGCAAAACAACCACCATGCGCATTTTGTGTACCCTTCTCTCACCGACCTCGGGTACCGCTAAAATCGCTGGGTTTGATGTATCTAACCAACCCGATGATGTTCGAAAAAATCTCGGTTTCGTTTCCGCAGGTACTGGAATTTATGACCGCTTAAGCCCTGAAGAACTTCTGCATTACCATGGCAGATTACATGGTGTGGATGATAAAATGATTAAAGAACGAACCGCAAACTTATTCGCCATTTTAGGGCTAGAAATGTACCGCCACAGGCTTGGGGCCAAATTAAGCACAGGTACCAGACAAAAAGTTTCTCTCGCTAGGGCACTCATCCACGATCCCCCTGTTTTAATTTTCGATGAACCCACTGCAGGCCTTGATCTAATCAGCACCCTTGGGCTTCTCGACACCATCAAAGAACTAAAATTACTGGGAAAAACTGTTTTATATTCAAGCCATCATTGCTCTGAAGTTGAGAAAATCTGCGATAAATCACTAATCCTGAAAGATGGTAAAATCATTTGGTTTGGCGACTGGAGAAACCAAGAACCTAATGCACAAGGATTGGCAGAGTTCTTTCAAAAACTTTCAGGGTATACTACTCACTCCGAAACCAATTCAATTTAAAAATACTTTGCTTCTTAATGATTCATGGCATTCGAAACACCAACACGATAATATTCAGGCGACTGTGCCAGTTGAAACGCAAGATCAACCTCAGAAAGACTCAGCCATTTCCCAACCAAACTTTTCCATGGCAGATATCTTGTTTCATTTAAAAAGCACAAAGCCTGCGCAAGGTCTTCAGGTGCATAATTATGAACCCCTTCGATCGAAAGCAATTTGCGAACCACAATTTCCATTTGTAAACCAACTGGTACAGATGGAAAAACCGAACCAACAAGAATTATTTTCCCACCAATCCCAACACATTCAAATGCATTTTCAAAAGCAACAGGTGAGCCTGTTAATTCAAATATGATGTCAACACCTAAACCCACAGTTAGATTAGAAACAACATCAGCCAAGCCTGCTGGCAAAGTGCTTTGATCAGCACCAAATTCACATGCTTTTATTAATCGTTTTTCATTGGTATCACAAACAATCACCAACTTTGCTCCATAGAATTTTGCCATCGCACAAGCGGTTACACCCAACATACCTGCACCCATGATTAGCACAACTTTTCCAGCGAGATTTCCAGCAACTCTAAATGCAGCAACATTAGTCGCAGTTGTACAATTTGCGGGGCAGGCTACCGCCAAACTTAAACCTTCTGGAATTTTAAAAACTTTGGTTCCATGAACCAGAAGGATATATTCAGCTAAGCCACCGACCCATGGCTCTTCTGGATTATGCTTTTTATGGCCATATTTAAAACTGGAAACACACTTCTGAGGTTGACCACGATTACAATAAATGCACTTGTCACAATTTGCTACAACACTCCAGGTAATAAAATCACCTATTTCAAGATGATCACCGGAATAATCCGTCCTCTTATTCCCTGACCCAAAAGAAACAATTCTTCCTGCTATTTCGTGCCCTAATACTGTAGGAACTTGCACACTCCGTCTACCAAGAAAAGAATGCACATCACTACCACAAATAGTACATCCTTCAACCTTAACCAGAATTTGATCCCCTACAGGATCCTTCAGTTTAAAATTGTTCATTTCAAACGTAGATGTTTTTTCGCCAAATAAAGCAACCAAACCTGAATCTTGCATCATAATCCCCAAACCAATTACAATAAATTAAGCAGCCGTATTACCAACTTTTTTTACAAAATAAATCCAAGCAAAAACAACTAAAACACAACTTATAACGGATATCGAAGCAACCAAAATAACAAACAAATTTAATACTGAAATTTGTTTCGAAACAAATGAATTGGATATGATCACAGCAACATATCCCAAATACCCGATGGCATCGGCAAGGTACATAAGATAACCGCAATTACCTTTTTCACGGGTCATCGCTAGTAATCGTTCAAATATAGTTGTGTGAACAACGACATAAGGTAAATACAGACCGAGTCCAACTAATACCATAAACCAAAACCCACTTAAAAAATTAACCTGCAACCCGATAACTGAAATTAAAGATAAAATAAAACCAAGCAAACATATAAACAATCCTAAATAAAAAGCCTTCTTGTTATCCTTAACCAGAATCATCACACTGCTTGAAACTACGATACCCAAAGTAACCCATAACTCAGAAATAGTAAAATTCGCAGGTTTACTGTCAAAACCTAGGCCTTTCCAAATCTCTAGGGCATAGTCAGCTCTAATACTTCGAAGAATTGTAACTAAGAGATAAACGAATATGATCAACGAAAGCCCTAGATAATATTTCGAAAAAAAACGCTTCCTGTCCTCAACAAACATAGGGGATCGTTCCGAACGAGCAACAATATCTACTGACATGGGTTGCGGTATCCTTGAAAGCATCCAAGTAAAAACCAACAGAGGAATAATAAAAAATACTCCAGAAACAAATGGCATAAAATTTTCTGACACTCCTTTTTGAAGCAAAAATGAACCTACTGATTTGCAAAAACCATCCGCTAGAATAAAACTTGCGCATAAAAATCCTAGTAATGCTTCAGTAAACCTTCGCCCTTCCAAAAAACCCATAACTAACCCAAACACCATGCCCAATGACAAACCATTGAAAAACAACATCATGCAATTCAAAGGCACAGGTAAAAGAGCAAAACCCAATAAAGAAATATGCGAAAACCCAATCAAAACAAGAATACCAATAGCTCTTCCCTGATAGGGCATTTCAGATATAAATTTGATACCAATAAATTTTGAAAGTGTATAACCAAGAACCTGACTAGCAACTAATATCGTTTTAAAATCAAAACCAAAAAACTCTATTTCAGAATAACCAGCAGAAGTAAAAGGTTTCCGAAACCCATACATACAAAAATATGTTCCAAATGCAGCAACTATTGCCCAAACTGCAGAATATAGATCCGCATTTTTTTTCATGATCACATTTAAAAAGCTCATTTGCTAAATGTAATCAATAATCGGCAAACACATATCAGTTTTTTCAAAAGTTAACATAAATTTCACATTAATTATCAAAATCAAAACAATCTTGTTTTTCTGCTTGCCATCCATTTAAGAAAATAGAAAAATAATTTAGGTTTAGTACTTTATGCGGGTAACAATTGATGTCATTAAAACAAAAAATAGGAATTGTTGGTGCTGGAATTGTTGGCTTATCCCATGCCTGGAGTGCTGCTAAAAGAGGTCACTCCGTAACCGTTTATGAGAGAACTCCGAAAGCTTATGGTGCATCCATTCGAAATTTCGGCATGGTATGGCCCATAGGCTTACCGCACGGAAAACTATATCAAATAGCATTGGAATCCCGAGATTATTGGCTCGAATTGCAAAAGAAAGCAGGCATTTGGATTAACCCTTGTGGTTCAATGCATTTGGCACATGAAGATGATGAATGGGAAGTATTGCAAGAATTCGCAAATATTGCACCCAACCTTGGCTACAATTGCAACCTGATAAACATTAATCAAACCATAAAAAAATGCCCGTCTATTAATACCACAAAACTGAAAGGGGCACTCTGGAGCCCAACAGAATTGTGCCTAGATTCTCCAAATGCAATCAGCACAATACCCCATTGGCTTAATGAAACCTACGGAGTTAATTTCATTTTTGATTCTTTGATAACGAAAATTCAACACCCAAATATTACTGACTCCAATGGAGAATCAAATTCCTATGATCAAATATTTATTTGCTCAGGCCATGACTTTCAAACCTTATATCCTTCTGTTTTTAAATCTTCAGGTGTCAAACAATGCAAATTACAAATGCTAAAAATTGGCTCACAACCAAATGGTTGGTCAATGGGACCGCATTTAGCAGGCGGCCTAACCATTCGTCATTATAAAAATTTCCAATCATGCAAATCACAATCAAAAGTGAAAGAACGCTACGCTCAAAGCTCTCCAGATTTTGACAAATTTGGAATTCATGTAATGGCATCACAAAACCAATCAGGAGATATCATCACAGGAGACTCCCACGATTATGACCAACCAAACGACCCTTTCGCAAACGAAGAAATTGATAATCTAATCATTCAAGAAATTGAAAAGATGATCCAATTACCAAGTAAGAAAATTAAACATCGATGGTTGGGTTTATATGCCAAACATCCTGATTTGATTCAATTCATTAACAACCCTGAAAGTGGCGTTACAATTGTAAATTCAACAAGTGGGCTTGGAATGACACTTTCTTTTGGCTTAGCTGAAGCATTTTGGCGTGGAGAAGTATTAACTAAAAATCAACCAGGATAAATAATGAATAACAAAGTCACCGCAATCATTTTTGATTGGGCCGGAACTATCATCGATCAAGGAAGTTGTGGCCCCATACACGCATTTATCGATATATTTGCAGCCAAAAGCATTAAAATCACAGGAGAACAAGTTCGAGGCCCGATGGGGATGAACAAAATCGCTCATATCAAAAAACTTACTGAGTTACCTGAGATTCAACATCAATGGGTTAAAAAACATGGGCAACCTCCTCTAGATAAAGATATTCAGGAATTATTCGGCTTGTTTGAAACAGCTTTAGAAAGAAACCTTTTACAGTATTCAAAATTAATCCCAGATGCTTCGAAAACAATTGAAGATTGCAGAAAAAGAAATATTAAAATCGGAAGTACGACAGGTTATTCTAAATCTCAAATGAATATAATTATTCCAGAAGCAAAAAAACAAGGCTTATTTCTTGATTCTGTGGTTTGCTCTTCCGACGTTTCGGAAGGAAGGCCATCACCTTGGATGATATTTGAAGCAGCAAAACAACTTAAGGTTTACCCTCCCTCCACCTGGGTAAAAGTTGACGACACTTTGGTTGGTATTGAAGAGGGAAAAAATGCAGGAACCTGGACTATTGGAGTTACCAAAACAGGAAATCTTGTCGGCCTTGGAGATTCCGAACTAATAACCACAACTCCTGATGAATTAAAAAAAAGAATTTCAAATGCTGAAAAACTTTTTAAACTTATTGGCACTGATTTTATTATTTCAAGCGTCGCTGATATAATACCTGTACTTAATGAAATCGAAGAAAGAATGAAATACGGAGAACTCCCTAAACGGTTATCACCAATTAATTGAAGTCTACTCCTCATATTTTTATTTGCCATTTCGTTTACAACACTATAGGATTCATCAATGTAGGTGCCTGCTCGCTTGCTGCGATCAGGAGAATAGGGAAAACGGTTTAAATCCGTTGCGGGGCCGCCGCTGTAATCGGTCTTGATTATCACAAAAGCCACTGTGAAAACGGGAAGGCTGATAATCCTAAGGAACATTAGTTTCTTATTACCGAAAGCCAGAAGACCTGCCTACAAATTCAGAGCCATTTGCTGCGGACGCAGGCAAAGTGCACAAAAGAAATTACTACCACTTTGGTAGTAGTTTTTTTTATTATGTTGCGTCCTTTAAACTTTTGTAAAAGGTTAGGATGCACCATGATAATTAAAAAATTGAATCATACAAATAAAGCTTTTACTCTTATCGAGCTTCTTGTTGTTATTGCTATCATTGCAATTTTGATTGGCCTTTTACTGCCAGCAGTTCAAAAAGTCCGAGAAGCTGCCACCCGAATTCAATGTTCCAATAATCTTAAACAACTAACTCTTGCGGTAATGAATTATGAAAACACATTCCAAGTTTTACCTCTAAGTTATTCAACTCCAAGTCCTTCCAACTGGCCTTATTCCACCACCTACTGGTTTGGTTTGGTTGATACTGCTAATAACGCTGATACAGCTAATGGTATTCTTACCTCTTATTATGAAAACAATTCTAAAGTCACTCAATGCCCGGGCTTAGATAAAGAAAGTGTTAAATCTCCTTACAAAACTAGTAATGGCGCATATGCAACTGGTGGTTATGGGTATAACCGCCTCTTAGGAACTACTTATTGGAATGCAGGAAACTGGTCCAATCCGGTATTCATGCGTAAAAGGATTACCGATTTTCCATCCACATCAACTACTTTTATGTTTTCAGATACAGCTTTGATTTCGACCTTCTCAAACCCAATAGAAGCGCAGGAATCTTATAGTATTGCTGCACCTTTTGCCACTTATAATGGCTCAACACCTCTTCCTACAACACATTTTAGGCATTCGGGTAATACTGCAACTGTATCTTTTCTAGACGGACACATTGAAACACGAACTGAGGTTCCTTTTGCAACTCCCGCAACTTGGAGCGCTGCATCTGTTGCTTTGGCAAAGAAATTAAAAATTGGTTATCTCTCTGATACAAACACCCCATACGCTGGCCAATAATTAACCTGTGCTTCCATTCGTAAGTTTTTTCTATATTTTCAACTATGTGTTGTTATTTTTTATCTGAGAGAAAGTAAACTTAGATCATGCCTATGCGAAGCATGTTAAAATCCAAAATCCATCGAGCCAAAGTAACACAAGCTGATTTGGAATATGAAGGCAGCATTACCTTGGATGCCACCCTCCTTAAACTCGCAGACATTCTCCCAAATGAAGAAGTCCATATATGGAATGTAACCCGGGGTACCAGATTTCGAACTTACGCAATGCTTGGTGAAGAAAACTCAGGCGTTGTATGCGTAAATGGGGCAGCAGCGCACCTTGCTTCAGCAGGTGATCTTATAATTATCGCAAGTTACTTCTTGATATCCGATGGGGAATTGATTCCAACACCTAAAATTGTTTTCGTTGATTCAGCCAATAAGCCAAAGAAAATAGGGCAAAGCGAAACGCCAGGCCCTAATTCCCCTAGTATCTAATTCCGAACTATCTTGATCATTACTTATTTTGCATTCATTGCAGTATATCGATGCGTTGGAACAGGCCTTCCCGGTTTAAAACTTTGAGTTTTACCTAAAACTGTTTTTGCATTTATAGAGCTACAAACTTTGCTAACTATTTCACCAACTAACTTTTCAAGAATCACAGGATCTAGTGCAACACGTGCATTAATGATCAAATCAAATTGATTGATTTTAGTATTAGAAGAAAGCGATAATTCAGGCATAGTTCCATTGGATACCAGGTTGGCAACCCCAAATGCGCCATCCGCCAAGCCAATAGCTTTTAAATGGGCAACTTCTGCATTATGACTAACTAATTCTTTTCTTAATTTTTCAATAACATCCAGAAGAATTGCATCAACATCTAGAGGCTTATCAGATTGAAGTTGCAGCGTACTGTTTAACCAGCCAAGTTCTGCTTCACCTTCGGCATAAATATCGTAATCAATTTCTAATATCTTACGGCCAAAGCCTCCTTTTTGATCAAGCAGAACTGCAAGTTCTTCAATGCCTGTACCAATCTTTGCAGATATTTTTAAAACAGGTACACCCGGAAACTTCTGAGCAACAAGTTCAAACAATTCATTTAATTGGGTAGGGTTTAATTCATCAATCCGATTAATAACAATCGCATCAGCTTCTTCAAGTTGTTTGATAAATATATACGCAGCCTTGGGTGAAAATCCACTTCCCGCTTCATCTTTTAAAATTTTAATTCCATGACTTGGCTTAAAAATAACAGGGTAAGGGGATACATCAAAACGATTGCCATACAAATCTTTTAACGGCTGAACTACCGTGGCAACGAGATCGGTGCAGGAACCAACGGGTTCAGCAATAATCACATCAGGACGATTATTTTCTTCAAGAGAACTAACACGATCCACCAGTTCATCAAATTTACAACAAAAACAAGCTCCCGCAACTTCTTCTACAGTTAACCCTTGCGATCTCAAGCTATTGGTGTCAACCAAATTTACAGCCTGATCATTAGTGACTAATGCAACATTCAAGCCTTTAGATTTATAGTGGGCAGCAAGTTTAGACATCGTGGTGGTTTTTCCAGCCCCAAGAAATCCACCTAACATTACAAATTGAATTCGCTTCATAATAACCCTCAAAAAAAATTACGATTTAAATGAGCCATGCAATTTATACAAACCGCCGCCAAGAACTGCTCCAACAGATGGAGCAAGAATATAAATGGTAAAAAAACCGCCTCTTGGTCCAGGAATCGCAATACTTCCCCATCCCAAAAAATAAGAAACCAGCCGCGGACCAAAATCACGTGCCGGGTTAAAACAAGCTTGTGTTAAAGGCGCAATTACTGAGATCAAAACCGCCACAGTTAAACCGATAAAAAGGGGTGCCAGATTTGATTCTGGCGCTTTCCTATTTGAAGAATCAGTTAAAGCAAATATGACACACGCAAGAATCATCGTTCCAAGAACTTCTGCTAAAAACGCATTAAAATGAGAAACTTTAGCATCAAATGAAATCCGTTTTGAAGGGTCATATAACCCTTCAGTATTTGACAAAGGCCCAGGGTTTGGGAAATATTCTCCATAGCACATTGCAGTAAGTTCACTACCAGCTTCACCACGAACAATGCCCCGTTCAATTTCCCTTTGTAAAATGTAAGGTTGATAAATGACAAACAGTAAAAAAGCAGCAACCATTGCACCTAAAACTTGACTGGCTATGTATGGAAATACTTTACGAAGGGGAAACATTCCCCAAAATGCAAATGCTAATGTCATAGCAGGGTTTAAATGAGCACCACTAACATGATTAGTACAATAAATCGCAAGTGTAACCCCAATGCCCCACACAATCGCAACTTGCCAAAGGCCAGATTGAGAACCAGTTAGCACTGCGCTATGAACAACCCCACACCCTATAAACACAAGTAAAAAAGTGCCCAAGGTTTCAGCAAAACAACAAGCAAACAATCCAGGTTCAAATTTTTTGTCCAATTTAGGCACCCTTAGGAACAACATTTTTTAAGAGTCTTTGATAATTCAAGCCTGCAACAACCGAGGTCCAAATAGCTTGTAGGACCTGCAACACCCAATTCCGATTGCAATTCGTAATAAATAAACCGTCCCATGCGATTAGATTTTACCAAACCAGCTTTCCTTAAAATCGAAAGATGATGAGAAACCTTAACCATATGCTTTCCCAAGCAAGAAGCCAATTCTCCAACATTTCGCGATTTTTCACTTAAACATTCAATAATCCGCAACCTCTGCGGATCCGAAAGTATCGCAAGCATACAAGAACAATGAACAGGTTTTATATCAAGCAACCCAAATCTCCAAAAAATTAATACTTAACACTTTCATAAGATTATCATGAGGTCATAAAATATCAATAATAAATCCGTTTCTTAAATTTATTAATTTTAACTATGTCCAGATGCTTCTTATGAAAGCAAAATTACTGTACATTATTGTTATTGGGTTCTATGCTTCACTAGGACTATTTTTCAACATGCGCTTGACCAAAGGTTTCACACTAATCGAACTTCTTGTCGTCATTGCAATCATTGCAATATTGATTGGGCTACTTCTACCTGCTGTACAAAAAGTAAGAGAAACTGCTGCCAGAATTTCAGGGAGTAATAATTTAAAACAAATTGGAATGGCTACACTTAATTTCGAATCCACAAACAGCCATTTACCAAATAGCGGCGGCTATGATTACAGCCTACCTAACAATACTGCACCTTACACTACACCGAATGCTTATACAACCATTCCCGGTTACGGACAATTTCGCCCTCGTTGGGGCGATCCATCTAAACAAACAAAAAAGCAATTAGGATCAACTTTTTATTCATTATTACCTTATGTAGAACAGGAATCTCTTTTCAAAGATCCCCTCTCTTGTTTCAAAACAGCGGTAAAAACTTTTTACATGCCCATGAGAAGATCACCCCTTCCACAAGTTGCCCCCACAAATGATTCAATTTATCCAGGGTATTCCTATAACGATGGAGGGCAGGGGGCGAACGCTCGAACTGACTATGCAGCCAATGATCAAGTTTTTTTCACCACCTACGCAGGTTGGGGCAAAGTATCATCTTTAACTAGCATCCTTGATGGGACCTCCAATACTATTTTCTTTGGCGAAAAAGCTTTGGCTCAATCAGCTTATAATTCTGGATCTTGGTATTGGGATGAACCTTTCATCATGGGAGGTACTGGTGGAACCGGCAGATGTGGTTCCGAACTTTATTCTGACTCACAATTAAATACTTTCCCTGATAGAGTTTCAGGAACAGGGTGGTCTGTTGCAAATACCGGAGAATCATGCGGTGGCGGAAATTGGGGAAATACAAGCTCTTCAGGAGGGCCACAATTCACATTCGGCGATGGCAGTGTTCGCACTATTAACTACAACACCCCCTCATCCAAAATCCAATTATTGATTCGCCCAACAGACGGGCAATCTGTAACATTAGATTAACAAGATAACAAAATGTTGAATTATAAAATACTAATTACTATACAAATTATATTTTTCATAACAGGTTGCAACCAAGATAAACCAAAGCTAGTCAAGGTTAATGGAAAAATCACATTCAAAGGGCAACCTCTTACTGCCGGAAGCATTACTTTTCATCCTGCGTCAACAAATACATTTACCAAAGACAACCCAAGCAGCATCTTGCAAGAAGATGGATCATTTAACATGAAAACTTTTCCCTATGGCGAAGGTGTTTCACCAGGTGAATACAAAATAACCTTGGCACCTCAACTAGCTTCAAGAATTTCATTACCAAACTTAGCATACCCAGAGAAAACTAATGCTAAGATCACAGTTTCAGAAACAGGGCTTGAAAATTTTATCCTTGATATTGGAACACTAAAAACCAAATAAATCCGCGTGTAATCCCAAAGGTTCTGGTTTTCAATGCTAGATACAACGTTAAGAAAATTAGTAAACCCAGCGCTAAATCCGATTGCAACCATATTGGTAAAAACTGGTATTAGTGCTAATGGCATAACAATAATTGGATTTTTAATCGGTGTTGTTGGCTGGATAGCTTTAGCAATGAATCTTTATTATTTAGCATTAGGAATGATTGTTATAAATCGAATTTTTGATGGCCTTGATGGATTGATAGCACAAAAAACCAACAAAACAGAAATAGGTGGATACCTAGATATTGTTCTCGATTTCATATTTTATTCAGGAGTTCCCTTCTTTTTTGTTGTAGGAAAACCAGAAGTCGGATTACCTGCATCATTTTTGATTTTTAGTTTTATTGGAACAGGAAGTTCATTTCTTGCATATTCTGCAATAGCAGCAAAGCACAATATCAAAAATGAAAAATACAAAAACAAAGCGATCTATTATTTAGGTGGATTGGCCGAAGGAACAGAAACAATTACCTTTTTCTTGTTTATCTGCTTAAAACCAGATAAATTCACAGAAGCAGCATGGATATTCGGCGGATTATGTTGGATCACAACATTCACTAGAATCTATACCGCCTATATACATTTCAAAAACCTAAAAACCATCTAATCGTCAAATAGAGCAAAACATTAAATGCCAAATATTCTAATGAATAACAGAAGAACCTTTTTAGGCTCACTAGCATACCTAAGTAGTAATTTCCTTACGGGATGTAATGAAAAAATTAAAAGAGCGGGACCTTACACAGGTAAAGAAATCAATATTTTTGTTTATGCAGGTGGACATGAACAAACCATGCGGGAAATTTTTGTCCCTAAATTTGAAAAAACTACAGGGGCGAAAGTAAACCTTCATCCCGGATGGTGGGAAGGATTAGCTAAATTGAAAACCGCACCGGCTAATAACCCGCCTTTTGACCTTATGATTTGTGATGCTACTCAAGGTTACCCTGCCATTAGAGAGGGGCTTTTTGCAAAACTTAATCTTAATAATATTCCAAATCACAAAAACATTTACGAACCAACAATTAACAACTGGGTATTCAAAGAAGGGCACGGTTTAACTTATCCTGATTCTGTAATGACACTTGCCTACAACAAAAATCTAGTCTCGGAAGAACCTTCGAAATGGGAAGAACTAATTAAACCAAATCTAAAAAACAAAATTGGTTTATACAGTTCATTTTATCTTTCATTATTTACGTTCGCATGCATGAAAGCAGGATCTGAAAATCGACATGGTACCGCACACGAAATGATAAACAACAATTTAGAGGAGGTACTTCGCTTTGCTCGGAATTACAGAGATAATGTTAAATTATGGTGGCCTACATCAAACGACATGATACTCGCTTTAGCAAATAAAGATATCACCGCAGGTAACATGCATAGCCCAGAATACATAAAAGCATTACGAGAAAAAAACTCATTAGGGGCAAATGTTCCCGTTAAGGACAGAGCATTTGTTCAAGTTTTTTGGACTATTCCTGCTGAATCTAAAAATAAAGAATTAGCTGAAATAGCAATAAACGAACTTTTTTCTGATGAAATCCAACTCGAATTCTGTCGCAGAGGATCCGCAACTTCCATTCTCGCTGTAGCAGAAACCATGGCAAAGGAAGATTCGTTCTGGAAAAGTATATATCCACATACAATAGATCAATTTAATTCACTCCAATATTATCCTTACGATACATATTCAAAAAATTGGAAGGAGATATCTGAAACCTGGGATCGCACAATTTTGCGAAAAGGTTAATTAAAGCATGATAAACAAAGTTAAACTTGAGAATCTCAGTTATTACTACAAGGATAAAAAAGCTGTAGATGATATATCTTTATCTTTGCATTCTGGAAAATTTCTTACTATTTTAGGCCCATCAGGTTGTGGAAAAACAACAGTTTTAAAACTCATAGGTGGTTATCTATCCCCAGCAAAAGGATCAATTTTTATTGACGGTATTGATATCACCTCAACAGGCGCTTGTTCAAGAAAAATCGGGATGGTATTTCAAAATTACGCATTATTTCCACATCTTACCGCACGAAAGAATATAGCATTTCCGCTTGAAATAAGACGTTTACCCAAAAACGAATGTATTAAAAAAGTTGATGCGATTAGTGAATTAATTGGATTAAGCCAAAAGGAATTAGAACGAAATCCTTCAGAACTTTCAGGAGGGCAACAACAAAGAGTAGCTCTCGCCCGAGCATTAGTTTTTGAACCTCATTTACTTCTTTTAGATGAACCATTAGCGAATCTGGATAAAGAATTAAGAACGAAACTCCGTAGTGAATTACGAAGATTACAAAAAGACATTAAAATCACAACAATCATGGTTACCCATGACCACGAAGACGCGTTATCAAATTCAGATTTTATTGGTGTTATGAACCAAGGAAAACTAATGCAAATTAATGATCCAAAAATCATTTATGATAATCCTCACTCAGTTTTTGTCGCAAATTTTCTTGGTGAAACAAATATAATTCCGGCAAATTTATTAAACATATCAAGAAGTGCAATGGCACATATCAGACCAGAAAAAATAAAAATAGAAAACTACGCTTCGGAATGTAATTGGCAAAAAAAAGGGACTGTAACGGCTATTACATTTATGGGCGCTGATTTTCTGATCGAATTAATAACAAACGAAGGTGCGCAGCTTAAAATTTTATCGAGAAATCCTCCTTTATTTTCAGTGGGTTCAACTATAACTATGGGAATTGATATAGAATCCGTCTGGTTAATCCCTGACACCCTAAAAGACTTGTAATGAACAAAAAGTTTATATCATACATTTTTATAATTCCCGCAGTAAGTTTAATAATACTAACAATTATTACACCACTATTTCTAATGATTCGAGTCAGTTTTTTAAAACCACCAGAAGGAACAGGATTTTATATTCCAGATACATTCTCATTTCAAAATTACCAATCAGTTTTTGATACATATGGAATAAGTATCATAATTAATACGATTATTTTCGCATTCGAGGTTTCATTTTTTTCTATATTACTTGGTTTTGCTTTTGCCATAATAATGCAAAAATTAACATATCTTTGGCGAATAATTTTTATCATCAGTTTGCTTCTACCAAAATTTATTAGCCCTTTAATTGTTATTTTTGGTCTACAACGATTACTAGGAGGTCATGGAATAGTAAATCAAACATTAATTACCATGCATTTAATCAATGAGCCTCTAGATCTAATTAGAAATCATTTTGGTGCGTTGATTGCAGAAATATATTTAACTATTCCTTTTATAACATTATTTTTATTTTTTCGATTAAACTCTATTGATAAAGAAAACCTTAATGCAGCTACAGGATTAGGCGCTAGTAATTATCAAGTTTTCAGAAAAATCACATTACCAATGTGCTATCCTGCGATTTTTATCATTTGGCAACTTACCATAGCATGGAATTTAGGTTCTTTTTTAGGACCTTTATTTTTAGGCAACCCATCAAATACTACTATGTCTTGCGAAGTGTATCACCAAGCATTTGAAATCGGAAATTGGCCCTTGGCAGCAACATGGTCAGTATTAATGGCTGCAATAATAATGACGTTTCTTTACCTTCCCAAATTAACAATTTCATTTATGTTTAAAGAAAACTCAAAATGAAAATAATCTTAACCATATTTGTGCTTATAAGTATTTTATCTTTATTTACTTTACCAGTCGTAATAAGTTCAATTATTGCGTTTTCACCTGATTCATTTTTAACCATTCCAACCAACAACTGGACTTTAAAATGGTTCTATGAATTTTTCAATCAGACGCGTTGGACCGAAGCACTGTTACGAAGCTTAGCAATGGCAACACTTTCAACATTTATAGGTTTAGCAACAGCAACACCGCTAGCTTACGCAATCACAAGAATTAACATTCCTTTGAAAAAAATAATCCATGGAACCGTTTTGCTGCCTTTAATAATACCACCGATAATCATAGGAATGGGCGCACTACCGTTGTTTTACGGAATGCGCCTTAACGGCACAATAATCGAGATAGTCCTAATGCACAGTTGCTTGCTTTTACCAATAATTTATTTAATTCTTAAAAACAAAATCGAGGATATAAACCCAGAAATCGAAAATGTAGCAATGGGGCTTGGTGCTGGAATATTTGAAACCTTGTGGTTCATCACTATGCCATTATTATTTCCGGCAATCGTAATATCTGGAATTTGTGGATTTGCAATTTCAGTTAATGAAACAATGGTAGCATTATTTATGGCAGGGCCAAAAAACGAAACAATAGCAACAATGACTTGGTCGCAACTAAAAGAAGCCCCAACGCCACTGATAATTGTGGCTTCTATAATTAATTTAATAATTATTCTAATTGGGACGGTAGCCATTAAATTTGCATTTACAACGTTCTCTAGTAACAAAAACCGGAAATAAAGAATTAAAAAATCCTATAGATCAACAAACCAAAATAAGCAGGAAGCCACTAAATTACTTATCAGCAGAAACTTTATTCTGGTATTCGGACTTCAAATAAATCGGATCCAATAATTTATCTCTAGATTGTCTAGCTCGGATAGGATCATTTTTAACTTTGTCAAACAAGATTGAAAGGTGGTAGAGTGCTTTTGCATGCTCATCGGTATCTTGATTATAGAGTGTATCAACAATTAAAAATGCCCAAAAAGCTTCGGCGTCTTTATTCTTTTTTAAATAAAATTCACCTAATAAATTAAAAGCTTTACTTCTGGTAAAAGTTTCATCACTTAAATCAATAACTTTATTTAAATCAACTTCAATGGAATTTAATTGATTGTTTAGCAAGTTTGCTTGAGTTTTTACTAACAGAACCTGAGACCGCCTAGGATCTCCTTCCAAAATAAGAGATTCAACTTCTTTTAATTTGGATTCTGCTTCAGCCATCCTGTTAGTGCGCATTAATAATTTAAGAATTAAAAAGTCAGAATCGGTTTTAATTTCTTTAGGTACACCAGGAAGTTTACCCATACCTTGATACAATTTTAAAGCAGCATCAAAATTACCTTTAATTTCTTGCAATTCCGCTTCGATTTTAAAAGATCCTAATGTCATCCAAGAATCAGGGTTATCTATTCGAACAATATTTAGCGCCTTAATAGCATCTGGCAACGCTTCAGGTTTAATTTTAGCCAAATCAGCCTTCACTTTGGCAATTCGAAAATTTAGATATTTTGACAACCTCATATCAGATTTAAGTTTTGGCAATAATTCAGATATATCCTTGATTGATTCTTCATAAAGTTTTACCTTGTCAGCTTCTTTTGTACTAGGAAGATTAGCACGAATTTCTTTACCTAGAGCACTTTTTAATTCAATCGAACCAATCGCAGTGCTTGAGTAAGTAACATTGATAATATCAACGGCTGGAATAAGCTTTGGGTTAGGATCTTTCTGTATTTTAATCAACAACCCTTTAACACTATCACCTGTTATTAAACCATTTAATTCACTTTCACCTTTTTTGGTTTTATCAACAAACTTCACAGCGTCCTGCGCAAGAATGGAAAAAACAAAAATGGTAAAAAAACTAAAACCTATCGAAAGTCTAAGACTAAATCTTAACATTACTTTTTATCTCCGGTCTTGGGTGCTGCATTTCCAGCATCAATTTTTGATCCTGAAACTGCCCGTTTAGCCTTTAACACCTCAAATGCTTCTTTGAGTTCTTTTTCACTTTCATTTGATAGCAAATCATCAAATCGTTTTTTCGAATCAATACTTCCAAAATCCGGTTGAGATGTTATGAGTTTTTCGATCAATCCAGCGGCATCTGATATCCCTTTTGCTTTTTTAGCAGGATCGGTAGAGGTTGTACCAAATTTTAAAAGGCCAAAGACCATATGATAATAGGCCTCGAGGTATTTCTCTTTAATTTGATTATCACTTGATTTACCAACCAAAGCCTTAACAATTTGACTAGCCATACTAGCTGAAAGACTGTACTTTTCTTGAGTCTCCATCAATTTAACTTTTTCCAATAGGGTATCGATATCTTTTCCACCCCAACCAGGCATTTCTTTGGTACCAATAATTTCATCCATCAACTTAGTAGCATCTTCATATTTCTTTAAATAACGCAATTCTCGAGCTTGTTGAAGTTGAATCCCTCTATAAACAGCAGTGGCTTTAGGATCGTTGGCGTCCTTCGGTTTTTCTGCTTTTTTTAGCAAATCCAATGCTTTCTCATTTAAACCCATGGTTGAATAATTAAGTGAAATAAGCCTAACAAGATCGTTAGTCATAGCTTTCTTTTTTGAAGAATCTTCTTTCGTTACATCGTCAAGAATTGTTGTAAATCCTTTGATTGCGGTTTCGAGAGCCTTAGGATCATTTTTTTTACGAAGATCCTTTATTTGTTCACCAATTAGAGAATTAAGTTGCAATAAGACGACATTAGCTGTCCCTGACGCTTCTGCATCAGAAGATAAATATTGAAGTGCTTTAACAACTTTACGGGATTTTTCGATATCCCCAATCGAAATATTCGCTTGTAAAGCCATGCCAAACAATGCAGAGCCAAGCTGCAAATTTTGTTTAATTTCAGGCATTTTTCCTTCGCTTGCCTTTTCAACCAAAGGATCAAGTAATTTGGAAACATCAGCAAGTTTAGATTGGCTAAAACTAGCATTCGCAAGGCCATAAAGTGCAAATAATTCAAGGTTACCAACATTAGTAGCAATCGCTTTACGAATTTCCTGATCTTTAGCTTGATCGACATCAAGCCGGTTATTAGGCATGGCTAATTCAGCAGACAAATTTACTGAAAGTTTTTGTAAATCAACAAAACGCTTTGTAACATAATATTCCCCTCCGAGTTTTGCTTTGGCGATAAAATACACCTTGACCAAAGAAGGATCCGAACCTTCCAAAGGCAAAACAATTGATTCAAATGCTTTGATTGCTTTAGCTCGATTTTTCCCATTTTTAGTTTCCCCTTCTGCTGCAAGAGCTGCGTTGCCTAGCTCATACATACAGAAAGGAAATCCTGTATACGAAGGTGTAACCTGTTCTAATGCCGAAACCGCCTCAGTATATTTTTTATCCTTAACTAAGAACATTGCAATTTGATGACGAGCACTATCGCCTGGTGTATCAGTAGGCCATCGTTCCACCATCATCTTTGCAAACAAAGCCATATCATCTTTAGCAGATTTCAACATTTCATCAGTTGCGCCAGATTTTTCTAATTCGCTAATTTTTTGGGTATAAGAACCTAAAGTATAAATAGAAGCTGTTGAAGCTTGAGAAGATCTAGGATCATCAACAACAAATTGTTTACCCACTGCAATTGCTTCATCAAATTGTTTTTCAGTGAAATGATAAAAAGTAAGCATAGCACGAGCATTATTTACTTCAAACTGATTAAGGCCAGCACCTTTTTTCATGGTTTCTTTGGCTTCTTTAGTCTCAAGCCCTTGCTTAAGAGAGGCAATCACAGTTTCAGCATGCCCTTTTCTTTTCTTTTCTAAATCATCAGGATTTGTATTTTTGGCTTCTTCAGCGACAATCAGGGAAATCTCATATTGGGCTCGGGTAAAACAATCCTCAAAAGATTTCAAATCTGAAACTTTTTTCGTAAAAGCACCTTGCTCCTTCATGAGACTAATCTTTAAATTTCTAGCCTCATCTGTATATTCATTTTCGGCCTGCTCGATTTCAGTTAATTGTTTACGAGCAAGCGTTAGCAGTTCGGCTTTCCTTTGGGGATTAGTAGCAACCGCTTTACCTCGATATTGTTCGATATAACTTTTCGCAAGCAACATGCGAATACCATAGCCCTCTGGTGTTTTCACGTATGCTTTATAATCATCGAGCCATTTGTTGCCATTTGTTTGAATAATTTTTTCAACATCTTTTTCTGTAGGATCGGGAGCATCTTTAATCACTTGCAAAAAGAAATATCTTGCCAACCGTTTGGCATCATTGGCAGCTTTATTGATAGGAGAAACAGAAAGGATTTCGATTAATTTAGGCCTAGCCTTCTTAGGTTCACCATTCTCCATCAAATAAAGTGCGATCCACGCTTTGGCTTTCCAACTTTGGGGATCAGAATCCCCACGATCAGCCAACTTTTCCATCGCTTTAATTGCTTCGGTAATGATGTTACCTCTTAAAACCCTATCCTTATCTTTACCAGTGTCAATAACTGACTTTGCTTCATCATAAAATGAAAGAGCGAAATCCATTTCACCGATTGAAATTTTATCCGTCAAAGACTTTGACTCAGCAAGTTCAGCAGGCGTCATTCCAGTTAAAGTAGCAAGCTTATCTTGCATTTCTTTGATTGCGCTTTTCATCTGCGATCTGGAATCAAGAATCAAAGCTTTAGCTTCATTACCTTTTGCAACTTTTTCGTCATTAGTTCGAAGGGAAGAAATTTCAGAAATCTTCGTTTTTGCCATCTGAATGGTTAAACTTGCAAGATCAAGTTTAGCTTCAGAAACCCTAGCACTCTT
>CAMDHK010000037.1 GCA_945897965.1 Candidatus Kuenenia stuttgartensis | reverse complement strand
TTTTGACCTGATTCAGCTTTCTTTATTTCTTGCTTAGCCTTGGCTGCTGCTTCTTTACCAGAGGCTTTTGATTTTACTGGGGGTGCTTTTTTATCATCTGCGGGCTTGCCTTTTGAAGGAGCCTCAACCAAAAAGCGGAACTTACATTTCGTGCACTCGGTCTTTTTGCCTACCAAGGTTTCATCCTTAATAGATACCATCGCTTCGCAACTTGGGCATTGCTGTTTGAATTCGCCTGCCATGATTAAACTCTCCTATGAACTTCCGCATTTAAGTGCACTTATTCAACATCCCTAGCATCATTATCTTACTGTATTTTTATTGTTAATACGCAAGTGTTTCCTTAAAAAATTTGAATTCTTAAGAGGTTATCTTACACATCCAGAGGTATAATAAAATTTAAATTAAGGATAAACCATGACTCGAGCATTAAACCCTAGGCAACTACTCTTACTAAGCTGCACCATTCTTGCGGGATTGGTTCTTTTTGCAACCGCCTTTTTCTTGATCGGTTCACGGGGATGGTATGGCAAAGATTCCCTTAATCTAAAAACATCCTTTCTTGATATCCGTGGTGTAGATGTTGGTACCCGGGTTCGAATCCAAGGGATGGATGCAGGGGAAGTCGTATCCATCAAAGCACCAGAAAACCCAGGTTCTGCTGTGGTTCTTGGCCTGAAAATCCAAGGATCTTACAGAAAGCTAATCCGAAAAGATGCGGTTGTTTCTATTGCGTCTGAGGGGTTGCTAGGAGCCAAGGTTTTAGAACTCTTCCCGGGTTCGCCTGCTTCTTTAAGTGCCGAGAACCAAGATTTACTTGCGAGCAAGCACACCCCAGAAATTTCAGACATTCTGGCTGAGGTGTCCGATATGCTTG
The DNA here is from genome assembly GCA_945897965.1 of Candidatus Kuenenia stuttgartensis. Taxonomy (GTDB): domain Bacteria; phylum Planctomycetota; class Planctomycetia; order Gemmatales; family Gemmataceae; genus UBA969. The sequence goes on along the minus strand of CAMDHK010000037.1, from coordinate 21,562 downwards.
GTAAAATTCGCAAGGGTGAAGGTTCATTGGGAAAGTTGACCCAAGACACCAAGCTTTATGATTCTTTGGTGCAACTCGCCAACCAAAGCCAGCAGACCATGCAAGCTTTTCAACAGGATGCGGATGCGCTCAAGAAAATGCCCATAGTCCGTGGATATATCGAAGACCCGATGCAGATGATCGTGCGGTCCAACGCAGATATGAAGCGCAAGTCCATCAATAGTTCAACTATTTTCGAACCCGGGAGTGCTATCTTAAGTATTGAGGGAAAAAAAATCCTCGACAAGGCATCTGAATGGTTAATGGGATTTCCCAAAGATAGTGATATTGTAATTGCCGGGATAATGCCTGCAGGGACAGCCGACAGAGAAACCCTCCGACTATTAACCAGGCAGCAATCAGAAACGGTTTCAGACTACCTGAAAAACAATCATGCTATTCATAAGAGTGGTTGGTTTTCAAGGCGCAAAGTTAGCCCGATAGGCTTAGGGGATAAAACTTATCCAGGGCTTGAAGCAACGCCTGAAACAGAAAGCTCACGCATAGAGTTATTGGTATTCATCAATCGAGGCTAAAGAATGGAATCGGGTACAACAAAGCCTATAAATGGGAACGAAAAAGAAGCCAGGATGGTTCGAGCTTTCTGTGGGGTGCATCTTCCGGGCATTAATTTAAAGCATGAAAAACTTGCGTTCCATCTGCAACGATGCAAAGAACTCTTCAATGCTAAATGCAGGGCTAAAGGCCTTCCTGAAAAATCACTTCTCGAGGGGCTTCACTTTCTCGATTTCTATCTGAACTCATCTTGTATCGAAGGATTAAGCACCGCTTGGGAAACTTTATTTGCATCCAAAACCGGGAGGCATGACCAACTTCTTGTAGATGCATTACGATCTCGAGCTGCAAGGCTTTTTCCTGGGGATACCGCTAGGCAGGAAGATACAGTAGCAGAGTTTTGGGGGTTCCTACTTACCGGCGAAAAAGAAACCTCCGGTTCTGTTCTAGAAAAATACGATGGTAGAAGGCCTCTCATTCCTTGGCTGATCAGGGTTTTCCACAACTCCAACCTGACCAAATTAAGGCAGAGCAAACACGATAAGCCCTTAGGTGATGACGAGGCGGATGAAATGTACTGGCATGCGCCTGAGATTTCTGATGAGCACTGGCATCAAGAATTTCGCTTAGCTGCTCAAGAATGGCTAGAAACACTTTCAGATCAGGAAAAACTTTTGCTCGGTCTCAGAGTTAGATACCGCCTGACCCAACGAGAGGCTGCTTCTTTTCTGGGTATTCATGAAAGCAATGTCTCTAGGTTGACTGATAAAATTCGCCAAAACTTTGTTCAAATGATAGAACCCAAGCTTCTTAATGCTGGTTGGAGCGGTGAAGATATGATTGCTTTCGTTAATACGGAGATGGAAACCCTTATTTTGGATGAACCGCGATTGTCCTCAGAAAGCCTTGCTATACTACTTGCAAAAAAAGGACTTCAAGCACCTCTCCAAAACATTTAATCAACATTCCCTAATCTTACTAGGCTTTTCACTCTCTTTTCTGTTTAATAGATACTAAGGACTAGCAAGGACAGAAAGGCAAATAGGATGAGCCGCGGCATTCATAACGCCGACAAAGGTGCTAATGCGCCATTGACGGATATTGTCGGCCAATCTCAGGCCATGCAAGAAGTTTACGGCCTTGTCAAAAAGGTCGCGCCCACTCAAGCAACGGTTCTGATTATTGGTGAAACAGGCACAGGCAAGGAACTCATCGCTCGTGCTGTTCATCTTCTTTCAAAACGGAATGATGGGCCGTATGTTCGCGTGAATTGTGGTGCCCTGAATGAAAGCCTTCTCGAAAGTGAATTATTCGGGCATATCAAAGGCGCATTCACTGGCGCTGTAGAAAATAAAACCGGACGATTTGAAGCAGCTCATGGCGGAACTATCTTTCTCGATGAAATCTCGAGCATGAGCCCAAAGCTTCAGGTTAAACTTCTACGCGTCCTGCAAGAAAATGAATTTGAAAGAGTTGGCGAAAGCAAAACCATCAAAGTCGATTGCAGAGTTGTCGCAGCAACCAACCAATATCTTGAAGACGAAATCGAAGCTGGTCGCTTTAGAGACGATCTTTATTATCGCCTGAATGTCGTTCCGGTTTATCTTCCTCCCTTAAGGGAACGCGCCGATGACATCCCTGCACTCGCTCGATTCTTTATTGCCCGCCATGCTGTTACCAATAGAATCGATCCCCCCGAACTATCTGCAAATATGCAGGATGTGCTTTTAAAGCATGATTGGCCAGGCAATGTTAGAGAGTTGGAAAACTATATGGCAAGGGCGGTAGTGCTTTGCAATGGTCTTCCTTTGACACCAGAATCTCTGGCACCCCCCGGAAAAAAAATCAAACGCTATAAGTCATTACAATCAAAAACCCAAGTCGGGCAATCCACCGATCTTGTAAAGCTGATTCAGCAAGTGGTACACCTTGGGATAAACACCCTACCCGATGGGGTTCTTTCCGAGCAGATTGTTGGCGCAGTTGAAAAAGAATTGATCCAACAGATACTCAAAGAATGCGACAATGTTCAGGTAAAAGCTGCAACAAGACTTGGAATCAATCGCAACACCCTGCATAAAAAAGTTCAGGAAGTCCTTAAGGGCGTTACAGATCTCCCTACCGACCCAGAACCATAACTAATAGAGATTCAATCCCCTCTTTGCACCCGAATGGGCTTCAGCCCCTGCATTTATTATGTCGATATCTTATGTACAATTGCTTGCTTTAAGTTTTGTTAGAGTTTATGATTTGTACTAGTTCTTCTTGGTGTCTTTTATACCCGCCTTGTTTTTGACCTTTTTTCAACAGGTGAACCATGTTTGAAGTAGGATTCGGCCCCTCCCGTAATTGCGAAGGTACCAACAGACGAGAATTCATTCGCATTGGTAGCCTCGGCCTTGCTGGCCTTACTCTTCCAACTCTTCTTCAAGCAAACGCTGCTTCTGCCAAGAAAAAAGAACCCGTCGATAACCTCAGTGTTATCTTCATGTGGATGCAAGGTGGCCCTTCCCATATCGATACCTTTGACCCAAAACCCAATGCACCTTCCGACATCCGTGGCGAATTCAGCGCCATCCCTACCAACATCCCTGGGGTGCATATTTCCGAACACCTTCCGATGATGGCAAAAAACCTCGACAAGTATTCCATCATTCGCTCGGGATATTCTTACAACGGATCCCATGGCGTTGCTGATGCCTACATGCTTACAGGCTGGCGCTTCAATCCCAGCACCGTTTACCCCACTTATGGCGCTGTCATGTCTCGTGAACTTGGCTACCGTAACGGTATGCCACCTTATGTCCAACTTGGAAATTCAATCGACCAACGATTCGGCGGCGGCTTGCCAGGCTACGCTGGTAGCGAACACAACCCCTTCATTATTCAAGAAGACCCAAGCAAACCTGATTTCAGCATCGATGGTGTTTCACTTCCAAACGGTTTGACCTCTTCCCGTTTCGGGCGACGCGAGCGCATGCTGCAAAAACTCGACAACTGGCAAAAGAATATCGAAACCAAGGGAAATGATGTTGGCGCAATGAACAGCTTTTATGACAAAGCTTTTTCCATGGTTACCTCTCCTGCTGCAAAGCGCGCATTCGATCTTTCACAAGAACCCGTCAAAGTTCGCGAACGCTATGGCATGAACAAGTTTGGCCAATCTTGTCTTCTGGCCCGCAGGCTGGTTGAATCGGGCGTTCGGTTTATCAATGTAACCATGGGTGGCTGGGATACCCACGCCAACAACTTCAAAACTTTGAAGGACCGCAACCTTCCGACCATCGATCAAAGTTGGTCCGCACTTCTTGAAGACCTTCAAACCAGAGGTATGCTCGAAAAAACCATGGTAATCTGGCTGGGCGATTTCGGCAGAACTCCAAAAATAAACTCTGCTGCTGGGCGCGACCATTGGGCCGGATCCACAGTATTCTGCATGGGCGGTGGCGGCATGAAAGTTGGTTCCGTTATTGGCAAAAGCGATGCCAACGCAGAGCAACCCGTTACCCCACCCATTCAAATTGAAGATATTGCTGCAACACTTTACACGATTCTTGGCATTCCAGTAGACAAACATTATGTTGCGCCAGATGGCAGGCCTTTCCGCATCAACCTTAACGGCAAGGTTGTAAACGAAATACTTGCTTGATTTTGGAAACCATTTTATCCAACCTTTAATCGGATATAAGCAGACATGAGAAACCATATCGGAAGCCTGATAGGCCTACTAATTTTTTCAGGGTTTTCTTCCGCACAAGATTTCCCCAAAGTCTCTTTTGCCAACGATGTTCAACCGATTCTCACCCGGGCAGGATGCAATCAAGGTGCCTGCCATGGTGCACAATATGGTCAGGGCGGACTCAAGCTTTCACTTCGTGGCTTCGATGACAGCAACGATTTTCGCGAAATCGTCAGAGGCTCGATTGGAAGGCGCGTCAGCCTGCTTTCACCCGAAGAAAGCCTTCTCCTAAAAAAGCCCACTCTTGAAGCTCCCCATGAAGGGGGCAAACGATTACAACTGGGATCTCCCGAATACACCACGCTCAAGCGCTGGATTGCAGAAGGCATGATCGGGCCCTCCGCCAAAGATAAACTCTTCAAATCTCTTGAAGTATTGCCCGTTGAGATCATCGCAAAAGTCGGGCAGAAAATCAAAATCACCACAAGAGGAACCTACGAAGATAACTCAACTGAAGATGTTAGTTCCAAAGCCTCTTTCGACAGCATGAACACTTCCGTTGCGACTGTTGACAACCTCGGAAATGTAATTGCAAAGGGCCCGGGCGAAACGGTTATCATGGTTCGCTATCTAGGCGCTGTAGGCGTATTTCGCATCATCCTGCCCTTCGGCGAAGCCAAGGGACTCGATACTTTCGCAAAGAATGACAATCTGATCGACAAAATGTGGATTGAGAAATGGAAGAAAACAGGCCTCTCCCCTTCTCATATCTGCACCGATGAAGAATTCTTCAGAAGAATTCACATCAACACTTTGTCGACACTTCCTAACCCTGAAGAAATTCTTGCATTCAAAGCTGACAGCAACCCTGAGAAAAGAAAGCTAGCCATAGAAAAGGTTTTAAACAGACCAGAATATGTTGATTCGTGGGCTTACAAATGGGGCGATCTCCTTCGCAATAGCAGAGATGTTTTACAAAAAAAAGGTATGTGGTCGCAGCACAATTGGCTTCGTTCCGTCTTCCGCGACAACATGCGCATGGATAATTTCGCAGGCGAACTTCTTACCGCAGTTGGAAGCCCCTATGCCAATGGCCCTGCCAATTTCTTTGTCATAGGCTCACGTGACGATTGGACTGAAACCGCTTGTCAGGTTTTCCTTGGCGTTCGTATGCAATGCGCCAAGTGCCATCATCATCCCTTCGAAAATATCGCCCAAGCCGATTACTACAGCATGACTGCATTCTTCTCCAGAGTCGCCAAGAAAAATAGCACCGAGTTCGGGCTACAAGGCAGCGATACCACCATCTACCTAACCATGGCGGGTGAAGCAAGCCATCCGAAAACAGGAAAAATACTTCCCCCAAAACCCATTGGTGGCCCTGTAACCGAAGACCCAATCGACAGGCGCAATGGCTTGGTTACTTGGCTGAAGGATAAAAACAACCCTGCCCTTGCTCGCAATTTCGTTAACAGATACTGGGGCTACTATTTTGGCAGAGGCCTTATCCATCCCATCGATGATATTCGCATCACCAACCCAGCTTCTAATCCAGAACTCCTTGATGCTTTGGCTGTTGATCTCATCAAAAACAATTACGATATCAAGCACCTGCTTCGAACCATCATGAATTCACAAGTCTACCAACTTAGCAGCGAAAGCAATGTGGCTTCTGCAGCCGATGGCGATAATATTTATTGCACTCATTTCCGGGCCAAGCGTATGTCTGCCGAGCAACTGCTTGATGCAGTAGATTTCGCTTGTGGAACACGCGAAAAGTTCACCGATGTACCACTTGGATTCAGGGCAATTTCTCTTCCCGACAGCAAATTCAGTTCCAGCTTTATGGATATCTTTGGCAGACCCCGAAGAGTCGCAACATGCGAATGCGAACGCAGCGAAGATGCCAATATGATGCAGGCACTTCTGCTTATGAGTGGCAACCTCCTCAACCGCAAGCTTTCAGAAACCAACAGCAGAATCAGCAAATTTATCAGCAACAAAGTCCCAATGGATAAGGCTGTAGATGAAGTGTTCCTTGCTACGCTTTCAAGATTGCCTAGAGATCAAGAAAAGAAGGAAGCACTCGCAGAACTGGCCTTGGCTCAAAACCCAAAAGAAGGCTTGGAGGATTTATTGTGGTCGCTACTCAACACCAGAGAATTTCTGTTCAATCACTAGTCAAGCTTTCCAGTATTTTTGGATTACTGGCATTTCTAGTGCCAGGAACGGCGTTGTCGCAAACTTCATTCCCACAGATCACGCATGTCTATCCTGCAGTTATTGAACGTGGGAAAACTAGTGAGATCACGCTTTTTTGCGAAACCAGCAACCCCTCAAATCCCATTGCTGTGCTTTTTGCAGGCACTGGGATTAAAGCTGAAGGCATTACAGAAAAAGGCAAAACCACCGAACTTAAAATCAAAGTAACCGTAGATAAAACAGCTTCGCCTGGTATGCGAGAATTCCGCCTAGCCTGCGCTTCCGGTGCCTCAACAGTGGGCCAGATTCTTATCGCAGATCTTCCGGTTGTTCTTGAAAAAACCACTCTCCATGCTGATTTCGCAACTGCTCAACCTATCGCGATTGGCAGTATTGTTTCAGGCATGATCAGCGCCAAAGAACAAGTTGACGCTTACAAATTCACGGTCAAAGCCGGGCAAACCCTTTCCTTTGGTGTCATATCGCACCGGTTCTTCTACAAGAGGCACAGCCAGTTTCTTGCAATAGATCCGATGATCAGTATCCATGATTCAACAGGAAGAGAACTAGCAGCCAATGATGACTTCCATTTTGCAGACCCCTGCGTTACCTATCGATTCGCATCGCCCGGTGAATACATGGTGGTAGTACGCGATGTGGATTATGCAGCAAGTATTAACATGCCCTACAACCTCGTTATTACGGGTGGCCCATATGTTACCTGGTGTTACCCTTTGGCACATTCGCCCACAGGGCCCTTGCAAGTCAAAGTGGGTGGTGGGAATGTACCCGAAACCCAAGTGGCATTAGAAGGAATTCCCAAAACTTCCGTGCCTGGAAGCACACTTAATGCAGTAATCAAAACCGATGGAGGATTGAGCAATCCGTTCCCAGTATACATTTCTGGACTAAAAATCTTTGAAGAATCAGCCACGAACTCTGATGCCTTATTTCCCTGCACCATCAATGGCCGGATTTTCAAACCGGGCGAAACCGACACTTTTCCCATCAAATTGAAAAAAGGGGAATCCATTACTGTAGAAATCCGGGCACGCAGACTGGGTTCTGAACTGGATAGTTTTTTAAGCATAACAAATGATAAAGACAAAATCATCGCAAGCAACGACGATCAATCCAATGCCACTAAAGATTCTTATCTTAATTACACTGCTACAGCCGATGGCATTTTCAAAATCCAAGTGCGCGACTTATTAAACCGTGGCGGCCCCGGTTTCAACTACCTTTTGAATATCACTCACGAAGAACCAGACTTCATCGTCAATTGCGATGATGACAAAGCAGGCATTGCACCCGGGATGGCCGCGGCTTGGTATGTACGAGTCAAACGAACAGGCGGATTCACCGGCCCGATTACTTTCCATCCTGAAAATCTTCCTTCTGGAATAACCATGGTTCCCCTAACCTTACCCGAAACCCAGAATGATGGTTTGCTGCTTTTCCAATGCGCTAAGGATGCAAAACCAGGTGCATCGCTCGTTAACATTATTGCCAAGGCAAAATACAAAGACAAAGAAGGCAAAGAGAAAGAAATAATTAAAAAAGCTGGCCCTCTTACCGAATTAAAGATGCCTGGAGGCGGAAGAAGCACATGGCCTGTTGAAACTCAGATGATTGCAATAACCCCTGAAAAAGATATCGTGCAGATAAAAGTCAGCCCAGAAAAAATCGTCTTAGAGCCAGGTAAAACGATTACGATTGATGTGGAAATTGTACGCGCAGAGAATTACAAAGGGCGCGTTAGCCTTGATGTGAGGCATCAACACCTAAACCAGATTTTTGGCAACCCCCTGCCACCAGGTGTTACCATGCTCGATACCGGAGCCAAAACAGCTTTATCAGAGAAAGAAACTAAAGGAAAAATACTTCTTAAAGTTGCTCCTGATGCCAAGCCCTTTGCAGAGGTTCCTATTTGCGTTTTGGCAAATGTGTCGCTCAATTTCACTGTCAAACGAGGCTATGCAAGTAACCCCATCATGGTGAATATCCCGGGCAAGTAATTAGGCTTTCGCAGGAACTAATTGGGGCTTTTTGAAACTTCCATTATTGGCTGGAAGTTCTAACTCCGCTACGAGATCCTCGTCTTCGGAAACCAGCATCCCTTCAGGCCAAATATGAAACCCACCCTTCAGGGTTATCGCATTCGCTTTATCTTCAATCAACCAGGTGCCCCATATCCCCTTGCCCTCGTTATACCCTTCATAATAAACAGGGTGATTGCCTTTGTATATTTTGTTCCAACTGCATTTTCCAGTTGTCGTATCGTAATGCCCTTTAAATGTAAATGCTCCGACTATATCATTGCCGCTTGCGGTGATGATGCCTTTTTCAAACATACATTGTAAATCCATCCATTGCTTCCCGAGAGGTGGGTTTTTCTGGACAAAGAAACCCGTCCACTTCCCACTCGGAAATCGAGCATCCTGTTCCAATGCCTTGAATTTATCATCCATCTCAACCGCTCTTCCCTGTAGGCTTTATAGAGGTAGCAATTCCCATGATATCACTTCGCAAGGCCGCCTTGTTTTCCTGCGAGCATCTACTTGCAAGAGTGAATACATTTTGACCTATTCTGTAGACAAAATAAAGGAGGTACATCCTACGACTTTCAATCTGCACATCCCACGAAAAAAACTCCAAGCCGGGAATCCCATTGGCTGACTGAATCTCGCCCTGACTTTCTAACCGCATCTGTTGCTGTCGAATAAACGCAAATGCTTCATCCCTATACATTGCATTTGATGTGTATCTCGAGGGTTTCTCTTTGGTTATCAGCAATCCAGACTCTTTCGAATGATCCAGCGTCGCTTGGGAATCTGATTGAGAGGTCACCTTCCATTCTCTCGGATAATGAAACGTAAAAGCAGTATCCCGACTTTCAAACAGCAGCCTAGTGTTATTAGGATCCGGTTCGTATTGCGCTAGAATTTTATTGTCCAGAAGAATTGCGGGGAGCATTTCCCGTGAAAGGGTATATCTGCCTTCGATTCTTCCAACATCCTTGCCTTCTTTATTTTTAAGAATGCTGGTCCCTTTAAGATAAAGAAAAGACAAGTGCCTAGTCTCACAATCAAAGAAAATATAACCATCTAGGATTTGTTGATTGGGGCCATCTTCGTTTATACCAGATGCCTTGCCCAAAAAACTGATCCTTGCAGTCTTGCGATTGTTTACCAAGTTTACAGAATCCAGCTTACAAGCAACTTGGGAGGACTCCAGCAATTCTAAATCCGTCAATTCTTGAACAGCTTCAAGCCCTGCATTCCAAGATTCATTTAAGCCGACAGAGCGAGCAGGAAAAAGCCCAGCCAAGGCACAGGGAAAAACTTCCGTTCGGATCAAATCAAGTTCATTCCATGTTAGAAGTGCATTTAGAGAAAAGGGGATTTTTTTTGAACCCTGCCTTAAAAGCACGAGTCTGCGAGTTTCAGGCCTAAGAGTGGTTTCCTGATTTTGGCCATCCAAAGTCCGAGATAATTCAACCTTTCGATACTCACGAAGAGACTTATTCACTTTAAGAGAAGAATCCAAGGTTAAAATAGTTTCATCAAAATCAATTTGGCTCTTCCCTTTAATCTGAATTTGTTTTTTTGGTTGAAGATTCGAGGTGAAAAGCATGGATCCAGTAAGTTCCGTGGTAGTTTGAATCCTAAACCGGTTGCCTGGGGAAAAATTCTCACTTAAGCGATAGATATCCGCTGCTCTTAAAGACAAAGGCCAAAGAATCGCATTTAAACCTATACCTTGTAATAAGTTGCGTCTCTTAATCATCGCGACAGTACACCTAGGAAAAAGAAGAAAGCCGATGGGAAAGTTTATCCCAAAAACCGGTGATAAAGGCAGAATATGGAAGGAAATTTTAATTCTAGCGAGGTATTGATTGATAAATTCAACAAGATATGAACATTTGAACACTTTTTTTAAGAGTATTTTAAGAAAAGTTTTACTTTTCCAGCCAACCCTCTTTTTTTAACCTACTCTTAATAATCATTGTTTAATCTTGCAAGTAATAGTTCAGGGGATGTTTCCTCTACAACACAAGTATTTTGGAAATTTTCAGGTTCCGGTCTTAATAAGTAGATGGCGCATTCGAATATAGGGTTGTAACCATGAAAAAAACATTTGAACTTTTTGAGTGGTTGACTCGTATAGATAGTAATCATCGCAAGGCAGCGATGGCTCTGGTTAGAAAAAACAGTCCCGTTTTGAGGAAGGATTCTTAAAGTGATTTTCAGGCACCCTGCTTTAAAGCTGCTGGAAGACCAACTCACTCGTTTCACCCCTGTAGGTCGAAAGACCCAACAACAGGAACGAACTGAGCAGTTTCTTCAAGAAATTGATGCCTCGAAAAAATATCCTTACCAGTTTATCTGTTTCAGGATTACCGGATATCGACCAGATTCCTTTCCTGATTTACGGATCGATGGTTCCGACCTCTTACACGATCTGCCCATTCTGATTCAGTCGCTTGCAAGTAGCCAGCCCGAAGTTGAACCAGTTTATACCGTGGACGAAGTCAGTAAGCTTTGGAATGTTTCAACAAAGACGGTACGAAGATGGAAAAAACTCGGGTTGATTGGATTGAAAATAGTGCGTGGCGGAAAACGAAAGCTCGGCTACACGAGAAGTGAAATCGAGCGGTTTGTATCCCGCAATCAGGAAAGGGTTGAAAAAAGCGGAAGCTTTACGCAGCTCTCTAATGAAGAAAAAAGCAAGATTATCAAATTTGCAAGCAGGATGGCGCGTTTAACAAATGCCAATGTGACCGAGATCAGTCTTCGTATTTCGAAAAAAATTAAACGCTCACCGGAAACGGTAAGGTATACGATCAAAAATCATGATCGTATCAATCCAGCGAGCGCAGTATTTCCAGACCTTACCAACCCTTTGTCTCCCGAATCGAGACAAAGTATTTTTAACTCTTACTCTCGAGGTGAAACCGTGGATATTCTAGCCAAACGCTTTCAACGAAACCGAACCTCGATGTACCGCGTGATACATGAGGTAAGGGCTCAAAAGTTACTCGAACACAATTTGGATTTCATTCCAAATCCTGGATTCGAAGATGCAAACCTTGAATTGGCGATTCTCGCACCTATGCCAGGTGCAGATGAATACGAAGCCAAACGAAAATCGATGAAGGCCCCCAAGGATGTGCAAACAGAACTGGGCAACCTTTACGAAGTCCCCCTCTTAAACAAGGAACAGGAACAACACCTTTTCCGAAAGATGAATTTCCTTAAGTCCAAAGCATCGAAACTTCGAAACAGCATACTTAAAGAAGGTGCAAATCCTCCCGAAGTAGACCTTTTAAAGGTGAAAGTGCAAGTACTTGATGAAATCGAGAATCTGATTCACCAAGCCAATATGGTGAAAGATTCCCTGATTAACGCCAACATGCGCTTAGTGGTAAATATTGCCAAGCGCCATAGTGGCCAGGTTGAAAACTTTTTCGAACTGATATCCGATGGCAACATGTCATTGATCCGTGCAGTGGAAAAGTTTGATTTCGGCCGAGGCTTCAAGTTCAGCACTTATGCAAGCTGGGCCATCATGAAGAATTTCGCCCGCAGCATTCCAACTGAACTCCATCATAGGGAACGCTTTGTTACAGGCAATGAAGAAGTGTTCAGCACAACGGTGGATGGCCGTTCCGATGAAAAAGAACTTTACGCCCAGAAGGAACGCGCCAGCCACAGCATCAACAGGCTTTTGAATTTCCTCGACCCGCGAGAAAGAGAAATCATCAAGCTGCGTGCTGGGCTGGATGAGAAACAATCATCTGCTACCTTGGAAGAAATCGGTATGCAATTTGGAATTACCAAGGAAAGGGTACGCCAGATTCATGCAAGATCGATGCGAAAACTAAGGCATATGGTGGAAGAAAAACATTTGGAAATGCCTTAACTAAGTAGGATTCCAAAACAACAATAAAAAAAGGCAGATGAAATTCATCTGCCTTTTTTGTTTATTTACACCACTTTAAAAAAGAACCTTCACAGGAACCCCAGAATCCGTGATAGGCACCGGGCGGTCGCCATCATAAAGATTCTTTGAAGGATCGATCCCGAGTGAAGCATGGATAGTTGCAAAGAAATCGGGAACGCTGACCAAATCCTTGACAGGCTTTTTAGCAAGTTCATCGGTTTCACCAAAAGCCCCCTGATGCTTCAACCCAGCTCCGGCAAGCAGGACACTGAACGTTTTAGATTGATGCCCCCTGCCCCCGCCTCCATCAAATTCGGGCGGCCTGCCAAACTCTGTCGCAACAACAATCAGAGTTTTATCAAGCATTTTTTTAGATTCAAGATCAAGAGTAAGAGCAGCAAGTGCTTGGTCTAATTCTTGAATCAGTATATGCTGTTTTTCTATACCTTGGTTATGCACATCCCAACCGGTGCCGTTGGAAAAATTAAGATTATGCGAAACTTCAATGAATCGAACCCCTCGCTCAATCAATCTGCGAGCCAAGAGACAGCGCTGGCCAAACTCGCCCCCATAGGAATCTCTTAGGGTGGAGTTTTCTTCAGTAAGATTAAAGACCTTGGAAAAAGCAGGGCCACTAAGTTTTAAACTTTGCTCGAGAGCAGTTTCGTAATCTTGGAGTGCTTTATCTTTTCCTGCAACCTTATTGACTTTCCGAAGTTCGGAAAGCAACTCCTCCCTGCGATCTTGTCTGGGTACGGTAATCATTTCAGGTCGGGATAATCCTGCAGGCCCACTCACCGTATCGGTAAGGTAAAGATAATTGAATTTTGAACCAAGAAAACCTGGGCCGCGGGTAACATTTGGATAACCGATCAAAACATAAGATGGGGCGCCATCTTGTGCCGCTCCTTTTTCATGCGCAACAGCAGAACCAATAGAAGGATAAACCACAGTGCCTGTAACATTTCTGCCGGTATGCATGCGATTGACTGCAGCGGCATGTTCATCAATAACATCATGATTAATGGTACGAATAATAGTCATACGATCCATGAGTGGTGCTATTTTGGAAAAATGCTCACAAACTTGAACCCCCTTTACCGAGGTATCAATTGCTTTATAGTACGAGCCTGCGATTTTCTTCTTCGGATCGCCCACCCTTTTTGGATCGAAGGAATCAGTCTGGCCCATGCCACCACCCAGCCAGATAAAAACACAGTGTTCGGCCTTACCCTTGGGAAAGTGAACCGGGTTAAAGGATGCGGAAGCAGAGCCCGCAATTGTCAAAGCGGAAGCTGCAAGGAATGTTCTGCGATCAGAAAGTTGTGACATTAATATCACCCTCAATTCAGATTATAAATTAGATCAAGGAACCCAAACAAATTCAGGAAGGTTAAAGACTGCCCAAACAATATCTTCAACTCGTTCACGCCAAGAATCGTCAAGCAATTCGGAAGGGGCATCACCCATTCTGGCTCTTTTTTCCATTTCCAATTTTACCTTGGTCGCTTCTTCAACCAAATGATTGGTCCAGGAAATATTAGGCAACCTCGCAAGCTCTACAAAGGCACTAGGAACAGGATTTTTAATTCGAGAAACAAAGCCGGGCTCCAACATATCTAGAACTTTATTTTTTTCATCTGCGGTAGGAAACCGGGAAAGAAACCTCAGATAAATTTCATCTGCAAGTTCATCCGGTGTCTTTGATTCTAGGGCTATGCGAGTAAGAAAACTATTATCAGAAAGCCTGCTTATCCAAGAAGACAAAGTACCATTGGCAAGAATAGCGGGCTGTAAAAGATGCGGAGAAGTATCGCGATCAGTAATAGGATTCTGCCTTGCACCACGCCAGCCAAAAGCTTCTAAAACATCAGTAACAGCCTGCACTCGGGGAAGAGCAAGGCTTGGCCTGTCGCGTTCATTAGAAAGGGAAGTATACTCCCAAGCCCGCTTAGGAACCCCAAGATTTAGCATTCTATCTGGCGGTTGTCTACTATCAGAATCAAAAGTAATTTCTTCAACTTTCATGCTCCTACCAGAAGCTTGATAAAGAGAATCAACCACTTGTTCAGCAGACATTCGCCTTTTATCGGGAGCGGTGAAAAACCGTTTATCAGAAGCCGCAGTAAGGTTATGGCCATTGGATTCGCGCTGATATGCCTGAGAATTCATGAGCAAGCGAATAACCGATTTTGCCTGATATCCTGAAGCGACAAATTCATGCGCAAGCCAATCCAGAAGTTCGGGATGACTTGCGTTTTTATTCTCCCAATCAAATGCAGGTTCAACAATTCCCGCACCCATAAGCCTTTTCCAATACCGATTCACAAGAACCTTGGCAAATCGTTTGTTTGCAGGCAGGGTAATGATTGTAGCAAGCTTTTCCCGGGCATCTTCTTTTTGAATCAGCCATTGACCGGACTGATCTTCATTTGCGATATTTTTGAAAGGCCATGCAGGATCGATTTTTTGGTTGGGTTTGAGTGTTGCTTTGATAAGCGATTCTCTCTCTTTCTTTTCAAAAAATCCCGCAGGTACGGTACTACTTTTAGGTAGAACCAAAACCTTGCGCTCAAGCATTGCAGAAATCTGAAAGAGATCTTTCTGAGTGGTAGAATGGAAAGGTGAATCATGACACCTGGCACATTGCATCTCCACTCCAAGAAATGCAGTGCCAAGAATCTGAGCCTTTGCAGCCATCGGAACATCATTATCCGCTGCCATTGCAAAACCCGCACTACCTCCAAGGTTGATGTTGCCACGCATAAGAATCAACTCTGAGACAAACCGATCCATAGGTTTATCATCCTTAAGCGCATCGTAAATAAAGAATCTGAAGGGACCTGTGTTATTCAAAGTCGGTTTAAGAATGTTGGGATTTTCAGCGAGCACATCCTGCCAGTAACTAACCCAATGGTCCGCATACCTTGGATCGATCAAAAGCCGGTCAATCATTTTGCTTCTTTTCGATGCGCTTTGATCAGAGATAAAATTGCGAATATCATCGGAGGAAGGTGGAACACCGACAGTGTCCAAAAATGCCCTGCGAAGAAAAGATATGTCACTGGTTAAATTTGCAAAGACAAGATCCTTGGGTTGAACAGATTCGGGAACCCATTGAGCACCGGACTTAATCCATTGCTCCAAGATGCCTATTTCTTCCTCACTTAACCCTTTGCCATTGGGAGGCATTCTTTCGGTAGATTTCCCTTTGATTTTTTCGATAAGGAATGATTTCTCAGGCGCACCGGGCACGACTGCTAATTTCCCAGAATCGCCCGACTTTAAAATCTCCTGCATCGAATCCAACTTAAATCCACCCTTCACCTTATCTGCATGACAACGAAAACACTGCTCCTTAAGCAGGGGAAGAACCTTAGTATGAAAGGTGTTTGCAACCACAGTATCTTGTTTAGAAACTAACTGCGCCTCAACCTTAGAAAGAATAAAGCGGTCAATTTCATTGTTAATAAGCTTGTTATTTGCAACTTCAGGAACTTTAGGACTTGGATTAGCCATGGCCCATGCCTTGGAGGCCTCTCGCCTTTTAGCCCAATAGGCATCTTGGTTTGAAGAAGCAAACCTTCTAGCTTGATCATCCAATTTTATAAGATTAAGTTCTAATTTTGCAGCAGTCCGCTCCCAATCCTTATCCACAAGCAGGATTTTCTCAACGTTAGCTGCCCCACCATTAGCTTCATTGAAATCACTTCCAACAATTTT
Source organism: Candidatus Kuenenia stuttgartensis (assembly GCA_945897965.1). GTDB lineage: Bacteria > Planctomycetota > Planctomycetia > Gemmatales > Gemmataceae > UBA969. The sequence goes on along the minus strand of CAMDHK010000037.1, from coordinate 5,457 downwards.
AAATTGCGACTCGCCTTCGTATTTAATCGCAACGCAAGAATCACCAGTATCATGTCGAAACTTTTTTCCACCCACTAATGTTTCATAAACAATCTGATGCTTTTTACCCGTGCCTAAAAAACGAACCAAGACTTCATGATCACCATAACCCACGGGCCTAGCATTTATCGCAGGAAGGTTGGGAACAGGTTTTACAGCTTCGTGGCCACCAGTTTCTTTTGCATGAAAAGGAGTCTTACAAATCAACTTCCCATCAATCCAAAGCCTGGCCCCACCTTTTGAACGGACCAATAAGTCATGGGTACCCGCAGGGATTGTTACTTCCGTTGAAGCTTTAAGGATTACGGTTCCTTGCCAGTTATCACGAATCCCCCAAGCATCATAACGATGAGGTATCCGATGAAAAAGAAATGCGGGAAGTTCATAAGAGGTGAAAGGCTTATCAAGGTCTTCTGCACGGTTGGGCCAAGAGTCTAATGCGCTCCAGCCTTGATGAAGTTGAACTTGCACATTTTTTGTACCAGGTTGAGTTGGCGCAATAAAAGAATCTGATTGAGCAACAGTTTGCTCTGGGCCAACACGGCGAAACCTTTTATGCATGAGATCATCTGAAACAATGCCCCGATGAATTGCAACATCGTCCAACAAACCGCGAAAGCTATTGCCAGGCGAGCCACCCATGGAAGAACCAATCCAAATATCATCGTTATCGGTGACGGGCGCCTTGGTGGTAGCACCGCCCATATCCCAAGAACCAGAAATCTTTTTGCCATCGATCCAGCCTGAAATGGATTCAGGTTTTCCAAAAGTGTAACTGACTGCAACATGATGCCACCCTGAACCAGCTTTGAAACCGGTATTGGTGGTCCAGCGATGCCAATCGCCTTTTTCATTTTTGGAAGGCATGCTAAAAAAGAGAAAACTGGCACAGGAATCACCCTTTTGTTCGCGAAGGCGCAGGGCCCAATTCTGATTTTCCTTATCAAATCCAGGAGCGAAGGTACGCCCTTTACCTATGATGTAAACATTTTCCCCAGCATTACTCTGGGACACGTTTACCCAAGACTCAAGAGTGATGCTATCGCCATTGGTAAAATCAAATTTACTATCGTTACCAAGATCTTTGAGAACAAAGCGGGAACCTTTGCCATCAAATTTTACTGCAGTATTGGCTGGGGAAAAATCAGGAAACATAGGTGGCCTTGGGCCAGCGATGTCACGATGAACACCTCCAACAGATTGAAGCTTGGATGTTTCTTCCGTATCAAAATGCCAGATTGCCAAGGGTTCCTGAGCAAAGCTTAAAGTTGCACTCAAGATGTTACAAAATAACAAGATCCAAAAAAAACGCTGTTTGAAAGTCATTTTGATGAGTCCGATAAACGAGTAAAGATAATTTATTATAACATAACCCGAAACATCAAACATTATTAGAAAAGAGATTTCCTCATGTAGGATTGTTTTTTTTGTGAGCCTCTACAGATTGCTCAAACAGCATCTCCAGAGTGTTTTTCCGAAGATAAACTTTTGCACGATCCACCGGGGTGTAATTCATAAGACGGATAATGCCCTTTCCATCCGGAAAAATATCTATCACATTCATACAACCCGAATCCTGCTCAAGCGCATGAATCCCATCAAGCCCTAAACCAAGAAACCTGCAAAGTATCCAACGATTAACAACACTATGAGCAACCACCAAGGCGTTTGTCCAGGAAGAATCTTCAAGCAAAGTACTAAGAGAAAGGTTGACACGATTGGTGAAATCAAAAAAAGTCTCCCCACCCATAAAACGAGAATCAAAGTTAAGCCCCGGGCCAAGGGCAGATAAAAAGTAATTTTTCCAGTGGTCAAAATCAGTACCAGGAAAAGTATGAATTGCACCGGGTTGAATTTCACCAAAATCTGGGTACGCAAAAAAATCAGGAGAACTACCAGCTTCCCGTTTACCCACTACCAGATCCATGGTTTGATGCGACCGCAATAAACCACTGAAGATATATTTTTGAAAACCAATAGGAGCGAGTATTTCACCCAGTGCAATTGCCTGGGCAATACCATGATCATTAAGGGCGGCATGTTGAAACGAAACAGGTTGGCCATCGGAGGAAAAATAACTTACATCGCCATGCCTAAGAAGATAAATGCGCCTTTGCATCTGCTTCACCTCAAATTAAAATCAAGTGAGGGTGACCGATTCTCCCCTGCGAACCGGCTTTACATCTTTAAAACCTAATTTTGATAATTCAGAAGCAAGCGCCTTGGCGGATTCTGGTTCGCCATGCACCAAACGAACATGCCCTGAAGTTTTAGCAATGGGAGAAAGCAGTTTATTAAAATCAGTTTGATCCGCATGCCCAGAAAAGCCTTTGATTTCGTGGATTTCAGCCCATTTGTTCCAAGACTTCCCATGAAAATAAACCGAAGGCTTCTTTTCTAGAAGCTTTGAGCCCAAAGTAGTGGGAGCTTGAAAACTAACAAGGGCAATACTGGTTCTAGGATCATCAAGATGATTTTTAAGGTGCGAAAGGATTTTCCCGCCCTCACACATCCCGCCTGATGCAACAATGATTGCAGGCTTGGGATGAAAGCTTGCAGTTTGAGCTTCTTCCCAAGAATCCAGAATCATGATATTTTCGGATTCAGAATTCCAATTAACGGAAAGGTGCTTGTTATATCTCTTGTAGACCCTGCTGATCTCAACAGCAAGGGGGCTATCAAGAAAAATAGGAAGCCTTGGAATCTTATTTTGGAGCATCCAAGTTTCAAGATAATAAAGAAGCATTTGAGTACGGCCCAAACTAAAAGCGGGCATAAGAATTTTGCCACCCCTTTTAATGGTATCGCGCATGACGATGTCTAATTTAGCCGCCATCTTTTCTTCGTTATCGTGATACTTTCCCCCGTAGGTGCTTTCACAAATCAAAAGATCAGCAGCAGGCACAGGAGAGGGGTTTGTATGAAAAGGCAGGCCAAAACGCCCAAGATCGCCGGTATAGGTGATCTTAAATACTTTGTCACCCTTCCCTAAAGAAATTTCGGAGATTGCAGACCCGAGCAAATGCCCAGCATCATGAAAGCGGAGGCTAATCCCGTTACGAATCTCTAAAGTTTTGCCGTAATCAAGAGGAACACAACGATCCAAAATCGAGAAAGTGTCGTTTTGCGAAGGAACTGTGCGGTTTTTTGTTCTATTGCGAAGCTTAGCTTCTTTTTCCTGAATGTTCACCGAATCTTTAAGAACAACGCCCAGCAAATCTTTGCTTGCAGGGGTGCAATAAACCTGCCCACGAAAGCCTTTTCTGGCAAGTGCGGGTAATTTACCACAATGATCGGAATGATTATGGCTAAGGATTACGGCATCAATAACTTCGGGATCAAAAGGAAACTCATCGTCTTTAAGTACGGTATTCTTGTCTCGTTCGAGCCCACAATCAAGAAGGATATTAAAGTCTTTATATTGCAATAGATGCATGGAGCCTGTAACGGTTCCTGCTGCGCCTAGAAAAGTGACTTTAGGGTTTGGTTGATGCGAAAAAATAACGCTCATCTCTTGTCCATTTCGCCGGGTTGAGTGAGCGTTTCTATAATTAAGTAAACATTAAAAGAAAGATTAATTAGCTTAATTCCCCAACCCTGTAACGGACAAAGCGGACAAATTTGAGTCCAGCGCCGTTAAGAATTTCGCCAACAGTTTTCTTCTCTTCCTTGATAAAAGGTTGTTCAAGGAGGACATTTTCAGCAAGCCAAGTTTTGACTTTACCTTCTGCAATTTTCTCAACAATATTAGCAGGCTTACCAGATGCAGCAGCGGCATCACGAGCAATTTGGAATTCCTTGTCGACAACATCTTTACTGAGTTCTTCGCGGGTTGCAACTAAAGGATTTTTAGCAGCAATGTGCATGCAAATATCACGAAGAACTTGTTCATCAGTTTTTGCGCCTTCGACTTGGATCAAAACACCAACGGTACCATCATGATGAATGTAAGAACCGAAGTGGCCGCCTTGAAGCCTGACGAACTTGGCAGCCTTCATGTTTTCACGAATCAAACCAACAACATCAGCAATGCGATCATTAACCTTGCGGGATGGATCTTTATGAAAAGGTTGTGCAACCAAAGCTTCTAAATTTTCAGGATTGGAAACAACAACTTGGGCCACAAGATCATTGGCAAGGGAGATAAAATGTTCGCTATTGATAACAGGGCCGCTCTCGCAACGAACTTCCATAAGGGCAGCTATTTTAGCAGCAGGATCGATATGAAACGCAATTCTGCCTTCAGCAGTTTCGCGCTCACCTTTCTTTGCCTGAATAGCAGCATTTTTCTTACGCAAGATAGCTACAGCAACCTCAACATCACCTTTGGCTTCAACAAGGGCTTCCTTGCAATCCATCATGGGTGCATTGGTTCGATCACGCAAAGATTTTACAACACCAGCGGAAATAGCACTCATACTAATTCACCTAAAATAGATCAAAACTTATGTTAACAGCAACAAACACCAAATTTAATCAACAATTGCAGGGGCGCGTACTGTTCCAGCAGTACCACTTGGCGCAGGCCTTGGCCTAGGTGCAGTTGCCTGCTCCGTTGCCAACGCTGCACGGCCTTCAATAATTGCATCTGCAAGCTTTGCAAGCACAAGTTCCACAGAACGAATACTATCATCGTTAGCAGGAATTGGCAAATCAACATCATCTGGATCGCTATCGGTATCAATCAAAGCAACGGTTGCAATGCCCATGCGCTTTGCTTCTTTGATAGCAATATGTTCACGCCTAGGATCAACGATTACTAAAGCATCAGGAAGCCTGTGCATTTCGCGGATACCAGACAAGTTTCGTTGAATCTTAGTAAGCTCACGGCTTAAATTAGAAATCATCTTTTTGCTATAGCTACGAATAACGCTTGTTTCAGGTGCTTTATGAATATCAAGCTTACCAGACTCGTTAAGCATGGTCTTGATATAAGCAACCAAATCAACCTTGGCAGGGTTTTCGTAAGAGGGAAGCCACATAGCTTCAAGTTCTGCCAATCTTTTTAAACGATCACGAATTGTACGGTGATTAGTAAGGGTACCACCCAACCATCGTTCGGAAACAAAAGGCATGCCACAACGGCGAGCTTCGGTTTCAATGGTATCTTTTGCTTGGCGCTTGGTGCCAACAAAAAGGATTTGGCTACCAGAAGCAGAAAGCTTGGTAAGGAAACGGAAGGCGCGCAAAAGGCCCCTAACGGTTTCACGCAAGTCGATAATATGGATAAGATTGCGTTTGCCGTAAATGTACGGCCGCATCTTAGGGTTCCAACGACTGGCTCTATGGCCAAAATGAACTCCAGCTTCGATAAGATCTTTTACTTGGACAATCGCCACGCAGCACTCTCCCGCTTTTGCAGATATTTTTGACCAAAGTCGTCCCGGTGCATCTTACTTGTGATGATATAACCACAGG
>CAMDHK010000036.1 GCA_945897965.1 Candidatus Kuenenia stuttgartensis | reverse complement strand
CTTGCAAAAATGTACCTCTCGCAATTTGAGATGATTCTTGATCGGTTTGAAAATCGCCATAAAGGGAATCTTCTTCATTCGTTCAAAAAGCATTTTGATTCAGGCAGTTTGGAATTGATTACATCTGCCGCTACTCATGGGTTCTTGCCATTACTGAGCTCAAATCCTGGGGCTGTTCGGGCTCAGATCGAAATTGGTGTGAAGGAATTTGAAAGGCACTTTGGCAGAAAGCCAAAAGGGATCTGGCTCCCAGAATGTGGTTATATTGAGGGCCTCGAAAAAATTCTCGAAGCGTGTGGCGTCTCGTATTTTTTCACTGACACTCATGGCGTTTTGTTCGCAGAGCCACGCCCCACTTATGGTATTTATGCGCCTATTCAATGTACTGGTTCATCTGTTTTTGCATTTGGACGAGATACTGAACCTAGCAAACAAGTGTGGAGTGCTTTGGAGGGGTATCCCGGAGATTACGCTTACAGAGAGTTTTATCACGATATCGGATTCGATCTAGACTTTGAATATCTAAGGCCCCATTTGCATCAAATTGCTATCCGTACCATGACCGGAATCAAATACTTTAGAATTACAGGGCGATCGGGTGAAAAGAAGCCCTATCATCCGGAGCAAGCTACTGAAAAAGCAGCGGAACATGCAGGTAACTTTTTGTTCAATCGTGAAAAACAGGTTGAGTGGCTTAGCGGTGCTATGAAGGATCGCCCAGCTTTAATTGTTGCGCCTTATGATGCTGAACTTTTTGGGCATTGGTGGTTTGAAGGCCCGCAGTGGCTTGATTTTCTCTTTCGTAAAATGCATTTTGATCAACAAACAATCAAGTGCATCACCGTTCCAGAATATCTTGAAAAACATCCTAATATCCAGCATTGCCGACCGGTTATGTCTAGTTGGGGAAATAATGGTTATAGTGAAGTTTGGCTTGAAGCTTCCAATGACTGGATTTACATGCATCTTCATGCTTGCGCTGATCGTATGGAAGAGCTTGCTTCCAATAACCTTTCCCCCGATCCCATTAATTTGCGGGCTTTGAATCAGGCGTTGAGAGAATTGCTTTTAGCGCAATCAAGTGATTGGGCTTTTATTATCAAGGCGGGTACCACGGTTGATTATGCTGTTAACCGTACAAGGATGCATATCTTAAATTTTCTTCATTTATATGAGCAGATAACTGAAAAAAAGATTGATGAACCTTGGCTTACTGAAGTGGAAGCACGGCACAATTTGTTTCCAAATATTGATTACCGTGTTTTCTCTTCTGTGAATTACCAATACAGCGGTAGTTAGAGCGATTGCCCTTCATCCATGCTTACAAGTTGTGCAATTTCTGTGGTTTTAAATCCAAGAACCATAGGTCGGATTACATCTTTTAAGATTGCAACATCGTAGAGTTCCGTCACCATGCCATTAAGCCTAACCCATTCGATGACATTGCCGGTAGAAAGTTCTATAACCTGCAATCCACACCAAGCTTCTGCATCTCGTTTGAGGAGTTCAGAATCCAATTGAAGGCCACTGAAAGTTTTATCTTTGCGTGGTCCGGAGAGGCCAACAATTGCACAGTTTCCTGAAAAAGCCATGCCACGAAGGTAACCTGGGCAGAAAGTGATGGGTTCAAAAACACCTTTTTTACGATCTACCTTTCCAAAATACCCCGTGCCCGAGTTATGTACATAAAGTTCGCCCCGATAAACTCTAGGGGAATGTGGCATAGAAAGCCCCGAAACAATTGTTTCACCACTAGGAACTTCTAGAACACAACCGCCATCGTGCCTCCGATTTCTCCATCCGTCCACCACATCCGATTTGCTTACGACGGTAACATATTTGCATTTTCCATTTTCTAAAGCTAAGCCATTAAGATGGCATCGGTCTTCTGGTGTGATCTTACTAAGGAATGAAGGTTTCCACAGAGGGGTAAAGCTGTGCTGATTGCTAAAAGTAGCAAGGCATCCGAACATGGTATTTACAAAAACAACCCGCCCGGAATCTTCAACCACAATGTCGTGTACATCAAGATCGCCTGTTGTGTACCCAACCCGAGGTATGTAAAGTTTGTCGTGATCATTATGCATTTGGCCAGTGAGCAAAGCGTTTTCAAAGCGCCATACTTGATAGGTGGAACTAAGCCAAAAGCCATTATCAGTGGAACAAAGCCCCATACAGCGCTGTAAAGTTCGTTCGAAGACAGAGATTTGCCCATCTTGTTTTCTTCCAAGAAGAAAAACTTTCCCTGCCTGATAGGTAGAGAATGCAAGGCTGATTTTTTCGAGGGCAAGCCAATTGCTGAAATTACGCGATGATGTTACTTCTAGCCAAGGATCTTCATTAGTTGTGATTTGATTAGTTGTTGCATTGCTCATTAAATTAACTCTTAGATTGGAAGAAGTTTAAAGCATAAACTTGTAATATATATGAAATGAATATATTCAGGAAAACTGAAAAATACAAGTTTAATTGTAGTATGGGTTAATTAGAATTCTTAACTGTGACAAATTTTATGGATCCTTATCAAGCTGAAAAATTCCGTAACGAGGCTTATGCAAGATTCCAATCAGGGAATATTGATGAAGCTAGGGAAATAGCGCTCAAAATACTTGATAAAGCACCCGAGCATGCTGATTCCTTGTATTTGTTGGGGGTAATATCCCACGGCGAGAAAAAAATAAAAGAAGCTCTTGAGTGGATTTCCAAAGCTGTTCAAAGTGCTCCTAAAAATGCAGTTTTCTGGAATTCCTTGGGTGAATTGCATCTGGATAATGAAAACCAAAAAGATGCAGAGTATAGTTTTCAACAATCAATTATTTATGATCCAGGTTATGCCCGGGCTTTTAATAATCTTGGAAGGCTTAAAATGCTTCAGAAGGACAACGCTTTAGCGCGTTTGTTTTTCGAAAAAGCCACATTAGCTAATCCCAACTATGCAATTGCATTTAATAACCTAGGCGTGGTTTTTCAGGGGTTAAGATTGCACGATGATGCAAAAGTTTCTTTTGGAAAAGCACTGAATATTAGGCCGAATTATCCAGAAGCCCATTTTAACATTGCTAATACCTTGTTTAATCTGGGTGATGTATTTGGTGCAATTGAACATTATCAGAAAGCAATCAATAACAAGCCTGATTACGCAAAAGCGTACTTTCAAATGGGATTGTCGTTCCAGCAATTACGCAGAGATTTTGATGCCTTGGTATGTTTCCAAAATGCGGTAAAATTAAATCCCAATGATTCTGAGATGCTTACCAAACTTGGTGATCACCTACTCGTCAAGCAGGATTGGAAAGAAGCAATTGAAGTATTGGAAAAAGCAATTGAAATAAATCCAAATGCTATGGAAGGTTTTACACGCCTATGCCACGCTAGGCAGTTGGTTTGCGACTGGAGTAGTTACCAAGATGATTTAGATTTATTGTGGAAGGATGCAGAAATAAAGATTGGCAAAGGTGAATGCCCTGCAGTTGGTCCATTTCAATCCCTTACAGTTCCCTGGTCGTTGGATCGGTTGCAGATGATCGCTAGGATGCATAGTGCCAAAACCAAAGTTGAAATCGGGGTTGAAAAGTTACATCAGTTTGATGTTTCTAAGAATGATTCTTCATCGAGATTACGAATTGGTTATTTGTCGGGAGATTTTTATAATCATCCGGTGAGTCATCTTTTGCATGGTTTTTTCGGAAGACATGATCTGAAAAAGTTTGAAGTTTTTGTTTATTCATTCAGCCAAAAAGATGACAGTGATTTTCGTAAACGCATTGAAAATGAAAGTGAGCATTTTATCAATGTTGCAGGAAAGAATTCCAAAGAAATAGGACAGCAGATTGCCTCTGATAATATTCATGTTTTGGTCGACTTGATGGGGTACACCGGCTTCAACCGTGTTGCTTCATTTGCAATGCGGCCAGCCCCAATTCAGGTAAGTTTTTTAGGCATGCTTGGTACCATGGGGGCTGATTTCTTTGACTATATTATAACTGATTCATTTTTGACGCCTAAAGACTATCAGGTTTACTTTGATGAAAAAATTATCGTTATGCCTCATTCCTATTTGATAGCAGAACTTGAACCAGAAGACTTATCTGGAAAGGTGGATAGGGAGAAGTATGGTTTGCCTGCTAGTGGTTTTGTTTTTTGTAGTTTCAATAATAGTTACAAAATTGAACCATCAGGTTTTTCTATTTGGATGCGAATTTTAAAGCAGGTGCCCGGTAGTGTGCTATGGCTTGCAGGGCAATCAGGTGGTGCATTGCTTGAACAAAATCTTCGTAAAGAAGCTACTCGCTGCGGTGTAGATGATAGCAGATTAATTTTTGCAGGTTTTCTTTCAAGAAATGAACACTTGAAACGGCATCAAGTTGCTGATTTGTTTCTTGATTCGTTTGTTTACAACGCTGCTGCTACATCAAGCTTAGCCTTGCAATTGGGCCTTCCTGTAATTACTTGTCCAGGTGATACGTTTGCGTCTCGTGTTGGTGGTAGTTTGTTGAATTCGGCTGGTTTATCCGAATGTATAGCAAAAGACCCAACTGAATACGAAAGTCTTGCTGTAAAGCTTGCAAATGATCCAAACTTATTGCAATTGTATCGAACTCGATTACTTGATAATAGTTCAAAGTCACCTTTATTTGATACAAGTCGTTTCGTTGGTAATCTTGAAAAGGCTTATAGTTTTATGTGGAAAAATTATAAAGCGGGTAATACCCCCAAGCCACATAAAGTTCAAGAATAACTAATTTAAAGAGTCTTTAAGTATTCTATAACTTGGGACCGCTCATCTTCGGTTAGGTCGTCACCGAATGTATGACCGATATTCAATCTTCCTGGGGTGGAAGTGTCGTACCATTTTCGTTGTTCCGTAATTTCTTTTTCTAGAAGGTGATCGCTGTTGTTTTTAAATTGATAATTCCAACCGAGTTCTTTCTGGTTGTAATTAACAAATTTATTTTCAAAATCACGTGTAAAAACTTTGGGTCTGGCCTTGGAATTTAGAAGAGTATAAACCGAAGGGATGGATCCATTATGAAGATAAGGGGCAGTTGCCCATATTCCATCCAAAGGCGGGGCTTGATATCCATCGGTTTCGCGAGCCTTGTAATCATCGGAAAACCAACCTTGAATTTCTTTTGAGAACCAAGAGGAGTTGTAAAATCTACCAAAGTCTTTGGTGATGCCAAAAAAGCGTTTAGTGTCTGTCCCAATGACTTTGAGCGAAATAATTTTATTAGGATATTTTGGTTTGTCGCCGTAGGTTCCATGGCATTTCGAACAATTGTTTTCAAATAATTCCTTTCCTTGTGCAGCAAGAGAATGGTCGATCGCAAAAGGGTAAGCAGGAGGTTGAATCGAAAGCATAAAAGCTTGTAGGTCTGCGAATTTTTTTTCAGTGGTGTTAAAGTGATCTGGGCCATGAAGGGGGCTCATCATGAATTGCATTACGGAGCGAACAGATCTGGCATCCGCCCCACCAGTTGCGTATATAGATTTTTTCTTTTTCAATAGCCACCATGCCGGTGGATCTTCGTGAAGTTCGTCATTAAGGCCCAAGTTAGCCCAAGATGTTTTCAGGGATAGATCCGGATTACGAAATCCGATAAGAAAAACAGAGACAGCTCCAGCTTCATTTGTACCCCGCGAATTTCCGAATCGAAAATCAAGATGTTTTTTATTGCCATCGGCTTTATTCATGTCTTCGAAAAAAGTCTGAAGGTCGAGTGAGTTATTACCCAAGCCGGGATAAGGTTTTCCGTCGAGTATTCCGCCATGGCAAATCAAACAATCCAGAGCAATGCCCTTTACTGTTCCGAGGGTGAATGGGAAAGGCGCAAGTTTTAGCCCCATGGGTAGGTCGTCATTTTGGTAGGGAGCTTGGTGCATGCCGTAGCGGGATTCAAAAATTTCGAGTGCGATTTTAGGGCTGGGTCGAGATTCAAGATTCCATTGTTTATGTAGGTTATTTAAAGCTTTTAGAGTAAAAGAAGGGGCCGCAAAATCTTTACTTTGCAAATAAGCTTGCCCATTAGAAGCATCGTTTTGTTGAGAAAAAAGCAAGGTGGTAATCAAAAAGAGAAGATTCATTTTGTCGCCTTGATAAATAAATTTGTTACACTTTATTATTAGCGTTGATGCATCGTAAAGAAACTAATTACTTTTGCGACCCCAGCGTAATTTAGCAGAGCGAGATCGTGGATTCAGCATTTTTTCTTCGTAAGACGGTCTGATTGGATCTTTGGAAATTTCAGAAAATATCCCTTGATCAAGAAGGGTTGCCAAGCTTTTTTTTACAATTCGATCTTCTCCTGAATGAAAACTAATGAAAGCAACAGTGGCGCCTGGATTTAAAATAAAGGGAAGAATGCGGATAAGTGATTTTAAATTATCCAGTTCGCGGTTTACAAGAATTCGCAGAGCCTGAAAAACTTGTGCTAGTACATTAGCAGGCTTAACATCGCCTCTTGCAAAAACCTGTTGGTTTGATTTCCTGAGGCTATATTTTCCGACAACATGCGATAGATCGGTGGTGTTTCGAATCATCCCCGCCAAGTAATTATCTTTAATATCTTGAGCAATAAGGTCGGCTTTTTCGACATCGCCAAACTCTGCTAGTTTTTCTGCCAAAGTTGTCACATCAATTTTCTCAAGTATTTGGGCGAGAGTCTGGCCTTTAGATGTATCCATTCGCATATCAAGAGGCCCAGGCCGAATGTAGGAAAACCCTCGTTCAGGATCATCGATCTGAGGGCTGGAAACACCTAGGTCAGCTAAAAGTGCATCAACTTGAAAAACTTCTTTTTCCATGAGTAATCTGTCGAGCCCAGCAAAGTTGCCATGTAAAAAATGAAACGAATCTGCATGGTCACCAAGTTTTTCTTGTAATCTTTGAACTGCAAGTGGATCTAAATCTACTCCGAAAATTTTCCCACCTGGGGCCACTAAAGGGAGCAATAGCGAGGTGTGCCCTCCAGCTCCAAGGGTGCAATCGACAATAATTTTGCCCGGACTTGGGCATAATATGTTAAGGATTTCATCTGCTAAAACAGGCAGATGGTCTCCTTCGGGAGTCGTTCGCATGTGATTGTTTTCAATAAATGTTACAAATTAAGACGAAACCAAGTATTATCTTAATGAATGTTAGGTGATTAAACACTTTTAAAGGGAATTGAAATGTTGAGAGGTATGCTTTTTGATTTTGACGGAACACTTGCAGATAGCTTTGAGGCAATTGCTGAAAGTGTAAATTTTGTAAGATCTGAGAACCACCTTCCAAAATTAAGATTTGAAGAAATCAAAGCTCATGTGGGGCATGGTTTAGAGCATTTAATGGAGAAAATGCTTCCCGGTTGCGATATTGGGGATGCCAAAAAAGCTTATCATGCGCATCATAAAGTTCACATGAAATCCCATACTAGGCTATATCCGCATGCTCGTGAATTTTTAAGTAAGCTGCATCTCTCTGGAATTAGTATGGGGGTTTGCAGCAATAAACCTGTAGGATTTACTACGGAATTGATCGAGCACCTTGGTATAAGTACCTTTTTTAAAGTGATTCTGGGGCCTGAAGATGTTGCTAATCCTAAACCTGCTCCCGACATGCTGATTGAAGCTGCCAAAAGATTGCAAATTAATCATAATGAAGTTGTTTATGTTGGCGATATGGATGTGGACATTAAGGCCTCTGGTGCTGCGGGGATGGATGTTTGGATTATGCGCCATGATGATACTTCGTTCCAGATTTTAGAAAAAATAGCAATTGAAAACATTTATGGGTCGTTTTTAGAAATTGAGGAACGAAAGAGTTGGCTTTTTGCAGGACATAATGGGAAATAAGATGCGTATAATGGGGATAGATAAAAATAGACTCGCCAAAGGCTCAATGTTGTGCCAAGTATAATAATTTTAAAAGGTTTGGACGAAGGCAGGCGATTTGAACTGCTAACTCCCCTCAGTGCAATAGGGCGGGATCAGGCATGCTTTATTCGTTTGCAAGATACGGAGATTTCTCGTCGGCACGCAGAAGTTTATAAGTCACCTGATGGTTTTCGTTTTCGGGACTTGGGAAGTGCGAATGGCTGCTTTGTTAATTGCAAATCGGTTCGGGATGTTTTGCTAAAACCAGGTGATCAAATTCAGGTTGGACAAACAGTCCTGCTTTTTGCACCTTTAGCGGGTGAAATGGGGACGGAGTCTACCGATCCTTTTCTAGATAGCCTGAAAATAAAGCCCCCCAAAGAATCCGAAAATTTCGAGCGATCCTTTGCCCTTTTAGGTACCGTGCCCGAATCTGAGGGCAGTGCCTTGCTTTCTAGGCCTGAAGGTGCGCAAGGGGATTGGTTACGTAGTGCGCTTGCTAGGCTTGGTGTGATTTATGAAACAATCAATGCAACCAGCCAAATCTTAGATATTCAGTTGTTGTTGGATCGCATTTTGGGGCTTGTGCTTAAAACCCTTTCGGCTGACCATGGATCGGTCCTGCTTTCGGCCTCGTTTGCTCAGTCAGCAGCCCTAAAATCGCAAGGTGCTTCTGAATCCTACGGAGATTTTAAAGTTGTAGCCAGGGCTAGTGCCATAGCAGGTAAAGGGGATTCTCTTATAAGCAGGACGGTGGTGGATCATGTAATGCATGAGAAAATCGGGGTGCTTGTTAGTGATGCGATGAATGATTCCCGTTTTAATGCAGTGCAAAGTATTGTTCGTTCTGGGGTGCGAGAGATTATTTGTGTCCCGATGCGAGGCAGGCACGCTACGGTCGGGGTGATTTATTTGGATAAGCATCCAAGTGATGCTGCGGTGGATATTCATGGGGTCCCAAAAAGGAGTTCAGCTTTTGAAAAAGAGCATTTGACCCTTGCGATAGCAGTTGCCCACCAAGCTGCGCTAGCGGTGGAAGATACCCTTTATTACAAGGCTAGGGTTCAAGGTGAAAGGCTCGCTGCGGTAGGCGAAGCTGTGGCACATCTTTCGCATCATATAAAAAACATATTGCAGGGTTTAAAGAGTGGCGGCGAAATATTGAGAATGGGTGTTCGGGATCAAGAAATGCCCTTGTTAGAGCAAGGATTACGTATCATAGAAAAAAATCATGTACGCCTTTTTGATCTTGTAAAAGATATGTTGGGGTTTTCAAAAGACCGTGTGCCTGCGTTTCAAGAGAAAAATCTAGTAGAAATTTTAACCGATGTTGTTGAATTGTCTGCGCCAATGGCTAGAGGCAATGGTGCTGAGGTTCGCTTAGAGGTATTCGCGCAAGAAGTGGTTGCTTTTGTAGACCCAGAGGGGATTCATCGAACCATTTTAAACTTGGTAAATAATGCCATTGATGCAATTCGTGAAAAAAGTTATGGATTAATTATTGTTGGTTTGAAACAGTCTGCTGAAGCAGGATTTGTGGAGATTGTGGTTTCTGATAATGGTGAAGGAATAGCGGAGGCCGACTTAAAGACGATTTTCGCTCCGTTTCAAAGCTCTAAAGGTAATTCTGGTACTGGTTTAGGATTAGCTGTAGCTCGAAAAACGGTCGAGGAGCATAAGGGTGTTATTTGGGTAGAGAGTAATCCGAATGAGGGAGCGTCCTTTTTTGTGAAAATTCCCTTGGGGAACCCTTTGAAGGGTTAAGTTTATTCAGTTTGGGTGTTTTTGTTGGAAAACCTCTTCAAACTGATTTAACCTTAACAAAAAGCCGATTCTTGATGAAAATTTTGCTTGGTCTGATGGTATTTTGGTGTATTTGAGTTAGAATTGAAATTGAAAATATTTGATTTAGCTGCGAGGTGATTCTATGTCTTCAGGAAGTGTTGGATTTAGGCCAAATTTGGAAGCTATCGAATCGATGTACCTTGCTTGGAGAAGTGATCCTTCAAGTGTAGAGTCCTCTTGGTCTGTATTCTTTGAAGGGTTTGAAATCGGATTGCAGCAATCCAAGGGTGATCAGTTGACCATGGAGTCGACCGATTCCATGGCAAGCCTGGCTGAAAAACTAATCGGGATTTTTCGTGATTATGGGCATTTGCAAGCTAGTCTTGATCCCTTGCAAATCGAGTCAGTTTCGCAGCAGATTCTTAATAAATCCCTTCAAGATCTTGTTGAAAAACATTTGGGCGCCAATTTTTCTATCCCTAGTTTTGCTCCTTATTCTAATGGTACGATTCGTGGACTTGTTAAGGTTCTTCAAGATATTTACTGCCGTAGCGTTGGAATTGAAATTACGCATTTGCATGATGGTGGTGAAAGAGATTGGCTTATTTCGAGGATCGAAGAAAAAGCAGGAAAAATTGAATTCTCTTCGACTGATAAAAAAAACATATTGCAACAAATAATGCGGGCAGATCTCTTCGAAAAATTCTTGCACCATAAGTTTGTAGGCCAAAAAAGATTTTCCCTAGAGGGGGCTGACTCCCTAATTCCGCTTCTCGAATCTGTTGTTGAAGGTTTTCCCGACCTTGGTGGGGAACAACTTGTGCTTGGAATGGCTCATCGAGGCAGGCTTAATGTCCTTACAAATGTGATGATGAAGCCCTATGGCGATGTTTTTGCAGAATTCGAAGAAAATTTTTCTACTACAAGTATTATTGGCGATGGTGATGTGAAGTATCACTTAGGTTATTCGGTTGATAGGCAAAATTCGAAGGGCAAAAGTTTGCACCTTTCCCTTACCCCAAACCCCAGTCACCTTGAGTTTGTTAATCCCGTGGTTGAAGGCAGGGTAAGAGCAAAACAAGATTTGCTTAATGATTCAAGCAGGCGTGCTGTTCTTCCTGTGTTGATTCATGGCGATGCTGCATTTGCTGGCCAAGGGATTGTCCCTGAATCTTTAAATCTTGCAGGTTTGGAAGGTTATACCACTGGTGGTACTTTTCATGTCGTAATTAACAACCAAATTGGTTTTACCACTCGTCCTTCGGATTCTCGTTCCACATCCTACTGCACCGATGTTGCAAAGATTATTCTGGCACCCATTTTTCATGTAAATGGGGATGACCCTGAAGCTGTTGTTTGGGTTGCAAAGCTTGCTTTGGAATATCGCCAACGCTTTGGTAAAGATGTAGTTGTTGACATTGTTTGTTACCGCAAGCATGGCCACAACGAGGGTGATGAGCCTTCATTTACCCAACCCATTATGTATCAAAATATAAAAATGAGATCTTCACCCGCAGTTAAGTACGGTGAAAAGTTAGTTCTGGATGGGGTATATTCTTCTGAGGAAGTTGCGACAATTGGTTCTGAATTTGAATCCCGTCTTCAACGATCGTTGGATGAAATGAGAAACAATCCTGTTTCTTATCAGCGCATGTCTGCATTCCAAGGAGCTTGGAAAAATTTAACTAAACAGTATTCGCATAAGGCTGTAAAAACCGGTGTGCCAGAAAAAGATTTCAACGTGATTGCTCAGGCATTAATTAATGTTCCATCAGGTTTTAATGTGCACCCCAAAATCTCGACATTAATCCGCTCTAGGGGGCAAAACTTTGCTGATAAAAAACCCATAGATTGGCCAACTGCAGAATTGTTGGCTTTTGGATCCCTTGTAGTTGAAGGGCATAAAGTAAGGCTTAGTGGGCAAGATTCAAGAAGAGGAACATTCAGCCAAAGGCATTCGGTTTTTTATGATTCAAATAATGGCCAATCCTACTCGCCATTAAATTTCATTTCTGGTAACCAGGCCCCTTATGAAGTTTTTGACAGCATGCTTTCTGAGGCTGCTGTCCTTGGATTTGAGTTTGGTTATACGCTTGATAATCCTAATGTTTTGGTACTATGGGAAGCTCAATTTGGTGATTTTTGGAACGGTGCGCAGGTTATAATGGATCAATTTATTGCGTCCAGCGAATCTAAATGGAAACGCGAAAGCGGGTTGGTCATGCTTTTACCCCACGGGTATGAAGGCCAAGGACCAGAGCATTCCAGTTCTCGCATTGAGCGTTTATTGCAGCTTTGTGCAGAAAATAATTTGCAGATTTGCAATGCTTCTACTCCTGCCCAGTACTTTCATTTGTTACGAAGGCAATTGCACAGAGATTTCCGTAAACCTTTGGCTGTCATGACTCCAAAAAGCCTTCTTCGTCATAAACTCGCTGTATCCCCTGTAGAAGAGTTTTTTAACGGTTCGTTTTTTGAAGTCTTGGATGATACTATTGTTGATCCTAATCGTGTGAAGCGCGTTGTTCTTTGTTCTGGTAAAGTTTATTACGATCTTTTTGAGCAAAGAATTAAGCAAGAAAGCTTTGATACTGCTATCATTCGTCTCGAACAACTTTATCCGTTTCCTGAAGAACAACTTAAGAAAATCCTTGACAGGTATGGCAAAGCCACTGAATTTGTCTGGGTTCAGGAAGAATCGCACAATATGGGAGCTTGGTTTTTTGTCGAGCCAAGGTTCCGAACTTTGGGCCATTTGTTTGAATATGTTGGGCGTGATGAAAGTGCTAGCCCTGCTGTTGGATCTAAAAAAATCCATGATAGTGAACAAAAGCAATTAGTTGAAGCCACCTTCAAAAGTGAACTTCCTTTTTTTGCCAAGGCATTACCTGTATTCGGGAATAAGGCCAATGATGCTCAACCATCTAATAATGTCGGGGCCAAGGTTGATGCCCGTTAATTTTGAGAATGAAGCTGTTTATATAATCCTGATCCTTAAGAAGTAAAAGCATGATCACTGAAATTAAAGTTCCGTCTGTAGGCGAATCAATATCTGAAGGCGTTTTATCCAAGTGGTATAAGAAAACGGGTGATACCGTAAAAGTTAATGAGCCACTTTTTGAAGTGGAAACTGAAAAAGCAACAACCGAAGTTGTTGCTTCGCATGCAGGGGTTTTGACCACCCTCATTGCAGAAGGAGAAAAAGTTTTAATTGGAGCTGTTGTAGGTAATATAAATATTGCTGCTGGTGCAACTGCTTCACCTACAACTCCCCCAAGCGTTTCTTCTTCTCCAGTTTCATCTGAAACCATTTCCCCCGGAACAATTTCCAATCCTGCAGCTAGGCACCTTGCTGAAAAAGCAGGAGTTGATCTCTCTGCAGTAACTGGTTCAGGTAAAGGCGCCAGAATTCTTAAAGAAGATGTTGTCGCCCATGTTGAGTCTCAGGCAAAGCCAAATGCTATTGTCCCTAAAGATGCTCGAAGAGAAGTTGCTAGGGAAACAAGGCAACGTATGACTCCAATTCGCCAAAGAATTGCAGAAAGATTGCTTCATGCTCAACAAAGCAGTGCAATTCTTACAACTTTTAATGAAGCAGATATGTCTGCTATCATGGCTTTTCGCGCTAAGTATAAAGAATCGTTCCAGAAAAAACATGGAGTAGGCCTTGGTTTTATGAGCTTTTTTGTAAAAGCTGTTATCGAGGGTTTGAAAGCGTATCCCGCAGTCAATGCAAGAATTGATAATCAAGATATTGTGTATCAACATTTTTATGACATTGGTGTTGCTGTCAGCACTGAAAAAGGCCTGATGGTTCCCGTTCTTCGAAATGTTGACGAATTAACTTTTGCAGAAATTGAGAAAAAAATCGTTGAACTAGCTGTCAAGGCAAAAGAAAACAAGATTACTGTTAGTGATCTTCAAGGGGGGACTTTCACGATTACCAATGGTGGTACATTTGGATCGATGCTCTCCACCCCTATTTTAAATCCCCCTCAAAGTGGTATTCTTGGAATGCATGCTATCCAAAAGCGTGCTGTTGTTGTTGATGATCAGATTGTTATTCGCCCTATGATGTATCTTGCGCTTTCTTATGATCATCGAATTATTGATGGTAAAGAAGCAGTAAGCTTTTTAGTGCGCATCAAAGAATGTCTGGAAAATCCTGAGCGCATTTTCTTTAGTGTTTAAGCATCATTCGTTTTTCTATCGTGTTTCTTCCGTACCTTAGTCTTTGATTTATTTTGAGATACAAATATGGCTATTGAATCTTTCGATGTCGCAATTATTGGCGGTGGACCAGGTGGATATGTTGCTGCTATCAAGGCATCGCAATTAGGTTTGAAAGTGGCTTGCATTGAAAAACGCGAAACTTTAGGCGGAACTTGCCTAAATGTTGGATGTATCCCATCAAAGGCCTTACTTGAATCCAGTGAACTGTTTCTCCAAGCATCCAAGCATTTTGAAAATCATGGAATTATTGTTTCAAAACCGCAAATTGATGTCCCAGCAATGATCGCTCGGAAAGATAAAATAGTCAAAGGATTGGGTGACGGGATTTCTTCCCTATTCAAGAAAAACAAAATAACTAGGATTGTTGGTCTAGGGAAAATTATTGCAACCAATCGGGTTGAAGTTACTGATAAAGCAGGCGCAAAGTCGGAAATCGAAGCGAAATTTATTATTATTGCTACAGGTAGCGAACCAGCGTCTCTTCCTTGTTTGCCTATGGATGGTGAATTTGTCGTAAGTTCCGCCGAGGCTTTGTGCTTTAAATCCGTACCAAAAGACCTTGTTGTTGTTGGGGCTGGTTATATTGGTTTGGAAATGGGTTCGGTTTGGACTCGTTTGGGTAGCAATGTTCAGGTTCTTGAATTTTTACCTAAGGCTCTTCCTTTGAGTGACTCTGAGAGTGCAGCTTTATTGCAACGAAGTCTCGAAAAGCAGGGCTTGAATTTCAATTTTGATACTAAAGTAACTGGTGGCAAACGCGAAGGTAATCAGATTGTTATTGATTGCGAAAAATCAGGTCAGAAATTGCAATTTAAAGCGGATAAGGCTCTTGTTTGTGTTGGCCGTAAACCTAATTCTTTGGGCTTGGGAATCGAGGCCCTAGGTATTGTGGTTGATCCGAAAACAGGGCAAATCAAGGTGGATCAATATTTGCGAACTGCGGTTTCAAATATTTTTGCAATTGGAGATTTGGTAGCAGGCCCCATGCTTGCCCATAAAGCTGAAGAAGAAGGTGTAGCTGCTGCAGAAAATATTCTTGGTGGCAAAACAACGGTTAATCACGATACCATTCCTAGTGTCATTTACACTTGGCCCGAACTATCTAGCGTGGGCAAAACCGAAGAACAATTAAAAGAAGCAAAGATTGCTTATAAAATTGGGAAATTCCCTTTTATTGCTAATAGCCGTGCGAGAACTATGGGCGAAACTGAAGGGATGGTTAAAATCCTAGCTCATGAAAAAACTGATCGAATCTTAGGTGTTCATATTGTTGGTCCACGAGCATCCGATATGATTGCCGAAGCTGTTGCTTGGGTTGAAATGCAGGCTAGTGCGGAAGATGTTGCAAGAACTTGTCATGCGCATCCTACTCTTTCTGAAGCATTTAAAGAAGCAGCAATGGCTGTTGAGAAAAAAGCGATTCATATCTAACCTTACATCTTGCCAAATCGTTATTATTGGTTTTTTTTTTGCTTTCTAGCAAATTCAACCAAGCAAAGTCGATTCATATTGATCGATCATCATGCAAAATTAGCATGTGAGAAAAGTAAGTTATCTATTTCTTGGTGTAATTTTTCTAGTGGGCATTGCTGGATTTAATCTGGATGCCCAGACAGGCCCCTCGCTTGACTTTGTAGAAAAGGAAACAATTATCCCCAAACCTGATTCTAAGGGAAATAGATACCGAGACCTTGAATTGACCATTAAAATTCGAAGGCTATTGTCTGAAGACCCAGATTTAAGCCAGCTGAACATAGGTGTTAGCGTTAAGGATGGTGTTCTAAGGCTTTGGGGCCCTGTACCCAGTGTCCAAAAAACCCAGAAGGCGCTTGCCAAGGTTGGTACCGTAAAGCTTGTTTTTGATGTGAAAAGTGACCTTTACTTGGGAGTTATTGAAGACATTCCCACGCCTATCTTTATCAAAGATTAATTTTAAACTTCAGTTTATCGACTTCTTTTGACCTTTTTTCATTTCCCTATTTCATAATCTGGGTTTCACTCTTTTCCTGTTTTTGTTATTAAATATGAATCTTGTAAATAGATTTTAAGGGAAAGGATTTCTTTATGGACTTGCGTGGCGTAATACTTGCGGGCGGAAAAGGCACTCGTCTTGGTGAATTGACCAAGGTTACCAATAAACATCTTCTTCCTGTTGGCCCATATCCCATGGTGTATCATCCACTCAAAAAGATGACTGGATGCGGGATTAAAGACATTTTGTTAGTTTCTGGCACTGAACATATGGGTGATTTTGTTGAATTATTAGGTTCTGGAAAAGATCATAATTGCAGGCTTACCTATAGGGTACAGGATGAAGCGGGCGGTATTGCCCAAGCTCTTGGCCTTGCGGAAGGTTTCTCTAGAGATGCCAGGAGTCTTGTTATTCTTGGTGATAATATTTTTCAAGATAATTTGGTTGAGTTTGCACAAGAGGCTGCAAAGCATCCCGATTCTGCTTTTGTTGCATTGAAAAAAGTTCATGATCCGCAGCGTTATGGGGTTGCTGAGATGAAGGATGGGAAGATCCTTTCGATTGAGGAAAAGCCTAAAAATCCCAAAAGTGATTTTGCTGTTGCTGGTATTTACATCTATCCCGCAGATGTTTTTGAAGTCATTAAAACACTTCGACCTAGCCATCGAGGTGAACTAGAAATTACTGATGTCAATAATTACTTTTTAAATACTGGCCGTCTGCGTTATCAGACTCTTGATGGGTATTGGACTGACGCCGGGACTTTGGATTCTCTAGCGGTTGCTAATCAATTAGTTCAGGGAAATGACCCTCGCTTTTAGTGATGTAGTTGAAACTAGGCCCGGGATTGCTAATGTTATTTTGTATATTGATGACACTAGTAACAATCGGGCATTTTAGTTTTGTTCTTTTTTTGCATAATTGGTTTTATTCTAAACCATTTCCAAGATTACTGGGTGATCTGATTCAGGGCACCCATATTTTATTTGGGATCATTGGATTGTTTTGGGTTTATACGGTAGCCCAAAAAATTGAAACGTTTTTTGCTAATCCTGATCCGATTTTCCTTTCTGATCTCTTACTTGGGTACGGTCTGTTCTGTTTGTTTGTGGGTTCCATAATATTACCCATCAATGAGTTTTTTAGAAACTTTTGGTGTCTCCCACTTAATCTTTTAAAGAAACAAAGTCGTTTTTTTGATTACAAAAATCATTTTCTTATAAAAAATAAATTCGACTTTATTAATGATTCTTTTAAACTTGAAGTCGTTTCTGCTGTGATACCAATTCCCCTCTTACCAATAAATTCAAAACTAAAAATACTTCATCTAAGTGATTTTCATTTTGGTGGTAATAACAATTTTGCCTATTTTCAATTTGTTTTGGCTGAAGTGGAAAAAGAGGTTTATGACTTTGTTTTTTTTACAGGTGATCTTGTTGATAATGTTTCTTTTTTGCGTTGGGTTGTTCCACTTTTAAAAAAAATTCAAACGAAGCATGGAAAGTTTGCTGTGCTTGGTAATCATGATTTGTGGAATAGCCCTGATATGGTGCGTAGATATTTGCGAAAAGCTGGTTTTACCTGTCTTTCAGATGGTTGGTATTCTGTGAACCATGAAGGAACCAAGATCGGTATTTTTGGTAATGAATATCCTTGGTTTTCTACAAAACTACCAAATACAGTTACTGAAGATTACGATTTTAAAATTCTGTTGACTCATTCTCCAGATGAATTTTTTTGGGCAGCAAAACAGGATTTTAATTTTATGTTTTGTGGTCATGTGCATGGGGGGCAAATTGCCCTGCCCTTCTTTGGCCCTTTGCTTATTCCCAGTAAATTTGGCAGGAGATTTGGTAGCGGCTTCTATGTTCATGACGAAATGATTATGCATGTAAGTAGGGGCATTGCTGGATCTTTTCCTCTAAGAATTAATTGCAGACCAGAAGTAACAATTCTATCTCTGGTTTCAAAAATTGTTTAAAGCTCAAGGCTATCTTTGTTCTTTAGCAATTTAGATAGAGTGTTTTTGAATAAAACGGTCTTGCCCTTTTATAACGAATTCGGTTGATATAGGCATATTATTATGGGGATAAATAAATGAATACGAAGATGTTAGCCAAAGATAAAGTTGGATTGAATAGCGTTGAGACCGTTTTGGTTTCTGTATTGTTTTTCTTCCTGCTTTTCTTTGCTGATATTGTTCAGATTAGGTCAGCTTTTTTAACGCGAGTGATGGGTGATGCGGATTGTTTTTTTCGAGCAGGTTGGGCGGCCAAAGTTGGTAAGAGTATTTATGAAGTTACTGATCCAAATGGCTGGCATTATAATTATCCACCACTTTTTGCTATTGCCATGATTCCATTGGCAGACCCGCCCCCTGGTGTCAGTCGCGAAGGGTGCCTTCCTTATCCCATTTCTATTAGCATTTTTTATAAAGTTAGCTTGCTTAGTCTTTTCCTAGGTGTTTTTTCTCTCGCTCGAGCATACGAGAAACAATTTCCCTTGGTGTTTGAAAACTTGTCCGTTAGAAAATGGTACTACTTAAGAATCTTTGCAATTGTTGTTTGCTTAAGTCCGATTGCGCATACTCTCATGCGTGGGCAAGTTAATCTTTTTTTGTTGATGATGATTTGTCTTGCGATTTCGTTCCAAATTTCAAACAGAAGCTTCCTTAGTGGAGTCATGATTGCAGGAAGTATTTGCCTTAAGGTTTTTCCAGTTTTTCTTTTAATTGTTCCAGTTTGGCGTAAAGATTACAAACAGTTTGCAGGCTGTGTTATTGGTCTTATTCTGGGACTTGTGGTTATACCTGTTTCGGTTATGGGTGTTGAAAAAACCAAAACAGCTTATTCTGACTTTTATAATGTTTTAATTGGGCCTTCTTTAGGTATATCTGGAGATAATACGCGTGGAGTCGAACTTACGAATTTAAATTCTACTGATAATCATAGTGTGCTTGCATTTTTGCATGGTATCGAGCACCCTGATTTTAGCAAAAAACCAGCTAAACCTTCGTTAGTTATTAAGATTGTGCAGATCCTGATGAGTATTCTTTTTTTAGGTTGGCTACTTTGGTCGAAAGGCGTTCCCCAAAAAGGCTCTGCGATGGAAGATGCACATTTTCTTGCTCTAGCAACTTTGTTAATGGTTTTGATTTGCCCTGTAAGCCATTCGCAGTATTTTGTTCTCGCTTTACCTTTGGTTATGTCCTTGTTGGTATTTTCTTGGTTTGATTCCGCAAGGGTAATATCTCCTTGGTTAGGGATGTTATTTCTGTTTTATATTGTTGCCAACTTATTGCCTTTGTTGCCTATATTTGAAAACATTAAGCGTATGGGGGTTATGTTCGTTCCTAACTTTATTCTTATGGTTTATGGAACTACGTTATTTGCAAATATCAGAAAGAATGATCAGTCAGCTAATGAAAATGGAAGCCCTGCAAATCTTTCAGAGGCATAAGTATTTGGCTGTAATTTTTCTTGTTCTTTTGATTTCATACATAGTCATTAATGTATATAATCTAAGCTTGCTTTTGAATTGTCAGCTTGGAGTTTAATTATGAATCTTGATATGGTTGGAGTTTGCAGTTGGTCATTGCAAGTTAAAAACATTTTGGAATTAAATGGTTTTACAAATAAACTTGGAATTCATAATGTTCAAATTGCATGTGGAGATCCTCATCATGCCTCGTGGGATGAGGGTGATGGTATGCCTATTAAAGCAAAGAATGCCAGTTTTAAATTAACAGGTGCAATGCTTGGTTTTCCGGGAGAAGATTATACCACTCCGCAAACAATTGAAAAAACTGGTGGGTTTGGTGATCCTGCAACTAGGCCAGAGCGGTTGGAACGATTCAAATGGAGTCTTCAGAGGGTTCAAGAACTTGGCGTTAATGACATTATGTTTCATGCTGGTTTTATTCCGCCTATGAATGACGGTGGTAGGAAAAGTTTTTTGCAAACTTTGGAAACAGTTAGTACCCTTGCAAATAGTATCGGTGTAAATGTTTCCTTTGAAACCGGACAGGAATCTTCTGAGTTGCTTTTTAATACATTAAAAGAATTAGATCGTTCCAATTTGTTTGTTAATTTTGATCCTGCCAATATGTTGTTGTATGATCAAGGCAATCCAATTGAAGCTGTAGAAATGTTGGGAAAATACATTCGTAGTGTTCATTTGAAGGATGCGAATCGGCCTAAAATCAAAGGTCAATGGGGTGAAGAAGTTGTGCTTGGTAAGGGAGAGGTAAATATACCTTTGTTTCTTAAAACACTTAAAAAGGTTGGTTATTCTGGTCCGATGTCTATTGAAAGAGAAGTTGGAAGCCAGCAAGATAGGTTTAATGATATTTTGCACGCTGTGGAATATTTACGAGGATTGGATGTTTAATAAACATAAAAAATAAATGATTGTTATAAAAACAAATAACCTTAGCAAACAGTTTCGAGTTTATGAAAAACCTGCAGGTCTGATTGGTTCTTTAAAGAGTTTATTTAACAATAAATTCAAAGAAATTCATGCAGTAGAAAACATTAACCTTGAAATTCATGAAGGTGAGATCGTAGGTTTTCTTGGTCCTAATGGTGCTGGAAAAACTACCACATTAAAAATGCTATCCGGTTTATTGTTCCCAACTAATGGAAATGCTACGGTTCTAGGCTATGTTCCCTGGGAAAGGCCTGTAGAATTTAGGAAAGCTTTTTCGCTGGTTATGGGACAAAAAAGCCAATTGTGGTGGGATTTACCTGCTTCTGACTCGTTCGAGTTGCATAAAGAAATTTACAAAATTGACCCTGTGAAATTTAAAAAGAATGTCGGTGAACTCACAGAAATATTTCAGGTTGCCAACCTTTTAAATAAACCTGTTAGGGAACTTTCCCTTGGCGAACGGATGAAACTCGAGTTGATTGCATCCCTTCTTCATGATCCGAAACTTTTGCTCCTCGACGAACCCACTATCGGCTTGGATGTAGTCGCTCAATCGGCTATGCATCGGTGTCTTTACGAGTTTAATCAAACTAGAAAAATCACTATTCTTTTAACCAGTCATTATATGAGGGATGTGGAAACCCTGTGCTCAAGAATTCTGGTTATTTCAGGTGGAAAAATGGTTTACGATGGGCAGTTACAGGGGCTAAAAGACGAATTTGGAAAAGAGAAATTAATCAAGATTCAATTTAAAAATTTAGTTCCTGATCATGTTTTTAGCAAGTTTGAACAATTAGAAATTAACGGTGGGATCGTCAGGCTTCGTGTTTCCAAAAATGATGTTCCTAGTGTTCTTGCTGTTGTATCCCAGTGCGAAGAGGTTTTAGATATAAGTATTGAAGATCCTCCCATTGAGGAAGTTATTGAAAAATTATTCGTTAGTCATCGGGCCAAAGGTTTGTAATTTTTTGTTTTTCAGGTTTAAAATTGAACAAGTACTTTAATATTGCTCGATTGTCTCTTAAGGAAAGACTCACTTATCGTGGGGATTTTCTTTTTAGTTCATTCTTACGTTTTCTACCTATGATCACTTCCATTTTATTATGGAAATCCGTGTATAGTTCTTCTGAGCAAGAATCGTTGTCTGGGTTTTCATTTAAGCAGGTAATCGCTTATCTGCTTCTTGTAAATATCAGCAGAATGTTTTCTAGTATGCCAGGCTTGGCAACCAATTTAGCAAGAGATGTTCGAGAAGGAAGTATAAAAAAATATCTTCTACAACCAATTGATTTAATTGGTTACTTAATGAGTTACAGAATTGCTCATAAAGCTGCTTATATTTCGACATCATTGGTACCCTACATTATTTTATTTGGAGCATGTGCCAGCTTTTTTGATACTTTTCCTACACTAGTTGGTTGTGTGTATTTTATTTTGTCTCTCATGCTTGCTTTTGTTATTGGGTTTTACTTTGAAGTTTGTTTAGGTATGCTTAGCTTTTGGATTTTAGAAGTTACCTCATTGCTCTATGTGGTGACCACTCTTAGTTTTTTCTTGTCGGGTCATCTAATTCCGCTTGATTTGCTTGATACTACAGGCTGGCTCGATGTGCTGAAAAATCTACCATTTGCATATCTTGCATATTTTCCTGCAGCAATTTTTCTTCAAAAAATAAGTGATGAAGAACTTTTGTTAAGGTTTTTTATTGGTGTTTTATGGGCTCTATTCTTCTTTTTATTATCAAGGGTTATATTGCACTTTGGACTGCGCAAATACAGCGCCTACGGAGCTTGACCATGCTAAGGCATTTGCGCTTAATGTTTTGCTTTGCTAAGTTTAGCTTGCTTGGTGAATTAGCGTTCCGCAGCAATTTTCTTTTAAAAATACTTGTTGAATTAATTTGGCTTGGAATTCTATTAACTTTTTTCAAAACTATTTTTGGCAAAAGTTCAAATGTAGCTGGTTGGAACGAGCATGAGTTCTTGTTTTTCGTTGGAGCATACTATGCCCTTGAAGGGTTTGTTGAAACATTTTTCTTAGAGAACTGTGTCGAATTTTCTGAACTTGTAAGATCAGGAAACCTAGACTTTTGTTTGTTGAAACCCATTGATCCTCAGTTTTTTATCACACTAAGGCGAGTTGATTGGTCTACCGCACCGAAAATATTGCTTGGGTTTATCATGATTAGTTTTGCAATG
>CAMDHK010000035.1 GCA_945897965.1 Candidatus Kuenenia stuttgartensis | reverse complement strand
GGGGAAGGTTCACCGAGTTGCGGGTAATCATTTTTGATCGTGTAATGAACAAGTTTTCGAAGTAGCTCGACATCGCCACGCGAAGCTAAGATCTCAAAGTTACCAAACCTAGTAAAGGATGGGGCAACTCTGCAGACAACTGCGCCTGGCTCATGCATCGGATTACCATCGTAAAACATATCCCGCATTACTTTTTCGCCTGTAAGCACTAGGCTTAGTGCGCGAGTAGTAGGAACCCCTAGATGATGCATCGCTTCACTGCATAAGAATTCCCGCACGGAGGAACGCAACACCGCCAAGCCATCTGCGGTACGCGAATAGGGCGTAGGGCCAGCACCCTTAAGCTGTAACGCCCAGCGCTCACCTTTTTTATTGATCACCTCACCCAAGTTGATGGCTCTGCCATCGCCCAACTGCCCGGCCCATTGGCCAAACTGATGGCCACCATAGCACATTGCATAGGGATCCATCCCGGGCACTTGCAAATTGCCAGCAAACACTTGGGGAAAATAATCCGAGGTACAATCTTCATCAGAAAGATCGAACAACTGAGCAACTTCTTTCGAATAGCTGATCAATTGTGGTTTACATACTTTGGTGGGTAGAACCTTGGAATAACAGGCGCCTGCAACCTGTCTTCTGCGATTAGAAGAATCTGGATCGCAGGGTAATTCAGTGACAAAGCGATTATCAAATTTCAAAGCATCAAGTTGATGATTCATGAGTTTCTTTAGTTTAAGTATTGAGCAAAGGGCCTTTATGCCAGATGCCAACTTAACAGGAACCAAAGCGATGGCAAGAGCCGTCAGGCCCAAAGTGCCATAAATATGCTACATACCAACCTGTTCCACTATTTCTTAGGGACACTTTTAGGGGCTTGAATGGTACGCAACTCAGGCTGGGTACTTGTAGATTCTATCGCCTTGATTGCTTCTTCAACCGAAATAATCTTCATCTTCTTGGCCCAATCAGGGAAATCTTTTTCCTCTTGGCACTGGATGATCAATACCTTGAGATCAGGCAAAACTTCCTTGGCTGCACTGCCATAGCGAAGAAGTTCTTTCATGATTTCGCCCATGCGTTTTTCGCTGCCATGCGGGCTTTGAGACTGGGCGAATTTCAAACTCACCCTGATCCCTTCCCTGAAGTTGTACTTGGAAAGCGCACGAAGCCCCGCCATCCGGATTTCGTTTGCAAACATGGTGTCCGCAGGTGAGGGAATATCGATCGCCAAAAGAATGTCGGGCGCCAATGCCTGCACATCTTCAAGTGTCAATTGATTAGTGATGGTGTGGGTGAGTTGGGCACGGGCCATGCCATCTGCATTTTTGGAAATGGCACGAATCGCAGGATAAAGCAACTCGGGATCAATTCCCTTGATCGAAGTTCTTAATAACCCCTTGAACAACGCTGCAGCTAATTCGCCATGCGTTAGCTGGATGGGATCATCCCAAACAATGGGTGCCAAAGGCTCTGCCGTAACAACCACGGCCTTCAACATTTCAGGAACAACAGGCTTTGCGGTATCACCCATGTTGCGAAGTGCGTTGGCAGCTTTCACTCTCAACCAACGATCTTCATGGGTAAGCAAACGCACCAAAACAGGAAGGGCCTCTGCGCTGTTGATATAGCCCAAAGCTTCTGCAGCACCCTGTCTTTTTCGATAATCTGGTCCCTCTGCCAAAACTATCAATCGTGGAACTAACTCTTTTCGTTCTGGGCGCTTGCCCAATTCTTCTGCTGCCCAACTACGCACCACAGGCGACCAATCTCCCATGGCTTCGATAAGTTCTTCATTGGTTTTATTCTTGCGATCAAGATCAAAGCGCCCGGAAGCAATTGCATCTGCAACTTCTTTTTTCGTAAGCCAACTTGCCTGATCAACTCCCCTACCTGTAATTGCGATTTTCTTCAATGGAATCGAATAAGTTAGAACATAAGTTGCACAAGGGCTAAGGCCATAGTAACTGCTTTTCCCATAGTAGGTATTGTCATGTGTTTTCCCGGGGCCAAATTGTTCACCGCCATCATAGGT
Organism: Candidatus Kuenenia stuttgartensis; assembly: GCA_945897965.1. GTDB lineage: Bacteria > Planctomycetota > Planctomycetia > Gemmatales > Gemmataceae > UBA969. The sequence goes on along the minus strand of CAMDHK010000035.1, from coordinate 20,538 downwards.
GAAGGAACCATCAGACCGACGCACCAGATCGAAATGCCAAGAAGATTGATTAAAATAAGCAGCAAGCGCATCAGGGCCACCCGTGTTAGCACCAAGTGCGCCCCAAAGATAACTGAACCCTTGACCGGTATGGCCATACTCGCGATTTTGATACGAAGCAGTCACCATCTTTGCCCAAAACTGGGTCTCTCGAATCCGATTGCCCTGCAATCCAAACAATAAAGCAGTCATTGCGTTCTTACCATTGTTTTCGTGGTTGGGCCAAGGCATATGCTCGCCATAGGGAATTGCACCTTTGTCTACAAAGTAGCCAAAGAACTTGGAAGCACGATCAACTGCAGGCTCAATCTCCGGATGCTTCACACCACAATTTTTTCCCATCACGATTGCCATGTTTGCAATCAAGCCTGCAGCGTTCACAGGGCCATAAGGCGGTATCGAACCGTGAAGCTGCCCATCAGGGGTCAACTTTGCAATGCCATGGCCAAAGGTGCCATACATACTCTGGCCCTTCGCCAGGGAAATTGCGTATTCATTGATTGCGGGAAGAACATCTTTATCGCCAGTGAGAAGATAATATTCGCAAAGGAAAACATTGCGATAGCCCCAATCCCACATGAACATGCCATCCTTGAGTTCAAGCTTCAAGGTTTTAGGGCCAATCTTATGGGCAAGAGCTTTAACCCGTGGCAGATACTCAGGATTGCCTGTTGCCATCAATGCCAAGCCATTGACTGCGCCCCACATATCATCACGGAGCGGTTCGTTTTCGAGCACCTTGCATGCTTCATCAAAAATGAGTTTGGACTTAGGGCAGTTAAAAGGAGCAGTCGCAGAGTAGGAACCCATGACCCGAAGTTTGAGTTGCACTTTTTCGGTTTTGCCCTGCCGCCAAACGAGAAGGTTCAGCTTCCCTTGATTGGTTTCTTTTTCTGCGTCTTGAATTGCAAGACCAATGCTTTTGCGAGCATCATCAGCAAAGGGTTTGCCATCAACGCCAAGTATCACATCATTAATTTTAATAACGCCATCTGCAGGCGATTTAGCCCCTACATGAGTGACAAGAATCTGCCTGCTGAAAGTAGTGGTTCTGCCCTGCTGGCTTTCGAAAAAATTAGCAGGCTTGGTGTAAATCCAACCACGTAAACCCGTTGCACCAAGGTTGTAAGTCAGCTTGATATCTGCCGGTTTGTCTTTGGTAAGATCCGGAGGAATAGGATTTTTGGGCTGGGCAAAAGCTTGCTGGCAGGCAACAAGCAAAACAATTGAAATAGTAAGAATCGACTTAGAATACAATTTCAAATACATGAATACTTTCTATAAAAGCCAAACAAAAGCACATCATTCAGAATTGATTTAGTATGATTTGTACTATTGTATGGGTCAACTATTAACTAAATATTACTTTGCGGCATGAATCTTCTCGGAATTTCCTTCCGCAGCCCAAACCCGATCCTGATAAAGAGTTTTGAAATTAGACATCAACCAATTGGAGTAAATTCATGAGTCGCACCTTATTGTGTTCCATCGCTGGAGCAGGGACTGGTTTTTTTGCAGGCTTTGTAATCGTGCAAATATTTCTTCAGATTCTAGCCAGGGAAACAGTGCCCGACAACACAGGATTGGTGTTAATATTGGGTGTATTTCTAGCCGGCACCGGATCCATAGTAGGGGCCATCATTGGTGGCATTGCAGATCTAAAAGAATTACTAAAAGGAAAGCCCAAAACCCCGGTAAAACCGCAGGAATAAGGGCTTTATATTTTGCAAGTGGGAGCTTCCCCAAGAGACAAACCCGCAAATAAACGCTTTACTTTTTGGTGGGGCCTTCCCGTGCAGATAAATTGCCAAGCACCTGCTTCAACTTCTCTTCTTCCACCTTATTGGCTTCCAAAGATTTGGCCTGAAAAGCAGGTAACAATTTATCCCACACCAGATTCAATTGCCCTTGCATGTTGCCAGTCAAAGCAGTGATGGCAATAACGGCATCCTGCTCGGGAAGGACAATGCAAAACTGTCCATCCTTGCCATCGCCTCGAAAAGCGCCATTCCGACATTGCCAAAACTGATAGCCATACCCCTGCCCCCAGTCGCTGTTGGGCTTAGGACCATTTTCCACTTGCTTGCTGGTGGCATCCTTCACCCAAGATTCAGGTATTAACTGCTTGCCATTCCATTTGCCCTTCTGCAGATAGAGTTGGCCGAACTTGGCAATATCCTCGGTGGTGATGAACAATCCCCAACCACCAATTGAAACGCCCTGCGGACTAGCATCCCACTTTGGGTTTTTGATTCCCAACGGTTCGAACAATCGGGGTTGCAGGTATTCAAGAATAGTCTGACCAGTGACCTTCTGCACGATTGCAGATTGCATATAAGTCGCCTGAGAATTATACACGAATTTGCTTCCCGGCTTATGGGGCACGGGATGAGCCAGGAAGGTTTTCACCCAATGTGCATCCGGGGCAGGTTTGGGCTCCTTATCATGGCCGGTGGACATGGTCAGGAGATCGCGAACCTTCATGGCTTTAAGATTCTCTGAAGGATTTTCGGGAAGCAGATCAGGGAAAAATTTGATCACCGGATCATCAACGCTAAGCTTTCCTTCCGCAACGGCTAAGCCCACCGCAGTGGAAGCAAAGCTTTTGCTAAGGGACCAAAGCACATGGGGCGTCTGTGGTGTCTGGGGTTTCCACCAGCATTCCGCCACCACCTGGCCATGACGCATCAGCATAAAGCTGTGCATGGTGTTGATTTCTTTATCGGCAGCTTCGATGAACTCGCGAATAGCCTTGGATGAAACACCTTGGGCTTCGGGGGTACTTCGGGGCAATCCTCCCGGAGTTTGGGCATAAATGCCGGGGGCAAATGCCAAGGCAACCATCAATGCACAAATCATTTTCCTACTGCTGATCATCATTTTTCTCTCTTTCTTTGAAAAGTACTGTTGAACATTAACGAATAGCTGATTACTTTTTCTTCGGGTCTTTGACACCCAAAGGCTTGCTGATGAGCATCTTCAATTTGGATTGGGGACTGATAAGTTTCTTAGCCAAGATATCTTCCTCGGTAAAGCGGGCCAGAAGGATTTCTCCATCCGTGGAGCGATTACGATCGTAAGAAATGTAGAGGGTGCCATTGGGCGCCTGAAAACCATCCGGGTAGGAAATGCCCTTGCGCTCATCTATCACCAACCCGCCCTTCCAGGTTTTGCCATCATCCTCGGAAAGCCAAGCGCTCAATTGAACCCTACCTTCATGGGAGTCGATGCGGTCGCCATGCTTGACAAGCAGCAGCCTGCCCGAAGCCAGCCTGCGGAAGTGAAAGCGGGCATTGGGTTGGCGGATGCCTGTTGGCTCGCTGGGGGAAGCCCAAGTTTTTCCCCCATCCGTCGAAAAGGATTGCATAATGCCTTTTGCAGTGCGGGCCAGCATCCAAAGCGAAAGGTCCTTGCGTTCCACGATCATATGCTCATGCCAGTCGGGGTTGGGGAAAACTGCCGCCCCCCTGCGCTGCCAAGTGACACCCTTATCATTAGAAACAAAGACATTCGCACCTCGCAATGGATTCAGATCTTGAAATAGCCCATTGAATGGACCGAAACCCTCCCGTTGATCCAAGGAAATGGGAAGCATCCATTCCCCCGTGGAAAGGACGGTGGGCTTGTTCAGGGTGACCCCATGCCAAATGCGTTTGGGTTCGGACCATGCCGGCTTGTCGGAGTCCGGGTTTTCGCAAATACTGGCCCATACCCCAGCCCTGCCATCGAACATATCCATCGATTGATCAAAAATCAGCCAAAGGCGGCCGAGGGGATCAGTCCAGAGGTTTCCTACAAGAGTACTGCGATCCATGGGAAGGTTTTTGGAATGTGCATCCACCACCAAACGTGGTTTCGACCAGGTCTCGCCATCATCATCGCTGCTGGCAAGCACGAAAAAGGCCTTAGGACTGTCGCCCCCAGCAACCCAGCAAGCCCAAAGCCTACCCTTAGGAGTTCTCTCTATGCCAATGGTCATGCCATAATCAAGTTTATCGTAATCGTATTTCGGCAGAGGCGAAGTATTCATTTTAGGAGGGATAAGGGCGAAGTCTGCAATCCGCCGCATCACATCCTTCTCGAATGCCCGCAATGCTTCAGGAGACATGGTTGCAAAGGCAGCTTCGGGTTTTTCAGGTCCTTGAGCATAAATGCCAGATGCACATGCTAGGGCAACCATCAATACACAAATCATTTCTCTGGGGCTAATCATCATGCTTCCCTCTTTTTTAAAAAGTATTGTTGAAGATTAACGAAAAACCCTCAGTTTGCAACCAAAGAATCACCCTAGAATTTGAACGTTCTCACCAAACGCATTGAATTGCGGACCTTACCAAAATCAACTTCGATATCCTCGATAATGCTGCGTTTTGAAAAAACTGGCATTGAAAGCCGTTGCTAAAAATGAATTTAGATATAAATTGCTAAAAAAGACAATAATAATAAAAATTCCTTTTAATCAATTTGTTATCGATAAGACAATAATTTTTTACTAAAATAACATTGATATATTTTAAACATTAAGATAATTTCAGGTATGAATATGGACCATATGTGTTTTAGGTTATTAATGAAATGTCTTTCCCGCCCACATTAGACCTACGGCTCACATTCAGCAATGATTCGTTGCCCGATTCTATTGCTTTGCCTCGTGAAAAATTCGCTTTAAATTGCCACGATGATGTTCTTGCTGCATTAAATGACAATTCTTCTGTAAATGCCCTGGGTAGGCGTTTAACTTTGGTGCTGACACATCTCTGCGCCCATGGCAGAACCTCGGTAGTCAAGGGGGTTCAGGGGAACGATAACCATGGCTGGCGCAGAACCCCAATGGGAGGGAACAACGGTTGTCATTATTATCTTTGGTGGGCGCCTGACACTGCACCGCCGGTAAAATCAATTTCGAAGCAATCACATTCGATTTTTTTAAGAGCCATTAGGCACCACGATGACCATACCCCTTTAAAGTCTGGGAAAATTGGGGATTATCATGAAGTGCATAACAGCGATTTGATTAGTGGAACAGATTTCCCTCTTCCATGGACACCAGACCAAAAATTATTCATAACTAGTTTGTCTGCAATTCGTCTGCTCCGAGGAAATCCAGGTAGCGGGAAAACTGCATCTCTTTGGCAGGCAATCCAAGCCCGATCCAATGAGAATGTCCTTTATCTTACCTGGTCTGCAGGGTTGGTCAGGCAGGCACTAGAATATTTTGAATCCTTTTCCCCCAAGGGTTCAACCATTCAAGTTAAACTATTCTCCGATTTCATCAAAGAAATGGCTCATGGTTATACTCCCAGATGGACCCCCGATGAAGCCAAAAATGCTTTTAGTAATGGCATTGCTCGCCTAAGCCCAACACTCCTTAGCCGTTGGCAAATGCTGCCTGATATTTTGTATGCAGAAATTCGAGCCCACTTTGTTGGCGAATATTTGAATACCTCAGAAAATTACAATTCTAAGCCAGCCATTGAAGATTATGTTTTTAGACGCAAACCATTTCTGGGTGTTGCTATTGATGGAATCGTGGCAGCGGTATCAGCATTGGAAGGTGCGGCTTCGATCTGGGATTATTTTCCTGATCTGGATTTGGCAAAGCTGGCTTTATACAGGCTTACTTCCAATCGTTTTTTAAGAACCGAATTAGCCTGTCTTAATCGCATACTTTTAGATGAAGTGCAAGATCTTACCCCGCTTGAAACTTCGGTCCCTCTTCTTCTTGCCAGAAAAATTGCAGAATTCAATAACGGCGTTGCCCCTTATGTTTTGGTAACTGGAGATGAAGGGCAGACCGTTAGGCCAACAGATTTTGAATGGGGTAAACTCAAAGATCTCATCTCCAACATTCTTAAAACCCCTGAAGATATCTCTCTACCTGCAAACCTTCGTAACCCAAGTAGCATCGGTCACCTTGTCAACTCTGCAAGGGGGTTGTATCAACATCTTCCAAAAGAAGATCGACCCAGAGGCTTGGAAGAAAACCCTGTTACCGAATCAACAAATGGGAAAATCATTCATTGCGTTGCGTCTAATGAGGTTTCACTTTCTCGGTTGCTGAAGTTAATGGCTGATTTGCCTGGTTGCGCCATAATCAGAGTGCTGGAAAACACGCCAGCTTTCTTTGCAGAAGAAATCAACAAAACAATTCTTTCGGTCGCTGAAAGCAAAGGGCTGGAATTTCAAACGGTGTGTGTGCTTGAATCCGCCAGTTTACTTACCCCCATCATGGAAATAAAAGAGGACATCAAAGGCGTTGAAATAAACCGTTTGCGAAAGCGTCTTGCGATTGATCAAATACGGGTTGCTATAAGCCGTCCTACAGAAACCCTGATTCTTTTAGATATTGATCCCAACGAAAATCAAATCAAATCCATTAGTAACTTTCTTGCGGGTTCGCAGGTGTTTCATATGAATGCAGAAGAACTTCTGCATTTTTTTGACTCTGAAGATAACGGCCCTGAAATTTATGTTCAACAATGTATTCAAGATGTTCGTAATCTCATTGAAGTCAAACCTTTTAATGCTTTACATCGCTGCAAACAAGCCGTTGCTTTGCTCGGTAACCCCAATCTTCCAAACGGTATCGCAGACTTCAGCCTTCGTAATGAAGTCTACCTGCTACTATCAAGAACCTACCTGCAGCTTTTGATAAACCGGGATGGCAGCAATCTAAACGAGGAAGAATTATTATCCCTGGCAAACTCAGCAAGCCATAATGCACAAAGGGTCGATATTGCAAAGGTGATTGCTTCTGTTCTTGCATACCGTCACGAACCGTTAATTCTTAAAAAAGCAAAGCTATTACCTTCCTTGCTTGATTTGATCAAAACCTTAGGAAATTGTGATCCCTGGATTCAAGTTGGCTTGCGCTTGTTCTATCCTGAATTTCGCCAACAATTAGAATTCCTCGTCGTTCAACCAGAATCCTGTATTGAACATTGCGGCAACTTGGCTGATTATTATCAGGTGCTAGAGGTTCCGATTGAAGAAGCGCAAATTAGCATCATGAAATTACGAACTCTTGCGGTGGAAACTCTTGCTAATGCTGGTAATTATCAAGACGCATTAATTTTGGCAAAGCAAATCAGCCCCAAGCCAAAAGAGTTAATCCTTCGTTTTCAAAAAGCCTTGAATAAAAATGTTCCTACTCCTCTCCCCAGTAGTGATCTAGAAAAAAAACCTCTTGGAGAGATTCTAAAAACACAAGTGATCGATCTGGGCAATGGTATCACTCTAGATCTAGCTCTTATCCCTGCAGGTTCATTTTTAATGGGTTCTCCCACATTCGAAAAGCATCGGTTTATTAATGAAACTTTGCATAAAGTTGCCATTTCGAAACCCTTTTACTTGGGTACCCTTCCTGTAACCCAGGAACAATGGGAAGTTATTATGGGAAATAATCCCAGTTATGTTAAAGGCCCAAAGATCCCTGCTACCGATGTATCTTGGAACGGTTGCCTTCTTTTTATTGATAAATTGAATGCTTTAACCTCGGGCGGTTTTCGTCTCCCTACCGAGGCAGAATGGGAATACGCTTGCAGAGCAGGAACCACAACTGCGACTTATTTTGGCGAAACCATTGGTTTAGAAAATGCAAATATCAGAATCTCTGTTCCCTTGAAGCCATTACCCGGAAAAAACGTCAAGCCTAAACTGGCCTTCGGTGAAATTGACATAGTTAATTTTTCTAACGGCATCAATTACCACCGACCACAACCTGCAATAAAACCTGTCAAACTTTATTCCCCAAATTCCTTTGGGCTTTATGACATGCATGGCAATGTCTGGGAATGGTGCAGTGATTGGTATGGCCCTTATCCCAAAGGCGATGTCATTGACCCAAGCGGGCCTAAAAGTGGTCAAAAACGTATTTGCAGGGGCGCTTCCTACATCGATGACGAAACGTGCTTGCGGACTGCATTCCGGGGTATGGATGCTCCTAATAGTTCAAATAGATTGCTTGGCTTTCGCATCGCAAGAACATGCTAAGCACATTTACAATTCACGCAATTTCCCAACCAACTCACTTTAAAAAATCAACTTACAAATCTAATTAATTGCGCACGCTTCACCTTCAATGTATTATGACTGCTCACTATTTTTCTGAAAAACAAAGCAAAGAACTTTTACCGCAAAGACGCTAACTTCGCCAAAAAGCAGAATACAAGTTTAACTTTCTTGCCTCTTGTCTTCCTTTGCGCTCTTTGCGTCTTAGCGGTGAGAATGGTTTTATAAAGCTAAGAACTTTTACCGCAAAGACGCTAAGTTCGCCAAAAAGCAGAATACAAGTCCAAAGTTCTTGTCTTCCTTTGCGCTCTTTGCGTCTTAGCGGTGAAAATGCCTTTAATCTTCTCAAAACTTTTACTGCCAAGACACATAATACAAGTTCGCTTTCCTTTTAATTGCACCTTGCTGACCTTCGTTGTATCATCAAGGCTCAGTCTTTTTTCGAAACTGTTTTCAAGGAGCTTAATGATGAAAAGGTTTGCAGTACGATTACTATCCATGACTCTTGCACTATTAATTGCAAGCAATTCATTCGCAGAAGAAAAAATCAAAGCTTTGATTCTTGATGGCCAGAATAATCACAATTGGAAAGGCACCACTCCTATTCTCAAGAAAATTCTTGAAGATACAGGTAAGTTCAGCGTAGAAGTTGCTACCTCCCCCGCAAAGGGCCCCGAAATTGCAACCTTCAGACCTAAGTTTTCCAACTATCAAGTTGTAGTAAGTAATTACAATGGCCAGGATTGGTCCAAGGAAACCCAGAATGATCTGGTTGAATTTGTAAAAAATGGTGGCGGCTTTGTTCCTGTTCATGCAGCAAATAATGCTTTCCCTGCATGGGCAGAATATAACGAAATCATCGGTATCGGCGGCTGGGGCGGCAGATCCGAAAAGAGCGGCCCTTATGTCCGCTTGAAAGATGGTAAGTTTGTTAACGATATGACCCCAGGCAAGGGCGGTAGCCATGGCAAACAACACGAATTCGTTGTCGTTACCCGTAATACCGAACACCCCATAACCAAAGGTTTACCCGCAGAATGGCTGCATAACACCGATGAACTTTACGATAGGCTTCGTGGCCCTGCAAAGAACCTAACCGTTTTGGCAACTGCTTTAGCAGACCCAAAGACAGGTGGCTCCGGCGAACACGAACCCATGCTCATGGTGCTTGATTACGGCAAAGGCCGAATTTTCCATACCACTTTGGGCCATGCCGAACCTGCAATGAAGTGCATCGGCTTTGAAGTCACCTTCGCAAGAGGCACCGAGTGGGCAGCCACCGGAAAAGTCACCCTAAACACCATTCCAGCAAACTTCCCCAAGGCCGATAAAGTTAGCATCCGCTAATAACGCCTTATAATCTCATTTAAGGAAGGGCACTGAAAACCTCAGCGCTCTTCCTTTTTTATTGCTACAGGTTCCGATTATGGGATTTATTCTTCTGTAAAACCCCTTCCAAAACAGCTTTTTGTGCTTTATAGACGACTTTATTTCCGATATAAAGAAAGATGTAATTAACAGCCTGCGGTTTTGACCCCACCCACTCCTTCTGATTGCCTTCCATGAACTTAAATCATCCAACATCTTGGATTGCAGTAATAGCCATGCTTCTCTTAAATGGGACAGGATATGGAGCAGAAACCACCCCATCTTTCCTTCATGAAATCATGCCCTTGTTAACCAGACATGGCTGTAATCAGGGCGCATGCCATGGAAAAGGCAATGGGCAAAATGGCTTCAGACTTTCGCTTCGGGGTTATGCGCCAGAATTGGATCACGCCTGGCTGACCCGCGAATTTTTAGCTCGCAGAATTGATACTGCAGACCCGGGCGAAAGCCTGCTTGTTCGTAAAGCCATGGGCGAAGTGCCTCACGAAGGTGGCAGGCTGTTTTCCAGAAACAGCAAATCTCACGAAGTGATGGTTCAATGGTTGAAAGCGGGAATGCCTGGCCCCCTAAAAAATGAAGCAAAACTTACCGGATTAAAAATCACCCCCGCAACCATGCTTCTTGCAAAAGATCAAAAACAACAACTCTGGGTTCTTGCAGAATTCTCTGACAGCAAAACAGTTGATGTAACATGGCTGGTAAAATTTGCAGTTGCTGATGCTTCCCAACTGAGTGTGGATGCCAATGGTTTAGTTACTGCGCTTCGTCCTGGCGAAACTTCGGTACAGGTATTTTTCGAAGACCAAGTTGCAATTGCCACCTTTACCACTCCTTATAAAAATCCAATCCCCATCGCATCTTTTCCCAAAGTCATTAACCCAGTTGATGATGCAGTGTTCAAAAAACTTTCAGGTCTGGGGATTCCCGCGAGCCCTTCTTGCACGGATGAAGTTTTCCTGCGCAGGCTATTCCTTGATACTGCAGGGATTCTGCCCACCCCTTCTGAAGTCACCGCCTTCCTTGCAGATAAAAGCATGAACAAGCGGGCCATTATGATCGATAAGGTTTTGGATAGACCCGAGTTTGTCGATTTCTGGACCTTGCAACTTGCAGACATTTTCCAGAACCGAAAAGAACGCGATCACGATGTTCGTGGAACCAAAGGCGTCAGGGCGTTTCACTCCTGGCTTCACGACCAAGTTCGCACCAACAAGCCTTGGGATTTGCTTTGCAGTGAAATTCTTACCTCGACGGGTACCACGTCTGAAAACCCCTCGGTTGGTTATTTCATCGTAACGGTGGGGGAACAGCGCGAGGCCCATCGCAGCGAAGTCGTAGCATCCATGGCACAATCTTTTCTGGGCACCCGCATTGGCTGTGCCCAATGCCATAACCACCCACTTGAGAAATACACCCAAGATGATTTTTATCGTTTCTCAGGTTTTTTCTCGAGGCTGCGACTGGATCGAAAAGATCCTAAAGATGGTGTCACCACACTTTTCGCAAACTTAAAAGAAGATGAACAAAAACGCCCCCTCGGCGTAACCCAACCCCGAACCGGTGAATTCCTAAACCCAAGACCCATCGACCGAACCCCTGTTGAAACCAACAAAGAAACCGACCCCAGGCAGGCGCTTGCCAAATGGATGATCGACCCAGCAAACGAATCATTTCATGGAGCCTTGGTCAATCGGGTTTGGAAACATTTCATGGGTATGGGCCTTGTCGAACCGGTGGATGATTTGCGTTCGAGTAACCCGCCCTCCAACAAAGAACTTTGGGCTTATCTTAAAAGCGAATTCATCAAGAATAAGTGCGATACAAAGCATTTGATCCGCTTGGTTCTTAACTCTCAGACTTACCAACTCGAATCGGGAACGGTTCCAGGAAATGAAACTGACACCCGGTTTTATTCCCACTATTATCCCAAACGCCTGGGTGCTGAAGTTATCCTTGATGCAGTTAGCTTTTCAACAGGTATACCCGAAAATTTCCCCGGCTATCCCGAAGGGATTCGTGCGGTACAAGTACCCGACCCGAGCATCCGTTCTTACTTTCTTTCAGTGTTTGGCAGATCAGAAAGAGTTACAGCTTGTGCTTGCGAACGATCCGAAGAAGTAAGCCTGCCCCAATTGTTGCACTTGCAAAACGGGCAATGGATTGCAGATAAAATGGGCAATCCCAAGGGCAAACTAAAAACCCTCATCTCTGATAAACGAACAGATAACGGTAAAATCTCAGAAATGTTCCTTACGACCTTATCACGACTTCCGACAGAAAAAGAAACCTCTGCCCTAGTTAAGGAATTAGCAAAGTCGACCTCGAAGGAAGAGTTTTATCAAGATGCATTCTGGGCATTGTTGAACACGGTGGAGTTTTCATTTAATCATTAAGCCACCTGAATATAAAGGATGAAGCCATGCTAGATCTGGTACTAGGAAAAAAAGCTTATAACTGTGATGGTGTAAACCGCAGAGATTTTCTCAGGGTGGGTGGCATCGCTGGCCTTTCACTACCGTCGCTTTTACAATTAGAAGCTCAGGCTAAAACTAAGAAAGCCCGTGCTAAGAGCGTAATCCTTGTCTACTTAGGTGGCGGGTTAACTCATCACGATACCTTCGACATGAAACCCGATGCGCCCGAAGAAGTACGGGGGAAATACAAATCCATCGATACCGTAGTGCCCGGTTTAAGAATTGGTGAGCTTCTGCCCAACATGGCAAAGGTGATGGATAAAGTCGCATTGGTTCGTTCGGGCGCACACAATAACGATCATCATGAAACTGCTACCAACTGGGCGATGTCTGGGCGCTTTGGCTCTGCCTTTGGCGACTTCCCCGCAATAGGCGCAGTCGTTGCCCATGAAACCGGTCTGGGTGGTTCCATGCCTCCTTATGTTGCAGTACCGCGAAACCCATCCTTCACCTGGGAACTAGGAAAAAGCGCCTATCTGGGTGGCAGATACGAATCATTCAAAGCAGGCGATCCCAACGACGCGAATTTTAAGGTACAAGATCTTTCTCCTGCTGAACAACTATCCCCAACACGGTTGGAACGCAGGGGCAATCTAAGACAGGCAGTTGATCAACTCGCCAAGAAACTCGATAACTCCGAGCAGGTGAAAACCTTTGGCGAATTCCAACAACGCGCTTCTGAATTGGTGCTTTCGCCCAAAGCCAGATCAGCTTTTGCCATCGGTTCAGAGAACGATAAATTAAGAGATCGCTACGGCCGTACTACTTTTGGCCAAAGCTGTTTGTTAGCACGCAGGTTGGTGGAAAATGGCGTGCGCTTCACCACGGTCAACTACGGTGGCTGGGATCACCATGCGAAAATATTCGAAGGCTGCGACAAGAAACTGCCCGAATTTGACAAAGGGCTCTCCGCACTAATTGAGGATCTCCAAGTTCGTGGTTTACTGGATGATACCTTGCTTGCAGTCTATGGCGAATTTGGCCGTACTGCAAAGATCAACAAAGATGCAGGCCGGGATCATTGGGCTCAAGCAGCCTCCCTGTTATTTGCAGGCGCAGGGGTAAAGCCTGGATTTATTCTGGGTGCAACCGATAAGTTAGGTGCATTTGTTACTCGCAGGCCTGTAAGCCCAGCTGATGTTGCCTGTACTATTTTTGAATCGCTTGGAATCGACCCAAGAAAACAACTGCTTTCGCCCGATGGCAGACCGATTGAAATTCTGGATCAGGGCGAACCCGTGCGAGAGTTGTATGTTTAATTTTATTCGATTGCTATTCCTTACCGTGAGCTTGGTTGGCTTGCTGTTAAGTAATAATGCAGTAGGGCAGGAAAAGAAAAAAGCGGAGAAGCCCCCAGAGCCGCCCAAGATTCTCATGGTGATCCCACCCTTCATGGAGCAGGATAAAACTTCCAAAATTCTTCTCAGGGGCAAGCAACTCGATCTTGTTACCTCGGTGGAAGTTGCAGGAAAAAAAGTAAAAATTATTCGCAAGGGCAAAGCAGGGGTTCCACAAGGAATGTCTGCAGACAAGCTTGGCGATACCGAAGTCGAAATTGAAATTACTTCACAAAAAGAAGATCGTCTAGAATTAGTCGCGAAAACAGATGCCCTGAATTCCAAGCCTTTTGAGTTGCTGGTCAAGAATGGCATCCTATTAGAGAAAGAACCAAATCAAGGATTTACCCAAGCCCAAGAGTTGACTATCCCATCCATGGTGCATGGCAAAATTCAAGCAAATCAGGATGTTGATGTTTTTAAAATTAAGGCGGATCCTGGGAGTTTAATACAAGTTAAAATTCATGCAGAAAAATTTGGCTCGCCTTTGGATGCCATGCTTACGGTTTATGATGATGCGGGAGTTAAACTTTTTTTTGCAGATGACTCGAAAGAATCACGGGATGCATCTTTAAGTTTTAAGATGCCTGCTGGGGGGATGGTAAATCTTTGTGTACAAGATGCGCATGATCGAGGTGGGGATTTATTTCATTATTTGTTAGAGGTGGGTAAATAAAAACGCCGCAGGAGATTGCTCTCCTGAGGCTGACCCGGGAAGACTCGCCCAAAGTCTGTCCCAAGCTAACTTAATTATAGGCACGATTTGGACATTTTGTTTGTTTTCGTCAAATTATTTGTATTTTTAAAAAAGTTAAAGCTGTAAGTCGCGTAATAAAAGTAATTTAGGATATAAAATTGGTAACTATTAATTTTTAAACAACACCTTTTAAATAACAACTTGAAACCTAGGTGAAGACTTTAAGAAATAAGTTCCTTGATAATGCCAGTGCTATCGCCATGGCGCTCAGCTTTGACACCTATGCCATGAAGCAAAGTGAGCCATGCATTAGAAAGTGGTGTGTTCTTAGGCAACGAAATATGCTGCCCCCGCTTTAACCCCGCACCACCCCCAGCAAGAATTGTCGGACAGTTATCAAGGTAATGGATCGTACGAATATTGCTGCCATAAGCGAGCACGGTATGATCAAAAAGGCTGGTGCCATCAGGTTCCTTGGTGGCTTTGAGTTTATCCATAAGACGGGCGAGGAGTTCGCTTTGGGCAACGTCCCGCTTCTGGGATGCTTCCATTCTATCGCCGGGTGAGTAGTGGCTCATATCATGTGGCGCAACTTTGATTGCAAGGCTTTGAAGCAATGTACCAACAGGCTGGCGATAAGTAATTACCCGTGTGCTATCGGTTTGAAGTGCAGCAACGATAATATCATACATAAGCGCAACTTCATCACGCCCAGCAAGCCCTTGCTTGGGTTCAGTAAGTGCAGCTTTGGGTTTGAGTACATTAAGCCATTGCTCGTCTTTACCAAGCCGAGTTTCAATGTCTCGGATGCTCTGAAAATACTCATCTAATTTAGCGGTGTCGGTCTTGTTCAAGCTTCGTTGTAGGTCACCTGCATCGGTTAGCACTGCATCCAAAACACTTCGTTTTTGTGCAAGCATTGCTTGTCGTTCTGCAAGGGGCGTGGTATCAGCAGAGAATAACTTATGAAAGGCAAATACTGGATTATCGAGACCAGCAACAGGCTTACCACGGGAATCCCATGCAAGGGAAAGTCCGGGGCCATGGCCCGAATTATTTACATCAGGGCTATTTAGTTGAAGCGATGCAAAGCGAGTTTCTTTGCCAAACTGCAATGCTGCAACTTGATCTACGGAAATACTATTGTGCATACTCTGGCCGGGTTCTGCATAGCGATTGGCTCCCGTAAGCCAGAAGGTGCTGCCCCAATGGGCTTCATTAGCAAACTTGTTTGAAAGCCCTTGAACAACCGTGATATCCGCCTTGTGCCTTGCTAAAGGAACCAACCCGGGAGGCAAAGGATAATTGGCACCTGTCTGCTTCAAATCAGGAAACCATGTTTCATTGGTCACGCCCCATCCAAAGTTGAGAAATACCGCACGCTTGGGACGGGGATTCTCAGGATTAGCGGCAGGGGCCAACTTGCGAAAACCAAATGATTCAAGCGCAGGCAATGCAATTAATGCACTCGCACTACGAAGAAAATGACGCCTAGATTTTGTAACTTGCATAATTTCTCACTTTGTTTGAAAAGCTTTACTCTTTACTAGTTCATGAATAAATTCGCGTATTGCAAATTCTTTTTTTCCTGCCTGAGAAACTATAGCTGCAGCAAGATCTTCATCACTGAAGCCATAGGGCCGACCAAGGGCATATTCAATCAAGGCCTCTGCCAGGCCACGGGAAAAGTCTGCGGGTTTCGAAGCCACAATGTCGCGTAATTCAAAATAATCCTTGAAAGCCTGACCTTTATGGAATGCCCCGGATGGGTCGATGGTCCAATTTTTCTTGCCCACACCCTTTTTCTCATAGGAATCCTCAGTACGCCATTTACCAACCGCATTAAAATTCTCTAATCCAAATCCAATCGGGTCGATCTTACGATGGCAGCTTGCACATTGTGGTTCTTCCTGATGTGCCAAAAGCCTTTCTCTGGAGGTTAACAACTTGCCCTCTAGTCTGGTTAGTTGGGGCACAGCAGGGGGTGCAGGTGGAGGGGGGTCATTAAGTAGAAACCTTAGAACCCAAACTCCCCGCTCTACCGGGCTAGTGACTTCTCCGTTACTTCCCATTGCCATGATCGCTGCCATGCCCAGCAAACCCCCGCGAGGCGATCCAGCAGGCAATGCAACCTTGCGAAATTCATCACCGCTTATGCCATCAATTCCATAATAGTTTGCAAGTAGACCATTGATGACAACATAATCGGCCTTCAACAAATCACGCACGCTGCTATTCATACGAAGGATATGCTCGAAAGTTCGAAAGACTTCATTACGGGCCGCAGCTTTCGTGCTTTCATCAAAATCACGATAAAGCTGCGTGTTAAATTGAAAGAAATCCAGACGATCCATGCGAAGCCATTGATAAATAAAACCATGTACAAACTCCCGTGACTTGCTACTCTCGATCATGCGATCCACCTGCAACGCAAGCACATCGGGCTTCTTCAACTCACCACTCCTAGCAAGTGCAAGCAGTGTTTCATCTGGGGGCGCACTCCATAAAAAATACGAAAGGCGGGAGGCAAATTCCAAGGGTGTCAATGCGCGTGGATTCTTCTCCTCTGCTGGTTCGCTGAGGTATAAAAAATGTGGTGTGGCTAAGACTACGCTTAGCGGTTCCTTAATTGCATTTTCAAACTTATCCCCCGCCTTGACTCGCATATCAAATAGCTTCACTAATTTTTCTATATATTCTGGTTTGGGTGCCTTATCACGGAAAGCGCGAACAGCAAATGTCTCGATGATTTTCCGGGCATGATCTCGCTCACTTGCACTATTCTTGTTTTCAAAAACTACCGGAATTATTTTCGCTTTTGAATCACTGGCACCAAGCGGGCCTTCGTATTCAATCCAGTCAATCCACAAAACGGGATCACGCTGCTTCGCATCAGTGATGGCACGGGTGCGACCGGGCAGACTGATTCCCTCCTTCTTCAACGGGCGCTTTTCCATCAGGATAAACTTGCGTGCCCCTCCCGGCCTCACTTTAAATGGCAGTTCAATAATCTCAGGTTTGCCGATATTCGCCGTTATCTGTTTGTTTGAAAGAAAGGTGCGATCATCCTTGTCGATCGGGCTGGCTTCGACAAAAGAAAGAAAGGCACGCTCAGCCGGCATGCCAGGAATACGGCCAATCTTTACTCGCATCACATAATCACCTGTCTCAAGATTCGATGGTAAATCTATCGCATATTCAGAGGTTTCATTGACCGTGTTATCAAGATAAAGCCCAGTCTTTGAAAGAGGCCTGTCAAGGTATTGTTGAAACCAACGGTTGTTGCTTTCCCACACAACCTTGGCGAACTCAGCATGCGATTTGTCGGTGAAGCCAAAATCCTTTAACTTTGCTTCCTCGCCACCCGCAGCCTTCCATTTGCCATATTGCTCGTTAAGAAATTTGTAGCGAAGGTGGCTACGCTCCACCTCTGCCCGACGCGATTCGGGTTCGATGTGTTGAATTTTTGCAACCGGCATTTGCTTCACTAGAGGGCCTTCCCACTCCACCCAGTCGATCCACAGCGCACTTGGAGGACCAACACCAGTTGCTTTTTGCGCAGCAGTATAAATTTCATGATCTAGCTTCACATCGCGTTTTTCGCGAAGCACAAAAGTGCGTGGCCCAATGGCTGTAATGCTAACAGGCACTTCGATTATCTGGGGGGCATCGGTGCTACCACTAATCTGAAAGGTCTGCATCAAACCAAATTCATCTTTTTCTTTCCTGCTGCCTAGCTCGACAAAGTGCCTCTCCTTGGGCGTGCCCTTTACCGCACCAATACGGAAGCGCAACATGTATTCGCCGGGCACTGCGTTTTCAACTTCGTGCTTTGTCTTAAGCCACCCTGATGGTTGATCCGGAGGCAGTGTAATTACTTCCTCCGTATGCACATTAAATGTGGTAAGGTACGCACCAGTCTTCGTAAGGGGATCATTCAAATACCTTAAAAAGCTAGGCCCATGCTGCTCGAAAACCTTCACACGAAACTTTGCCTCTAGTTCATCGGGGATGCCTTTTTGAGGTTGTCCAGTCTCTAGGAACTTTTTGGCAGCCTCATTACCACCTTTGAAATAACCGTTGTAGGTACCACCGACCATTGCATTCGCATGCAACTCTACTTCGCGACGCTCTTTGATTGTCTTGACCGTAACTTTGGATCCGTTCGCACTTTCCACTTCAATCCAATCGATCCATAACGCGAACTCAGGGCCAATGCCATTGCGCTGCTTCGCCTCGGCAAAGAGACGGCTTGAGGCAGCATCGGATTCGTGTGATCCACGTTCGCGAAACATGAAAACGCATGTGTTTGTAGGTGAGAATTTCAGCGGAATCTCGAGCACCTGCGGAACGCCCTGCGTACCCGTAATTTCGTGCGTGCTTATAACCGAACATGAACCCCCTTCGTGCTGAGGGCCGAACTCGACAAAGCGCCTCTCCTTCGGTATGCCTTCCATCCCCGCAATCCTCACACGCACGACATAATCACCTGCAGGCCAATCGTTGGGGATGCGAAAAATCTGGCGCGAGTTTACAAAAGCATCATCTATTGTTAGAAACGCGCCCGTCTTTGTTAACGGGTGTTGCATATAAGCGCGGTGGTGAGGCACAAAATGCACCCAGTCCCTACGCCCCTGTTCATCCGCATTCACCGCATCAACAAAGCCAAAATCCTTAGGCGATGGCGCGCCGGGAATTTTATTCCAAGAGAAATAAATGTGGGTGGGTTTGTCTTTCTTCTCGGCTCGAATCTGTAAGGCGACGGCCGCATTCTCAGGCTTTTGCGCTGCAGAATCGACCGCAGTAGTCCATTTCGCATAGCGGTCGTGATCGTCCACGCGCTGTTGAAGTCCTTTAGCAATGCGTACGTTCGTCGCCTCTGCCTCTACATGCATCTTCCTTGGTTGTGCGCCTGATGGCAACACAAAGCGTGAGAAATGTTCATCCAGAGCTTGTCGCCCGATGGCAAGGTATTGCTCGAACTGATCCGAAGACATGAAGAGAGATGAGCCGACCGTATCGAAGGTGCCCGCACCGCCATCCGCAGGAAGCTCACGCACATTGATTTCTACCCCGAGCAAATCACGGATCGTATTTTTATACTCGCGCCTGTTCAGCCTTCTCATGGTGATATTCCCACCACCATCAACCAGCGACTTGCGCGCGGTAACCAAAGTGCGAGAGAGTAAATCCAAAAACTCGGTCTTTGCGACCCTCTCTGGTTGTTTGGCATCCTCAGGGGGCATCTCGCCTGAGTTCATTTGATTAAGAATCTTCTGCCAGCGATCCGCCTTTTCCACCGAATCAATCGCAAACGAAATATCATCTAGGCGAAGCTTGCCTTCCTGCTTTTCAGCATTGTGGCAACGGACGCAATAGCTCTTGAAAAACTCGCGCTGTTTCTCATCGAATATTGCTTTGGGAGGCTCTGCAAAAATATGGTCTGACCTCAACAACAGCATTAAAAACGATGCAGATAATATTCGAAAAAGTGATGGCATTATATTCATAGCCCTGAAATCTGATTGCACTTCGAACTTAAGATCGAGCTACTTTAAATCAAAATATCTTTCACCACTTCACCTGCGACATCGGTTAAGCGATAATCCCGCCCGTTGAAGCGATAGGTAAGCTTAGTATGATCAAGACCCATAAGATGTAGCAGCGTAGCATGTAAATCATTCACATGAACTTTATTTTGAACTGCTTTATAACCGAATTCATCAGTTGCACCGAAGTGAAAACCACCCTTAACACCAGCGCCAGCAAGCCAAATGGTAAACCCATTCGGATTATGATCGCGGCCCTTGGCTCCTTGCGAATCGGAAGTGCGACCAAATTCGCCTCCCCAAATCACTAGAGTAGAATCAAGTAATCCCCTAGCTGCTAAATCTGTCAACAATGCCGCTGCTGGTTGATCGGTATGTAATGCGCACGATCGATGGTTCGTTTGCACATCGCTATGGCAATCCCAAGGCACATCATTCACGCTGCCATCACCGCCAACACCCTTGCCCGCAAAGATTTGCACAAAGCGCACGCCTCGCTCAACCATTCTGCGTGCAACCAAGCACTGCCTTGCGAATGTTGCGCATTCAGGCTTATCAAGGCCATAAAGCTTCTGTGTTGTTTGGGTCTCCTTGTTGATATCAAGAGCCTCGGGTGCAGCCATTTGCATACGATACGCCAGCTCGTAAGAGTTGATGCGCGCCGATAGATCGGATTGCGTAGGGCGGGAAGATGCATGATGTTGATTCAGCTTACGCATCAGATCCAATTGTGCAACTTGTTGGGCATCTGTATGTTTTTGATCACGGAAAAGATTATCGATCGATTCTTTTCGTCGCGCATCAAGCGCAAGGGCCTGATATGATTTTGGCAAAAAGCCTGCAGACCAGATTTGATCATCGCCACGCGGCCTCGTATCGTGCAATACAACAAACGAAGGCAAATCCTGATTCATCGAACCTAGCCCATAGTTCAACCAGGCACCCATCGAAGGTAAACCAGGGCGGTTCGTACCACACATCAACTCGATCGAGGCAGGCGCGTGATTGTTCTGCTTCAAATACATCGAATGCAAAAAGCACAT
>CAMDHK010000034.1 GCA_945897965.1 Candidatus Kuenenia stuttgartensis | reverse complement strand
CTAAGGTTGCAATGTGCTAAATGCCATAACCATCCATTTGATCAGTGGACGCAGGAAGATTATCATCGATTTGCGGGCTTTTTTTCTAGGCTTGACTATCGGATTTTTGAAAACAATAAGAAGGACAAATTAGACAAGAATGAATTCGTTGGAGAACAAATTATTTTGGTGAACCGTGTTGGTGCTGTTCTTGATCCAAAAGATGGCAAACCTCTTGAACCACGGTTCTTGGGCAGTAAAGATTTAATTCTCGAAAAAAATGGTGAGTGGCTCACACAACTTTCAGGTTGGTTGGCTAATCCGCAGAATCCTTACTTTGCAAAAGCCCAAGCTAATCGCATTTGGTTCCACCTTTTTGGCCGCGGTATTGTTGATCCTATTGATGATTTTCGGGAAACTAATTTACCTGCTAACAATGATTTACTTCAAGCTCTTACTGCAGATTTTCAAAAATCAGGCTTCAGTTTAAAACACATGATTCGTGTTATTACCGCATCTGCAACTTATCAAAGAAGTTCTGCTTCTTTGAATTCACCTGATGATTTTGGTAATTTTGCTTATTTCAAATCCCGACCTTTGCAAGCCGAGGAATTGTTGGATGCCATTAGCAAGGTTGCTGGTAAAAAGTTGGTGGCACAAAGTTTTAATGGGGCACCAACAGTCGTGGCGAGTCCGGGGATTCGTTCTGGTTCTAAGGACAAAGGTCTAGCATTTGGCAGATTTTTAGCTTCGTTCGGGAAACCTAGTCGTTCTCTAACATGTGAATGTGAACGGGCTGAAGATAACACGCTGGGTCAGGCATTTCTTATGATTTCTGGAGAGGTTGTTTTAGATTTATTGTCTGATCAGGGAAATCGGATCGAGAAGTTTTTAAAGGATGATATGAAACCCGAAGTTGCACTTAAAGAAGTTTTTTTAATAGCTTTTGCCAGGCAACCATCCTCCCTTGAAACTGCAAAAGCCAAAGCTATTTTACTCAAATCTAAAAACCCTAGAGATGGCTGGGAAGATATTCTTTGGGGGATAGTCAACTCTAAGGAATTCTTATTAAGGCAATAATGAAAAACATCTATGTTTACTCTACTGTTTTGGTGTTGGTTTTATTACAAACTCCTCTTGCTTTTTGTTTTCAAACCGACCTGAAGCAACCCCAGATCAATAATGAACTCCTTGGGTTTATTAAGGAACATTTGGGTGTGTCTTCTTACGGAAATTACATGGGTGGGAAAAAAGTTGGCTGGGATACTGATGAGATTAAAATTACCAAGCTTAATGGGTTGGAAGTAGTTTCCCAAGTTTCAGAGTCGTATTTCAAAGCACTTTTTGGCGGAAATAAAACTGAAGTTATCGATAGGACAGAAGTTTTTTACAGTCTTGAGGGTAAAGGTGAGATTCTTCTTATCAAATCGTTTCATCTTGAGAATGGTGCCAAAAAAACTAGAGAACTTAACTTGCAAAAAGGTGGCTTTACTTTGGTTACCACTACCCAAAATCGTAAAGATGAAAAGAAGGTTTCCAAACCCAAAGAAAACCTTTCCATGCAATTGGAACTCGCTTCTTGGCTTAAAAGTAAACGCATCAAAGGGGACACCTTCGATTGCTTTTCCACCTCGGTAGAAGAAGACGATCTTAATGTTCCCACCCGCTATATCTACAAAAGTAAAAAAAATATCCAAGTAACTGGTGGTGATTTGATGGTTCATGAAGTGGATCAAGAAACTCATGGTGCCCTTTTTTATTCCCTTTTAGAAAATAATGGCAGGCTTCATTATGGCCGTATGGGGAAAATCATCGAATATCGTCTTGAAAGTAATGATGTTGCTAAAAAGCTTGATAATGATCTTGTGGATCTTATTCAAATATCTGCAGTCACCTTGGACAAAAAGCTGGGTGATCCCGTTAAAATTAAATCACTCAAATTGAGTTTTGTTGCTGATGATGATTTTGATGTGCCCCAATCGCATAGGCAAATAATCAGCAAGGGTAAAGACAATAATTTGGTTATGGAGATCAAGCGAGATTTTATTATTAAAAATGGGCAGGCGCTTCTTCTAGATGAACGAAAGCGCTCCCTTGCCTCCAGTATAAGCATTCCTTCTGATAATCCTAAAATTATCGCTCTAGCCACTAAAATTATTGGTGATGCCACTACGGATTTCGAAAAGGCTTCCCGGATTGTTAAATGGATTTTTACAAATCTTGAAAAAACCATGGCTAAAAATAGTGATAATGCACTTGATATTCTTGATAAAAAAGCAGGCGATTGCACCGAACATACACTCCTTTTTGTAACTTTGGCGCGCGCTCTTAATATACCTTCCAGAGAAGTGGGCGGTATTGCTTATATGGCTGGCGAAAAAATTCCTAAAATGGCTTGGCATGCTTGGGCCGAGTTCCATGATGGCAAACAATGGCTTACCGCGGACCCCACTTGGAATCAAACTCTTGTTGATGGAACACATATTAAGTTTAGCGAAGGTTCCACCGATTTGAAATGGCTCAATATTCTTGGCGGTTTGACTTTGCAAGTTATTGATTTTCAAAAAGATTAGTACCGGGTACCAGTCTTAAATATAAAACAGATCAAGAGGTTAGGGTATGTTTTCGCGAAGAGGTTTTATCAGGCAAGGCGCTGCTCTTTCTGTTGTCGGCTCTGCTTTGCCTAGTACTCTTCTAGCTGCAAGCCCCAAAGCGAAAGCAAAATCAATTATATTTTTACACCAATTTGGTGGCCCAAGCCAGATGGATACTTTTGATTTGAAACCCAATGCACCTGATGCATATCGGGGGCCTCTCAAAGGGATTTCTTCGATTGTTCCTTCTATGCCTATCGGGGAAATGCTTCCCAATATGGCCAAGGTAATGGATCGAGTAACCATTGTTCGAAGTGTGCATCATGAGATGAAGAATCATAATTCTGCAGCTTATTACAGCCTTACAGGTTATTCGCCTGCAACCGATGATCAAAGGTTGCGTGATACACTTGATTTGTTTCCAGCTTATGGCTCGATTGTCAGTAAATTTAATCCGAAATCTGGAGGTGTGCCGCCCTTTATTTCTTTTCCTCATGTAATCAGGGATGGGTCGGTTACCCCCGGGCAACATGCTAGTTTTATGGGGAAAACCTACGATCCTTTTTTCATTGGCCAAGATCCCAACTCTACAGATTTCAACCTTCCCGAACTTGTCCTTCCTTCTGGTATCAACCCTGAAAGAATTGCAAACCGCAAAGAAATGATGTCTATCATTGATGCTGAAACCAAAATCCTTGAGAAATCTTCCAAGGCTAAGGGCATTCAGGATAATTATGATCGCGCTCATGATATGCTTACTTCCAAAACTATTCGAACTGCATTTGATATTTCTGCGGAACCCCTTGCGGTGCGGGAACGCTATGGCAGAACCACATATGGGCAATCTTGCCTTCTTGCAAGAAGATTGGTGGAGGCAGGTGCGGCATTTATTAATGTTTATTTTTCTTCGCAGATTGGCGGTTGCGAAGGTGGGTGGGATACCCATGGATTCCGTGATAAACCCATGTATCCGGTAATGAAAAATCATCTTCTGCCCATCACGGATAAAACTTTACCAACCTTGATTTTGGATTTGGAAGAGAGGGGCTTGCTTGATTCAACTTTGATATTCTGGGCGGGTGAATTTGGTCGAACACCAAAAATGAATAATCTTTCCGGCCGTGATCATTGGCCTCAATGTTACACGGTTCTTTTTGCAGGCGGTGGTGTTAAAAAAGGTTTTGTGTTCGGTTCTTCAGATTCCAAAGGGGCATTTCCTGCAACAGACCCTGTTCGTCCCGAAGATCTTTCTGCAACCTTTTTTCATTTGATGGGCATCAACCCCAGCACCGAAATAAAAAACAACTTTAACCGGCCCTTTCCGATAAGCACCGGCAAAGTGATTGATCAAATCATTGCCTAGGATTATGGGCTATTTTGTTTAGATTGATGGAAGTTGGGTTTTAGCTTTATTGGGTTCAAGGAAGGTTTTCCAAATCGTTTAAGTCTTTAAACCTGCCTGCAGCTTTTTTGTTTGCCTTAAAGTGTTCTAACCTGGTATTCGTTCAGTAACTGTAAGAATTGTTTGAAGTCGAGCGGTAGATTGATATTGGCCATAGTTAAGTTGCCTTAATATTTGAACGAATTGAAGGCGCTCGGAAGGGGTTTTAGAAAGCCAAAAATCTTTGTCATCCGAAGGCTTTAAAAGTGGACCAACCGTTACATTAGACTTATTGATTCTGTTTGAATTTTGCGTGTTCATAAAATTATCTTAAAACATTTAGTAAGGTCAAGGTAGTTGGCCATTAAAAAGCCAAGCTTAAAATATTGGTAATGTTAAATTCCAACAAAGTACCCCTACGCAAAGTGATTGATCAAATCATTGCTTAAGGGTATGGGATGAAAATAAGGGCTAAGTGTGTCTTGTTATTTTGTCATCCCAGGTAAACCAATTTGAAGCAATGAGGTGTCTCGTGCTTTTAATTGACTGGATTTACCCATGAGATATTCATCGATTTCTCGCGCTGCTTCTCTGCCTTCAGCGATAGCCCAGACGACAAGCGATTGTCCACGTCTAGCGTCACCCGCAGCAAAAATATTCGGCTTGGAAGTTCTGTAGTTTTTGCGCCCCGTACCGATGTTTCCTCTTGAATCAATTTCTACATCAAACATTGCTGGCAACCCTTTGTCAGCGCCGGTAAAGCCGATCGCTATCAAAGCCAGATCGCAAGGGAATACAAGATCCGTACCCCTGATTTCTTCAAACTGCCTTTCGCCTGTTTCGTCATAGAATTGATTGACCCTTACAGCATGAAGTTCTTTTACATGGCCTTTGGAGTCGCCAACAAATTTAGAGGATTTAATTTGCCAATCTCTTCTGCCACCTTCTTCATGAGCAGGGGATAACCTCAGGATCTTGGGCCAAAGGGGCCAAGGTGTTTCAGAATTGTAATTCTCAGGAGGTCTTGGGTTGTAATCGATTTGCATAATCGATTTTGCACCTTGCCTGTGGCATGTACCCAAACAATCTGCAGCAGTATCGCCACCACCGATGATGATTACATTTTTGCCTGTAGCCAAGATTTCTTTTTCGGTGACGGGTTTATCGAGGCACCTTCGGTTTTGCTGGGTAAGGAAAGGCATAGCAAGTTCAATACCTGCCATATTCCTGCCCTGTATTTCTAATTCTCGGGCAATGCTAGACCCGGTAGCCATT
This sequence comes from Candidatus Kuenenia stuttgartensis, assembly GCA_945897965.1. GTDB lineage: Bacteria > Planctomycetota > Planctomycetia > Gemmatales > Gemmataceae > UBA969. The sequence goes on along the minus strand of CAMDHK010000034.1, from coordinate 17,361 downwards.
AATATTGCATCAAACGAAGAAAGTATTTCGTCGGCACTGATGGTTTTACCAACATCAGCGTTGTTGATGAATTTTACGCCTTCACCTTCCATTTGATTGATTCGGCGTTCGATGTAGAATTTTCCCATTTTGAAGTCAGGGATGCCGTAGATGAGCAACCCGCCATACATATCGTCTTTTTCGTAAACGGTTACAGCGTGCCCAGCTCTGCAAAGTTGTTGAGCAGCGGCAAGTCCAGCGGGCCCGCTACCAATCACGGCTACTTTCTTTCCCGAGATTTTTTCAGGGGGAGTAGGTACAATCCAGCCCATTTCCCAGCCTTTATCAACAATCGCGAGCTCGATGTTTTTAATTGTAACAGCAGGTGATGTAATTTCCAGAACGCAGGAAGCCTCGCAAGGTGCAGGGCAAGTCTTGCCAGTAAATTCAGGAAAATTGTTGGTGCTGTGAAGTTCCTTCAAGGCTTCTTCCCAACGATTGCGATGGACTAAGTCATTCCAATCCGGGATTAGATTTCCGAGTGGGCAACCGGTATGGCAGAAGGGGACGCCACAATCCATGCAACGCGAGGCCTGCGCACGAATACTTTCTTCGGGCAGAGGTTGATATATTTCGTTGTAATCCTTGATCCGCTGATAAACGGGACGAGGAGTGTGTTTTTGTTGTTCAATATTCAAGAAGCCGCGTGGATCTGCCATGTTTTAAACCATTGAGCCTAAGGGAAAATAATTAAAAGTACACCTAAAGTTTTATTGCCTATTACCCGTTTACTAGTTCCCATTGCCTTTGAGCAACACGTTTTGCTTCAAGCACCCGTCTGTAATCCTTGGGGAACACTTTTTTGAAATGCGATAATGCAGTCGAAAAATCGTTGACTATATTTTCTGCGACCGTTGACCCTGTGTACAGTACATGTCTGTTCACAAGATTGCTGATTGTAGCAATATCTTTGTAGTCAACGATAGGAACAAGATCGACCATTTCGTGATTGCAATTATCTTTAAAGTCGCCATCAATGTCGTAAACAAAGGCGAGCCCACCACTCATTCCTGCAGCGAAATTGCGTCCGGTTTTACCTAGAACAACAACAACACCTCCAGTCATGTATTCGCAACCATGATCGCCAACGCCTTCAACAACAGTTTTTGCACCGCTATTTCGGACAGCAAATCTTTCGCCAGCAATCCCTCGGAAATAAGCCTCGCCTGCGGTAGCGCCATAAAGTGCAACATTACCGATAAGGATGTTTTTCTCAGGGATGAACTTAGAATCTGCCGTTGGGGCAACAATAATCTTTCCGCCCGACAATCCTTTGCCTACATAGTCATTTGCATCACCCCTGATGCGCATCGTAATGCCCTTGGTGATGAATGCGCCAAAACTCTGGCCTGCACTGCCATTAAATTGCAAATCAATGGTATCTTCTGGCAATCCATCTTCCCCATGTTTGGCGGTGACGAAGTAGCTTAAAAGAGTACCTACAGTTCTGTTTTTGTTTGCGATAGGAGATTCGAATTGAACTCTCTCGGCCCTTTCGATGGCAGGGTTACAAACTTTGATAAGCTCCCAATCTATTTGGTCAGCAATGCGATCTGATTGTTTTTCGACACACCGAATCGGAGTCCCAACAGCGACAGGAGGCATTTGCAGGATGGAGGAAAGATCAACATTTTTCCCCTTCCAGTGATCAACTTTGCGTTGTTTAAGAAGGTCGGCCCTGCCGATAATTTCATCCAAGCTTCGGAAACCCATTGCGCTTAAATACTCGCGCACTTCTTCTGCAACAAAAAACAAGTAATTGATGACTTGCTCTGGGGTACCTTGGAATTGTGCCCTGAGAACTGGATCTTGAGTAGCAATGCCTACGGGGCATGTGTTGAGATGGCATTTCCGCATCATGATGCAACCCATTGCAATCAGTGGTGCAGTAGAAAAACCATATTCCTCAGCGCCTAAGCAAGCGGCAACAATAATGTCGCGCCCAGTTTTTAACTGCCCATCAGTTTGTACCCTGACCCGGCCTCTTAGCCCGTTTCGAACTAATGTTTGTTGGGTTTCCGCAAGGCCCAATTCCCATGGAACTCCTGCATGACGGATGCTTGATAATGGCGATGCACCGGTTCCACCGGAATCACCACTAATTAGAATCCTGTCTGCAAAGCCCTTTGCGACTCCAGCAGCGATTGTTCCAACACCAACTTCTGCAACTAGTTTTACCGAAACTTCGGCATGAGGGTTGGCATTCTTAAGGTCAAAGATTAGCTGGGCAAGATCTTCAATACTGTAAATGTCGTGGTGAGGAGGAGGGGAAATTAACCCCACACCCGGTGTGCTATAGCGAGTCTTTGCAATAAAGTTGTCTACTTTATGGCCTGGTAATTGGCCGCCTTCACCGGGCTTTGCGCCCTGTGCAATCTTGATTTGTAACTCGGTGGCATTGACTAAATAGTTGGAGGTTACTCCAAACCTTCCACTGGCCACTTGTTTAATAGCACTATTACGTGAATCCCCGTTGGAATCTTTCTTGAATCTTGCAGGGTCTTCGCCGCCTTCACCCGTGTTGCTTCTTCCGCCAATACGGTTCATTGCGATGGCAAGGGTTTCGTGCGCTTCTTTGCTAATTGATCCAAAGCTCATTGCACCGGTACAGAATCTTTTGACGATATCTTTTGCAGATTCGACAAGTTCCAAGGGGATAGGTCTTGGTGACTTCTTAATTTCAAGGAGGCCCCGAATTGTACACAAGTGTTCATCTTCTTCGCTTGCGAGTTCCGAAAACTCTTTGTAGGAAGAATACTTATCCTTGGTGATGGAGTATTGCAGTTTCTGAATGGTCTCAGGATTCCACATGTGATGTTCGCCACGTCTACGCCACATGTATTCTCCGCCAACATCCAATTCTTGTTCTTCTAAATTTCTGTCCACTGGAAAAGCAAAGCTATGGCGGTGAATAGACTCTTTTGCAATTATTTCGAGGCTAATTCCAGAAATTCGACTGGGAGTTCCAGAAAAGAATTCATTGATCACATCCATGTCGATGCCAATGGCTTCGAAGATTTGGGCAGCCCTGTAACTTAAAAGTGTACTGATTCCCATCTTACTGAAGATTTTAAGCAGGCCTTGATCAATTGATTTGATGTAGTTTTTGACAGCAGAACCCAAGCTAAGTGGGGAACCATTATTGTCCACCATCATGTTGGCATGGTTTAAACCTTCAAAAGTTTCAAATACCAAATATGGATGAATGGCACTGGCACCATACCCGATCAGAAGTGAGAAATGCATGACTTCTCTTGCTTCGCCTGTTTCAACAATAATCCCACATTTGCCCCTTAGCCCACTTCGTAATAAGTGGTGATGCACGCCAGCGGTGGCAAGCAGGGATGGAATCGCAATATGATCTTTATCAACGCCGCGATCAGAAAGAATAATAATAGTGGCACCAGCTTCAACAGCAGCGGAAGCTTCTTCACGTACCCGTTGTAATGCAAGTTTGAGACCCAAAGGCCCTTCGCTTCGCTTGAATAAGGTCATAATGGTTTTGCTTTCAAAACCCGTGATATTGCAGCGTTTGATCCTTTCAAGTTCTGATGCTGTAAGGGTTGGCGTTTCAAGCCTAAGCATTCGGGCGTGCAATGGAGTTTCACCTAAAAGATTAACTTCGCTACCCAAAAGCGATTCCGTACTCATGACAACTTCTTCACGAATTGCATCGATAGGCGGATTGGTGACCTGAGCAAATAACTGCTTGAAATAATGGAAAAGTAACTGGCTTCGATTACTTAATACTGCGAGTGGTATATCAGTACCCATGCTGGAAACTGGCTCTTTGCCATCTTTCGCCATGGGAAGCAAAATACGATTGATATCTTCCTGAGTGTAACCAAATGCACGCTGTCTTTCTAACAGAGTAGTGAACTCCTTGGAAAACCCATCTTCAATTTCAACTTCTGGAAGTTTTTCAAGAGTAAGGTGATGCTGCTCAATCCACTCAAGGTAGGGAGCTTGCTTTGCAAGAGCTTCTTTAGCTTCTTTATCAGTAATAATTTTGCCTAATCCTGTGTCGACCAGAAAAATTCGGCCGGGTTGGAGTCTGCCTTTTTCTATTATCTTTTCAGAAGGAATGGGTAGCACTCCCGTTTCACTTGCCAAAATCACCATGTCATCATCAGTAATAATGTAACGGCTTGGGCGTAAACCATTACGATCCAACATAGCACCTACTAGCGTTCCATCGGAAAAACAAAGATCCGCAGGGCCATCCCATGGTTCGGTTAAACAACTGCTAAACTGGTAATAAGCTCTTTTTGCAGCGTCCATTTCTGGCTGACCTTCGTAAGCCTCTGGCACCATCATTGTTATTGCGTGCGGGAGAGTTCGGCCCGCCTGGATCAGTAATTCCAAACCTTGATCGAGAATTGCAGAATCACTTAGTCCATCAGAAGGCAAAGGAACGACATGTTCAATATCTTTGCCGAAGCGGTCATTGTGCATCATGGAAGAACGGGCTTTAAGCCAGTGCACATTTCCTTGGAGAGTGTTGATTTCGCCATTATGTGCCAAAAACCTAAAAGGTTGTGCCAAGCTCCACTGGGGAAATGTGTTGGTGCTATATCTGCTATGTACGACAGCAAGGCAAGAGTCCATTAAAGGATTAATAAGATCCGGGAAGTATTTGTCTACTTGGTCAGGTTTAAGCATGCCTTTGTATACAATTGTCTTAGAACTACAGCTGGCGAAATAGATTGGTGCAGGCATTCCTGGCTGGGCATTGCTGTAAGACCAGTTTTCAACTTTTCTGCGAAAGATGTAAAGCTTTGTCTCTAGGGCATCCTGAGTCATGGATTTTGAGCTTTTCCCTATGAAAGCCTGTTTCATGTAGGGTTCTTGCGACCTTGCAAGCCAACCAACGCTGTTGGAGTCTACCGGAACATCCCTCCAGCCTAGAAATTTGAGGCCAGTTTCTTTACACAGCTTTTCAATTGCTTTTTCGCATGAGGTTCTTTCGGTAGCATCTTTGGGCAAAAAGGCAAAAGCAACGCCATAAGAACCTGGTTCAGGAATGCTTAAGCCTGATTGTGAGCAAACATCCGCAAAAAACTTATGAGGTATTTGAATTAATATGCCGGCGCCATCTCCAGTCTCCTGATCGCAACCACAAGCTCCACGATGTTGAAGATTTAGCAGGATTAGCAAACCATCTTTAACAATATCGTGGGTTTTTACGCCTTTAATGTTGGCGATGAACCCAACTCCGCATGAATCTTTTTCGAACTTAGGGTCGTAAAGACCATGTTGGAAAGGTGGTAGTGGTGTTGAGAATAACTGTTCATTTAAATTAGATGCCATAATGTTAAATTATCCTGAATTTCAAATATTCTGATGTTAAAAAAAACTAAACTGTAAATAAAAATCCGTCCATGTAGATTGTAGCAAAACTAGTCAACTTTGATAATTGTTTTGAAATCACTTTTAGTAAAAAAAACTGGCTTACAAGTTCTGTTTACAAGGGTATTACTGCATTATCCTTGCTTATTTTTAGTCAACAAATCAACTAATCTGGTTAAAGTATACAATATTTTTTGGATTTTCTATTGCGAAAAGAGCATGAAATCCTCTATTCATATGATGAGTCTAGTTAAACAAAAGTTGTCAAAGGAGTTTTTCATGTCCACGGGCAAGGCGATAAAGAATGATGTAAAAGATTTGAAGTTGGCGGCATTGGGTAAAAAACGAATTATGTGGGCAGATACGGATATGCCAGTTTTGGCTCGTGTTCGTGAAAGATTTGCCAAAGAAAAGCCTTTAGCAGGGTTAAGAATGTCTGCCTGTTTGCATGTTACTGCAGAAACTGCAAATCTTGCCCGCACTTTGCAAGCTGGTGGTGCAGATCTTGTATTAATTGCTTCCAATCCTTTAAGTACCCAAGATGATGTTGCAGCCAGCTTGGTTCATGACTTTGGTATTTCTGTCTTTGCGATTCGTGAAGAAGATAACAATACATATTACAAGCATATTGTTGCGGCTTTGGAACACAGCCCCCATGTAACCATGGATGATGGCGCAGATCTAGTTTCCGCACTCATTTTCATGGCGTTAAATCGTTTGGATGAAGTTCATCCAGAAGTTAAGAAGTGGGCTGAAAAGCACTCTGTTGAAAGCCGTAGAAAAATTCTTGATCAAATTGTAGGTAGCATGGAAGAAACCACGACGGGGGTCAATCGACTTCGCGCCATGGAAAAAGATGGGGTGCTACAATTCCCCGTTGTTTCTGTTAATGATGCTCAAACCAAGCATTTGTTTGACAATCGTTACGGTACCGGCCAAAGCACCTTGGATGGCATTGTTCGCGCTACGAATATCCTCCTTGCAGGTAGAAAAGTGGTGGTTTGTGGCTATGGTTGGTGTGGTAAAGGGGTGGCTCAACGCGCAAGAGGGATGGGAAGCTTGGTTATCGTAACCGAAGTTGATCCGATTCGTGCCTTGGAAGCTGCTATGGATGGTTTTGAAGTAATGCCTATTTCCAAAGCCGCTGAAGTTGGTGATATTTTTATTACAGTAACCGGAAACGCACATGTAATCATTGGAGATCATTTCTCCAAGATGAAGAATGGTGCAATGGTTTGTAATAGCGGTCACTTTGATGTGGAATTAGAATTGCCTGCGTTGAAGGCTCAATCCAGTGCAGTGATCAGCGAAGTAAGGCCAAATGTTGATGAATATCAACTTAAGAATGGCAAAAAGATTTATGTGATTGGTCAGGGTAGGCTTGTAAATCTTGCAGCAGCAGAAGGGCACCCACCAAGTGTAATGGACATGAGTTTTGCAACTCAGGCCCTTGCAACTGAATTCTGCATTGTAAACAAAGGCAAATTGGCCAATAAAGTTATCGATGTCCCTTTGGAAGTCGAGCGCTATGTTGCTACCCATAAGCTAGAATCGATGGGAATCAGCATAGATAAGCTTACTGCAGCTCAGAATAAGTATATGACTGGCTGGGAACACGGGACCTAAGGGTCAGTAAGATTGGGTAATATTTACGGCCTAACTTGAAGAAAGTTGGGCCGTATTTGTTTTACTTTTTCATTTTCTTTATAGAAATCTTGTTAATCTTAAGTTACAATTCAAGTGGTGATTTTGCCCTTTTGTTTTATTTGTGGGTATGTGCTTTGCACTCAATACTTAAATTAATTCCTAATTTGTTTACTCTTGGAAACGCAATTTGCGGATTTGCGGCTATTGTTATCGCTGCAAAAATAGATCTTTCCGTTCAGGACGATCACTCTGCAGCGGTTTTACTGCGTTGGTCTGCTGGCATGATATTTCTTGCGATGATTTTTGATGTTTTAGATGGGATGCTAGCCAGATTAGTAAAAGTGACAAGTGATTTTGGTGGTCAGCTTGACAGTTTGTGCGATGCAATTAGTTTTGGTGCTGCTCCCGCATTTTTAATCCTGCGTTTAGGCCAGGATTGGGACAGCTTTTTTGTTAGGAATATATTTGCGTGCATAGCCGGCCTTTTCATGGCATGTGCAATAATTCGGCTTGCGAAGTATAATCTTGAAAATACTGATCTCGAAACTGGTTCGTTTAAAAGATTTAAAGGATTGCCTTCTCCTGCCGCTGGTGGTTGCATTGCCAGTTTGGCGCTGATTCGTTCTTATGGTTCGATGGAAGTACCGGGATTTGATTTTTTAACTGCCAAGAATGTGGTTAGTGTTTGGGCTGTTTTTGGTGCGGTGGTTGTAGCTTTACTTATGGTTTCTCCTTTTTCCTACCCACATTTAACCAAGCATATTCTTCGTAAAAAAGTTATTTTTGGCTGGTGTTTTGCCTTGCCTGTGATTGCCCCGATGGTATACCTAGTTCCCGAATCGCTTGCTATTTTAATTTTCTGGATTTATGCTTTAAACTTCCCTGCTAGGCAAATCTTTTATATTGCTTTTCGCAGAAATATGGTTGATTCTTCTCAGGCCAGCGCAAATGATTATTATCGTCGCTAGCCGATTCTTTTTCATCACATTTATTGGCATAAAACATGTTTACCGGCATCGTAGAATCCATGGGAACGGTGACTATTTTAAAAACCCAGAATGTTGGGGTTTTGCTTTCTATTGGGCATGATGACTTTTTTAAAAAAACAAAAACCGGGGCAAGTATTGCCATCAATGGTGTTTGCCTAACCTTGATTTCCCAAAAGAATAAGCAAGCTGTTTTTGAAGTGGGGCCGGAAACATTGAAAAAGTCTAACCTCGGGCTTCTTCAAGTTGGTATGAAAGTTAATTTGGAAAAACCTGTTTCTGCAAGTAGTGATTTTAGTGGTCATTTTGTTCAAGGTCATGTTGATACGACTGCTGAAATTTTGAAAATCGAAAAATCAGGTCCATGGATAGATATCTGGTTTTCATTACCCGATTCGATCAAACCTTTTCTTGTTGATAAGGGATCCGTTTGCATTGAAGGTGTTAGTTTGACCATAGTCCAAGTGAAAAAAGATAAATTTAGTGTCGCCTTGATTCCTCACACCCTAGCTATGACTACCCTGGCACTTAAGAAGCCTGGGGATATGGTTAATATTGAAACTGATATGATTGCAAAATACGCCATGCGCGCTTACGAACTGTTTTTTAAAGGCAAAAAGTAATCGATGAACCTTTACGATATTCCGCCTAGACAAACCCAGTCCTACTTGACTGAGCTTTTAAAAAGCAGAAACATATGGCCCAAAAACAAAATGGGACAAAACTTCCTCATTGATCTAAACCTCATGGATCTTGTTGTTAATAGTGCTAATTTACAGCCCTCTGATGCTGTTTTGGAAGTAGGCAGTGGTACGGGCAGCCTTTCCAACCGGCTGGTGGAAAATGCTGGGTTTGTACTAAGTGTCGAACTAGATCCCGCTTTTCAAAAGTTGACAGAAGAAACCGTGATTGAACGGGATCGGTTCTTTCTTCATCGTGGGGATATCCTTAAAGGTAAGAATCAGATTCAGCCTCAAGTCACCGAAAAGCTTGTGGAAATCACTTCAATGCCTGGTATTTCTGGCTACAAATTGGTTGCTAATCTTCCTTATGCTGTGGCTACTCCTGTGATGAGTAATTTGTTAATAAGTAGAAATCCGCCCACTAAAATTGTTGCTATGGTTCAGTTGGAAATTGCTGAAAAAATTATTTCAAAACCAACAAGTAAAGATTTCGGAGCATTACCGATTCTTTTTCAAAGCCTTGCTAAAGTGGAAATAGTTCGAAGGATATCGCCTGCGGCCTTCTGGCCTAGGCCCAAGGTGGATTCCGCAATTATTAAAATTGATCCTAGTCCCCTGCTTAGAAGTAAACTCGTTTTTGAAGGGGTAAAGCCCGAGGATGGCCCTCTTTGTTTTAGAAACTTCCTAAGAGGCTTGTATGTTCATCGCAGGAAGAATTTACGGGGCGCCCTTTTATCAATGCCCAATAACAAACTTTCTAAAGCTGAAATTGATGCTAAGTTGGTGATTCTAGATATTAAAGGAGAAGTAAGGGCAGAAACTCTTTCGCCTTTAGATCATTTCAGACTTTGTACGCAATTTGGCGCAGGAGTGTTTGTTTCAGCCGAAACCGATGAAACCGCGGATTAATTGATTCTAAGTTCGCGAATTTTTAAGGTTATTTTTTGAAGTTGTGTATTTACTTCGACTTCGTTTTTTGTTTTGCATGCTTCTTTTAGTTTTGCTGCTTCCCGATTTAGATCTGATGATACCGCCAAGATTGACTCTTTTTTGTTTTCAGGCATATCTGCACTTTTTGACATCAATCTCGATGTTTGTTCTAGCCCTTTTGCGGCATCCTCAAGTTCTGCCCAGTTGTTGATGAAAAAAGATTCGGTTGCAACCGAGGACTGGTTTCTAGCTCGGGATAAAAGATCTTGGTAAGGCGGGACGGGTGTGTTTTCTGCCAAAGGCTGAATTGATGCTGCTTTCTCTGATACAGATTGGCAACCTGGGGTCAAAATTGCTAACAGCAGAAAATGGGCAATTAGGGTGTTTTTCATTTTGGTTCTCATTTTAAACTATAACCCTATTCTACCACCTTCCTGACGGTCCGTATGTTTCTATACCGGTTTTTGGGGCAACATTTTGGCTAGCGTCCGGCAATGCTATCAATTCTCTGCCACGCCTTTTCTGTTCATCGATGTTATAAACGGGACTGTCAATCTTTTCAGGATGTTCCTTATGATACTTAGGCCCTTCTAAATTCCTGCACCCAGTAGCTACAATTAGTGCAATAAATACGAATAATCTTGTGTACATGGCAACCTTTTCCTTGGCTCGTTATATCTGTTTTGCCTGCTGGATTAATCCTTAAACTTTACATAATTAAACTTTAAGTATTAATCGGCAAATTGCTTGATAAACTTTAAACTTAGCAATGGCAATGCCATTCCCATAAAGAGATAATGGTTAAAATTTCGTGTTTATGTAAATTGATAGTAGGCGTATTTAACGAAAAGTTAGGGTTGGATTTTTATGGCATTGAATAAGGCACCTGATCCTGAAGATTTCTTTGCTGACACAAGGATGTCTTTTGGTGATCATATTGAAGATTTGCGTTCGCATTTATTAAATGCCTTCAAGGGCTTTTTTATTGCATTCATTTTTAGTTTTTTTATAGGCAAATATGTGGTTGATTTTATTACCTTGCCTGTGAAGTCCGAACTTAAAAAGTTTTATGAGCGAAGAGTGGCTTTGGTTCGGGAACAATTGGACAAAGGAACTGACTCTACTTTGGTCGAATTGAATAAACCAACTGAATTTACAGGATTAATATTTTCCAGGGCCCAACTTGAAGCGCTTTTTAAAGGTGATCCATCTCAAGCAATTAGCGAGATTAAGCCCCCTGCGGATTTGTCTGAGGAAAAACTTAATAACGAAACGGTTACGCTCTGGGTTTCTCATAAAGAACCGCTAAAAGAATCAGCATTAATGGGTGAATCCCAGCGAAAAATCGGTGATTTTGATGCTATGAGCACATTAAGCGTTCAAGAAGCTTTCATGGTTTATTTCAAGGTTTGTATTGTGTGTGGAATTGTAATTGGAAGTCCATGGTTGTTTTTTCAGGGGTGGTCTTTTGTGGCAGTTGGGTTGTATCCCCATGAGAAAAAATTGGTCCATGTTTATTTGCCCTTCAGTATTGTTTTGTTTTTATCCGGAGTTTTTATCTGCGAGTTTTTTGTGATACCAAAAGCTATCGAAGCCCTTTTGTGGTTTAACGAATGGCTTGGGCTAAAACCAGATTTACGATTGAACGAATGGCTGAGTTTTGCAATTTTCATGCCTGTTGTTTTTGGCCTTTCCTTCCAGACTCCTCTGGTGATGGTGTTTGCAGAAAGACTAGGCGCTATGAATGTTGAGATGTTTCAAAAGAATAGAAAATACGCTTGGTTTGCGATGGCGCTTTTTGCAGCAGTTGCAACACCTTCCACGGATGCATTTAGTATGCTTTTCTTGTGGATACCAATGAGCCTTCTTTACGAATTAGGCATTTTTATGTGTAAAGTTTCACCTTCTAGGCCTGATTATGGAATTGATGTTCCTGACCCTGACGAAATGGTTGGCGTCTAGTTTACCCAGCGCTCTCTAAGCGAGTTTCCATTTGAATGAAGTTGTTAGTGGATTTGTTTATTTTATTGGCGCAGGCCCGGGCGATCCGGGCCTGTTAACTGTTCGTGGTCAACAAATATTAAGTGATGCGGATTTGATTATTTATGACAGGCTCGTTTCCCTCCAAATCTTGCAAATCCTCCCTGATGAAACTCCAAAAATTTGCGCAGAATCCCTCCCAGGTTGTCATCCTGAACGGATGGAGGTTCTGGTTGATTTGATGATCACCAATGCTTCCAAGGGGCTGAAAGTTGCACGCCTAAAAGGTGGCGATCCACTCCTTTTTGGCAGAGGTAGCGAAGAAATCGAACCTTTAATTGCCAAAAATATTGCTTTTGAAATTGTTCCGGGGGTTACAGCGGCTCTTGGGGCTAGTGCTTTTTCTGGGATTCCCTTAACGCACCGGGAATTTTCCAGCGCAGTGGCTTTTATTACTGGGCACGAAAAAGCAGGCAAGCCAGACAGCTTTCTTCATTGGCCTGAAATTTCAAAATTCCCTGGTACTTTGGTTTTTTACATGGGCGTTAAACGGGCACAAGTTATTCAGTCTAATCTTCTTGAACAAGGGATGAGTCCGCAAACGCCTGTCGCCATTATTTCCGAAGCTACTCTTCCTCAGCAAAAGCAAGCTACCACCGTGTTAGGCAATTTAACTGCACTTGTTGCCCAGGAAAATTTCGAGCCACCGGCTATCATAATTATTGGCTCCGCAGCCAAGTATCTTGGTCTTTGGGGCTGGCGAAACAAGCTTCCATTGGGGAATGCCTCTGTTTTGATTTCTAGGCCCAAAGGGCAGGGCGCTGATTTTTCTACCAAGCTAAAAAATCTTGGTGCTAACGTCTTTCAGTTTGATTCGATGATCATTAAGAGCCCTGATGATTGGAGCTTGGTCGATCATGAAATAAAAAATATTGCTAATTTCGATTGGCTCGTATTTACGAGCGCCAATGGTGTCGAAAAATTCCTACAAAGATTTTTGCAATTAGGATTCGATATCCGGATGCTTTCGGATTTAAAAATCGCCTGTATTGGTCCATCGACTGCGCTTGCATTAAAGCTATTTCATATTTATCCGGATCTGATTCCACCCCGACATGATGCAGAGGGTTTAATCGAGGCCTTGGCGCCTTTGGTTAAAGGCGGGAAAGTTCTTCTAGCAAGAGCTAGGGAGGGTAGGGCCCTGCTTAGCCAAGAATTGTCGAAAATATGTCAGATTACCGACCTTCGTGTCTATTCTCAGAGTCCTCCTTCACAGGAACAAATCGGCAATATTAAGAAGATGTTATCACATACTTCGATGGATTATGTCGCGGTGACAAGTTCCAACAGTGCAAAGGTGATATTTGATTCACTGGGTGATTTACTTGGGCCTCGCATCCATGCAGGGAAAACCAAAGTTGTAGCAATTAGCCCTCTTACTTCCGAACAAGTGAAGGATTTGGGGTGGGGTATCGGCCTTAGTTCTGCAAGTTTCACCACCGATGGGATGATTGAGGAGATGATTAAGGATTGGTCTAAAGAAGAAGCTTAGTTATAAAGCCTAAAAAATTTTAATAGCTTAGCCTAAATCTCGGAATGCATCCCAAGATAATAGTAATACAGCAATGCTGCAAATGATTGCAATTGCATCAACAACAACACTGGAGCGACCAAAGGGCAATCCGATAGCAATATCAAGGATGAACAATAATAAAACTAGACCGGCTGCCCCCATGGAACTCCAACATAACCATTTCTCCATGGAGAACCCCTTAGATACCATTAGTTCCTTGAGTACTTAACTGCATTAATCGTCAAATAACCAAAGAATGTTAAGCAATCAATAACCGTAGAATGATATATATCCTATAAAATGCAAGACTTATCGTTAGATGTAAACTTAAATTTGTATAGTTAGATGAAATTGTTAAAAATCTAATGGTAGCTTTTAGCGTTATGAGGAATGAATTGGTATTTAAACGCTTGATAAGCTTTCATGGGTTTTTGAGTTTTCAATGATTAAATCGGTAAGTCGATCCACAAGTTTTTTCAAATCGTCAATTTCTTCATCATTTAACTTCTGCAGCAATTCTTGGACAAAACAAACACGGGTGGTTTGGTGGTTTTCAAAGGCAGTGTTACCAGCATCCGTTAAAACAACATCAATTTTTCGTTTATCTAAGGGGTTAATGCTACAAGAAATCAGTGCAATATCCCTGTTTTCAAGAGAACGGATAATTCGAGACATTTGTGCAGGTAACACGCCTAATAACTTTTGTATATCCCCGACATTCATTAAATCTTTGTTTCTTAGGTGGCAAAGAGTTAAAAACTCCATTTCTTTCAGGCCTTTGTTTTTTCTCTTATTCCTTGGCTGGGCGAGGCTGATTTGATTGTTTAAATCTACAATTTGTTGAGCCAGCGTGCCCAAGGGTCTTGAATTTGATTGATAAACCATAATATTTCACTCATTCGTCAATTAGCCATGCGATTACAGTAACCATTCAAATGTAAACAATTAACCAACCATGTGTCAAATTGGAAAAAACAAATAGCTTGAGTATCATGGGTGACTTTTGTGGTTTTACGTGTTTTGTAACGATAGTGCGGGTTTTTACGACTGATTCTTCCTTTTGAGTTTTTCGCTTTTTCCTTAACTCGAAGTGGCCAAGTCTATTTCTGCGAACTTGTCTTGTTAATTTGAACCCTTTTTTGCTACTTACAACATGTTATCTGTGGAATTTATTAAGTAATTGACCAAGGATCGGTCCTTCTATGAAGAATTTTCTTAGAGCTCTGCGGTATGCTTGGCCTTATCGAGTGAGGTTGGTTATCTCTATTGTTTGTGCGGTTTTTGCTGCCATTCTTTGGGGGCTTAACTTTACCTCCATTTATCCTGTGCTAAAGCTCTTGAATAACGACCAAAGCCCCCAGCAGTGGGTCGATTCATGCATTGCAAATTGCAACAAAGAAATAGAGCAAATTGAAGCAGTGTCGGATGCCTTGAACGAAAAATCAAAAGAACTCGAGAAGCTTCCCCTTAATAAGCATGTTGAACAGCAACGCAGGGAGCATACTCATGCGCTGGTAAAGGTCGAAAGTAAGCTGGTTTATGCCCGTAAACAAATGGATTGGTATTTGATTGCGCATAAATACATCTACGCTTATTTGCCTAGGGATAGTTTTACCACCCTCTCTTATGTCCTAGGGTTTGTTTTGGTTGGAGTTTTCATCAAATGTATTTTCGAATTCTTCCAAGAGTCTCTTGTAGGCAGCGTTGTTAATCTCTCGCTTTACGACATGCGCAATAGTTTTTATCGCAATGTCATTCACTTGGATGTGGATCAATTTGGGGAGCAGGGCACAAGTGAACTGATGGCTCGTTTTACCAATGACATGGAATCCGTTGGTTCGGGTTTGAAAACTCTATTTGGGAAAGTTATAGCTGAACCACTTCGTGCTATTAGTTGTGTGATTTTTGCTGCATGCATCAGCTGGCAGTTAACCCTTTTGTTTTTGATTTTGGTACCAGTAGCGGCATTTATTCTCGGGAAAATTGGCCGCCTCATGAAGCAAGCAACCAGGCGCTTGCTTGAAAGAATGTCTAGCATCTACAAGATTCTTCAGGAAACTTTCCAAGGAATCAAGTTGGTTAAGTCTTACACAATGGAGCCCTATGAACGCCGTCGGTTTAGGGCCGCGACTTACGATTATTACTTGAAATCCATGACCGTGGTTAACATTGACGCCTGCGCAGGCCCCATCATCGAACTGTTAGGGGTTGCTGCTGTAGTTGGTGCTTTGCTTGCTGGATCGTTTCTTGTTTTAAAACACGAAACCATGCTTTTTGGCATGCGTATGAGCCAACATCCGATCGAGCCTGAGAGCTTATTGCAGCTTTATGTTCTTCTTGCTGCGATTGCCGATCCGGTACGCAAGCTTTCCAGCGTCTTTACCAAAATTCAATCCGGTTGTGCTGCTTCCGATCGCATTTTCTTTTTTATGGATAAACAGCCTAGGGTAAGTGCTAACTGCGAGGGCCCTGCTTTCATAAAAACCCAACACGGCTTATGCTTGGATTATAGTTCTAGGACAGGTGATATGCCCTTTAAAGCACACGATGCCGGGAAACCAATGATCGAATTTAAAGGGGTTTGCTTTAGTTATGATCCGGGGCGACCTATTCTCTCGAATATCAACCTTTCGATTTATGAAGGTGAAACAATTGCTATTCTTGGGCATAATGGTTCAGGAAAAAGTACTCTCATGGGTATGGTTCCAAGATTTTATGATCCAGACCATGGCACCATTTTTCTGAGTGGGGAAGATCTCCGAAACATCAACCTTCGTAGTTTGCGTAAAAAAGTAAGTGTCGTTACTCAGGAAACGGTTCTTTTTGATGACACCATTTACAATAATATTGCTTATGGAACTCGGGGGGCGACCAAAGCCAGTATTGAAGCTGCTGCAAATAAGGCGTTTGCTCATGATTTTATTCTTAACCTTCCCAAGGGTTATGAAACTATGGCAGGGGAATCTGGTAATAAACTTTCCGGGGGCCAAAAACAAAGAATTGCCTTGGCGCGAGCCATCCTGCGTGATCCAGCTATTATCATTCTTGATGAATTTACCAGCCAATCAGATCCCGAAAGCGAAGTTTTGATTCATAAGGTTATGAAAGAGTTTCTTAAAGGTCGAACATCCTTTGTCATCACGCACAGATTGAATACCTTGGAGATAGCTTCCCGTATTGTTGTGCTAGATGCAGGGGTTGTTGCTGCAGTCGGAACCCACAAAGAGTTAATTGAAAATTGTGCTGCTTACCAGCGAATGTTTGAAGTCCATGGGAAAAGGCTTTCCGCCTGATGTAATATGGATGCTCAAGATTTTCGGTTATCGTTTGGCAAAGACTTGCAAAACCAGACTCAGGGGTTTTCTTTTGTCTTAAAAGTTGTTGTTGGGTTTCTCCTTTTTTTGTTCTCGATCTACTTTGCTTTCTTTCATCATTTTGCTGATCGTGATTTTTGGAGCAGCCATGAAGCCCGGGCTGCGATGAATGCCAACAGTATCTTAGATGGCTCAAGCAATTTTCTTCCTAAAATTTACGATGGTTCTGATGATCTTCAAAAGCCACCTTTTTATTATTGGTTGGTTGCAACTATTTCCCGCATGCGGGCTTCCGAGGTCGATGCGGTTTCCGTGCGATTACCCTCTGCTATTGCTGCTTCTGGTATCATCGTTTTGCTATTTCTTTTTCTTTGGAAAAACCATGACCTTTACGCGGGGGCCCTTGGGGCGGTTATACTACTCACCTGCATTCATTTTGGTTGGTTGGCAAGAATTGGCCGTATAGATATGGCCATGGCGTTTTTTACGACAAGCTCCGTGTTGGCTTTTTATCAAGCGGGCAAATCTGATGGGAAAACAAAGCTGATTTTACTTGTGTTAACTTATGTTTCGATATTAATTTCGGTGTTAATGAAAGGTTTGCCTGCTCTAGTATTAGTTCTACCTCTGTTTGCCTTCTGGATTTTCTTTGGTGCTTTTTATTGTGAAACAACAAAAGGCTCTCATTCTAAGTTTGAGCTTTTATTTCGAAGTATCCTTGATTATCACATGATTCCAGGATTTTTGACTGTAGTGTTTTTATCTTGGATTTATTTTTACTGGATCAACAAACAAAGTGATGGCAAGTTTTACGAGGTTTTTTTTGGGTATCATCATTGGGTTCGTGCATTGGGTAACGG
>CAMDHK010000033.1 GCA_945897965.1 Candidatus Kuenenia stuttgartensis | reverse complement strand
ATATCGGCTGCGCAGGGCCAAGGTCGGGATAAAGAAATCGTGTACCAACATATTTTTGTAGAAAATCTACAACGCCTTTCGCTGTACCAAACCGATCCCAATAAGGGCGTCGTGGTTCGATGGATTTTGCAGGCGCAGTTTCATCTCGGCCCGCTATGATAAGATTGTTATCAACAACTTTATGTATATATCCCCAACCATTTAACTTTGATACATCAATTTTCTTGTCTTTTGCGTAGTTGGTGTTCCCAAGATAAATTGCAGGTTTTGAGGCATCATGTGCCCCTTCTAAGATGATGGGAAGATTGAAACCATTAGCCTGAAAAGCTGCCTGCATTAGTTTTGCGGTTTGCTTTAAACCATCACCCATGGAGTCCGAGGCATTTACTTTCGGGATTACAATCTGATAATCGGTTTTGTTTGATGAGGCCAGAATGAGTTCTGCACCAAAGCCCCGTGCCGCTGTAATAAATATTATTAGTATTACGCAACATATAAATTTTACTGGGTGAATCGGGCTTATTGACGTATTCATTTTATTATCCTGTTTAGATGTCGTTTAAGATTGTCGAAAATAGTTACTTTGAAGGGGTTGTTTGCTTAAGCAAAGATTGGATAGATAATACTGCTTCTGAAATCATTTTTTCACCCGCATCGGCTGCCAAAAAACTACATTCGGCCGCCCCATATCCACCTTCTTTTACAGCTTGAACCGTTGGGATGTATACAACAAACGGGGATCCTTTCCCATGGTATGCCAATCCTAAAATCAAAGTGTTCTTTATTGGTGATTTTGAAGTTAATTCGATTTGATGGCTGATAAAGGGTTCTCCGGGAATTCCAACCAATGCCAAGTCATTATTGATAACAACGGAAAGAATTCCAACATTGCTTTTATTTGTACCATTGCGGTGTGCAAGTGTTAGTAGGCTTTCTTTAATTTGAATGGGGGTGGATTCTGTTTTTGTTGTTTCCTTAAAGGTGGAGGCGATTTTTAAGGCACCCTTGGCCAAAGATATTCCAGCCATGCGAACAATGTTGAATCTATTTTCGCCTTTAAGATTATGAAGGTCGTAGGGATCAAGATCGCCTTGGGCCCCTTGAAGAAACATGCCCATGCAATTATCACCCAGTTCCTGTTCAATATGATCAACCATTGCGCCGGGGAAATCTCGTGAAACCATGCCTGCGCTCATGGTAGCTACAGGATGGCATGCATATTGAACCATTAGTGCTCTGGGTTTACCTGTCAGGTCGTCGATGCGAATGACGCCTACTGTCGGGTCAATAGGTTTGGTGGGCCGTCTATCGGGGTTTTCCCACATTGCTAAAACAGGGCCTCCTTCGCGGACTAGCCTTCTGTTGTGCGCCATGTATGCGCTTTCAAATGGAGCTTTTCCTGAAACAAGTTTAGCTGCAAACAGATTGTTCATCGCCTTGCCGATCGCTGCTATTATTTTGTCTTCCGTTTCCGCATACCAAGGGTCAGAAGATAAAGCAGGCCAATCGATTGTGGTGCCTGGGTCTTTCCCATTTCTGGTCCAATCGGGAGAGAAGGGCGGTTTGATTAAAAGCCCACGAGGCGCCATTGCTGCATGGGTATGTGTTGCGCAAAGGATTACATGATCAACGCCCCATTTTTTTTTAGCTTCTGTAATCACCTTTAAGGAAGAGAAAACAATTAAATCAACAGACACTATCGCTAGCGAGACTTTTTGATCTTTAAGCACTACCACTCGTGCATAAAGTGAATCTCTTTTTCGAAGTGGTTGCCCTACCAAATTTACCGCATCTTTTTCGGGTGGTGTAATATCAACCTTGGCAGTGCCTGCCATCATGTTTGCGGTTTCATCTTTGCCGTGGATTTTCTGTGTAGCGCCAAGCAGTATGAAAGCAACGCAAACACTTAATAGCAGGTTAGAGTTCTTCATCAATGGTTCCATTATTTCTTGAGTTCGGTTGCTGTTTCTTTGTACTGTGCCCAAGCTATATCTTGTAAGCTTTTTGCGATATCTGCCGGAATGCTCTCAGGAAATGCTAGGCCGATTGGGGTTCGACCTGTTACCACACTGTAGATGCCGCATGAATAAAGATAAGATCCCCAGAGTCCAGGGTGTGCTTTATCTTTTGCGAATAGACTTTCCATTTTTTCTTTGGATGGGTTTGCTCCAAAGTATTTGATGTATGCTTCGCTTGAATCGACAATCGGCACACCCAGTTCCTTGCCCATGTTTAAATGCAGTCGATGCTGGCGTTCAAAGCCTTTGGGGAAGTCGCTTAGTATGGAAGCTGTTCCAAACAATATCGTTTGCTTGCCTGTTTTTTTTATCAAATCATTAAAAAGGCGGGCATATGGTTGAAACGCAGGTTCTTGAACATTGTAAATATCTTGAAGCACGATGAAATCCCAGTTGCCGCTTCCAATCATTTCGCGTGCAGAACCCTGGCCTGTGCCTGCCTCCCAATGAGATTTTAATGATGCGCCACCCTTAATGCATCCACCCACTTTAATTAGCGTGCCGCCTTTATCTGACGCTGCAAGTTTTTCAAGAAGTTGATTCCCCACGATTGTTGGGCATTGACTGTTGCCTACCAATAATACTTTCAAAGTTTTAGGTGATTCTTTTAGGTTGTCTCCATGGGAGATGTTTGCAATGGTTCCCATTAGAAATAAGAAAACCATGCATTTACAAAAGGTTAATTTCATTGAGTTAGTCCTTTAATGGTGGTCGTGGAAAGGGATGGTTTATTTTTGAGATTCAAGGAGTAAAGCCTCACGAAATTTCTCAAGTGATTCTTTTTCTTTTCCTTGTGATGCATAAGCGTGTCCATAAGCACGCAGAATTTTGATGCGCCATACCGGAGCCATGGTCTTGTTGTCCGCATATTGATCCAATACAGCTAACGCATCGTCTGGTTTAACTTGATCGGTTAGTATGCTGGCAATGGCAAGGGTGGTGCTTATGGGCAACCATCCATTTGTTTTTCCAGTGAGTGCAATGATTTTTCGATATGTGGTAAGTGCCAGTTCTTCATCTTTGAGGTTGTTGGCATAGTTGTCGGCTAAGGTTAATAAAATCAGTTCGCTCTTGGGGTTAAGTGCTAATCCAGCTTTGCAATCGATTTCTGATTCTTTTCCGTTTTTGGTGAAGTAATAGGCTTGGGCCCGCAAATGATAAGCTTCAGCTTTGATGGTGGGTGATTCGGTGTTCCAGGTACCAAAATTTTCTTTTGAGAATTGCTCAACTAGGTCTTTCCACTTTCGATCTTTGGCTAGTGCCTGCATTTTTTTGATAGTCAAAGATGAAGGCGTTTCTTGATGGTGCCATTGGTTGAAAGACTTCGATCTTATTTGTGTTTGAATGCGGTCTTTTAATTTAGTGGACCAAACTTCTGCATAAAGTGCAGAGTGATAGTTAACCAGAAAAATGAGGGAGAATAAAAAAAGATACTTCATGGTAACTTGGTTCTTTTAGGGTAGGCACAAGATGATGTATATTGATTCGACCATACATCAAAGGATTATTAAACCAGCGGTATATACCCTTAAATTGTCAGAGTTTATCGGCTTGGTGTCAAATGAATTATAGAGCGAAACCATTAGGTCAAAACAGGGTTGATTATTGATATGTAAGTAGGTTTAGTTTTCTTTTGCTAGATTCATAAGTAACAGCATCTGGGTTCTCTGGATTGATATGCAGCCAATAATGGTTGATTTGGCTTGCAAGCAGTTTCTTAGCGTTTTAGCTGTTGGTATTTGTTCACCAAATCAATTTGTTCAATCAACTCCAGATAAAATGCCTCAGAGGTTCATTTTTATTTAAAAGGTTATGAAGCTCAGTATCGTATTAACCCTCGTGCTGCTGCGGTGGAATGGCATCGTAATGCCAAATGGGGAATGTTTATTCATTATGCCTTGCATAGCCTTCGTGGGATCACTGCAAAGCAGGCATTAGCAACGCAAAAACAGTCAGGTGATGAGTGAGAAAAATTAAAGCAGGGCATTCAGGCAGAGTATGCAAAGATAAAAGATCAGTTTAAACCGGAAAAGTTTGACGCTAATTTTATTACGGATCTTGCATTAGAAGCCAAAATGGCCTACATCAATTTCACCACCCGTCATCTGGGTGACTTATACATGATTGTGAAAGCGATGAAGGTTAAATTGGTTGAGTTTCGAGAATCTTGCAAGTTAAGTCAGGCGGGTAAGGATTACTCTACGCCGTTCACCCCTGATAAATTTGATATAAATCCCAACGAATCTGGGGCTCCAAAAAAAGTGAAGAAACCTGGAGCTTAGATTTCAGGAACAGGCTTTTTGATCTCTTTTGCTGCAGCTTCTTTGGGAACATCAATGTTGTGCTTTCCATTTTCTTTAGGGAGATCGATAGTTGTTTCGTAGTCGCAGATTAATTTGCCTCCTTGTTTGTTCAATCCGCGGATATGAATTACTGTTGGGCCGCCTGCGATGCCTTTACCATCTGTGTTTCGAGTATCGTAGGAACCATTATTAATGTAGGCAACACCTTGTGGCCCGGAGTTTCCTTTGGCTCCATCGGGCGTGAAAAGTACATCCCCATAAGCTACGGGTTGTCCGTTAAATTTTACTTCCCCAGAGATTTGGTATCTGGTGGGCCCTTGCTCGGAGCATGCACAAAAAGTAAATGTAGTAAGCACTAAAATACAATTCAGCATTCTCATCTTATTTGCTCTTTATTGTGATTAATACTCTGTTACAACTTCTCCGCCATTACGGCTTGCGAGAGGCAATAAAACCTTGTTGAGATCAATTGATTCACGAATGAATCGCACGCTGCCATCGCCAAAAGCTATGTTGCATCCCCCTGTATGATTGCTACCAATGCTAATATCATTATGGTTTGTGTTGGTGATGTATCGGACAGTTCGCATGCTGCTGCCTATATTTTTGCATGCGGGGAAATCGTTGTCCCATAAACCACCTCGTTGCCAGGCACGAAGCGCCCCTGGTGTTGCTTCCAACCCTTGCCAAGCCCATTCTGCAATCATCATGGTATTACTGGTGCCATCTGTAATATCACCAATTTTCACAGCGCCCGGAGTCGCAGGTGCAGTTGTAGATAGGGATTTATGAAAGGGAAGAATGCCATCGGCGGCCAAACCTGCTTGTGTGGTTGCTGGTCCATTTACATTGTAAGCGGTTCCTGTTGTTGGATTGGTTCCTTTGGGGCCGGCAACCCCAACATAATGCATGGTGTAAGCCATGGTTCCATTAGGTAAATTGTCGATGGCGCTAAGCGATAAAATTTGATCATAACTTGGGCAAAGGAAAGTGGAGATTTTGTTTCCGCCTAGCAATCGGTTCACATTGCCTGCAGTAATATACGATGGAAGATTAGGGTTTGCTGAATTGCCTAATGCTGTTTGTTCAATGTAAGGAAGAATCATAACATGCCAGCCAATGCTCGTAACCCCTACAAGGCTTTTGTTTGCAGGGAAAGATTGATTGTTGTCGTGGTAGGAATGAAGAGCTAAGCCCATTTGTTTAAGATTGTTGGTGCATTTCATTTTGTTTGCTGCTTCACGTACTTTTTGTACTGCAGGAAGGAGCAAACCAATAAGAATGGCTATGATGGCAATCACTACCAATAATTCAATGAGGGTGAAACCTATTCGGTTTGTTTTTCTCATAAAAGTAACCTCACGCAATACTTGGATCAACCGCATTAAGATAGGTAATTTAATTGTACTTAAAGCCTGAGTTCTTTTGCAACTTAAATAACCATAAGTTGAATTGTTTATTTTGACCTGAATAAGTCACTTTGAATCACTCCATGGATTATCGAGCGCAAGCCATAATCATCAGGTTGGGAATTTTTTACAATAGCTTCGATTGCTTTTTGGTCTAATTGAGACGCAGGTGATCCTGTGGAGTAAGTAACCAAATTGCGAGTAACACCCCGAGCTAGTTGTTCGGGATTTTTTGCTAATATCTCTCTAAGTTGTTTAATTCCTGAAAAAGCCGTACCCTCTGGTGAGATACCGGTTGAATCAACGGGCGGCCCTTCTTTCCACTTGCTTTTACCCTTGATGGCTGCAGCATCAGCCGTTCGATAATTTGTGCGGAGGTTCCCCATTACATCGAAACTTTCTAACGCAAATCCATAAGGATCGAACTTAGCATGACAAGCTGCGCAAGAGCCTTTGCCGCTATGTAAAGCTAATTGCTCACGCAAAGTTTTTGCACCTCGAGTATCAGGGTCGATGGGGTCGATATTGGGTGGAGGTGGCGGAATGGGATTGCCCAATAAACGCTCGGCTACCCACACTCCCCTTTTTACAGGCGAAGTTGAAGTTCCATTTGCTGTGACTTTCATTGTTGATGCATGGGTCCAGATACCACCAAATGAAGAGTCTGGCTGAAGGTTTACCTCTTGAAGAGCGAAGCCTTTTGTCTCGGGCATTGAATAATGTTTTGCGAGTCTTTCATTGATTAGCGCCCACTTAGGCGCAACAAAATCTCGTACACTCAAGTTTTTATCAATCATTTGTTTGAGGGTTTGTTGCGTTTCCATCACGCTGGAAATTTTGAGCAAGTCGTCATATTCGGGGTAAAGATCAGTGTCGGGTGTTGTGTCGTTGATACTTCGAAGCCCCAGCCATTGGTCTGCGAAATCATTGATGAATCGTTGTGATTTAGGATCTTTTAGAAGTCGGTCTGTCTGGGCTTTTAACACTGCTGAATCGGTAAGTTTTCCTAGGCGGGCGACTTCTAGTAACTCTTCATCGGGAGTGGAATTCCAAAGGAAGTAGGAAAGGCGCGAAGCAAGTGCGAAGTTGGTTAATCTTCCTGGTTGTTCGACGATGCAAAGAAAATCTGGGGCAGTCATTAAGGCTGAGATTTGATTCCTTAGGGCGGTTGCTAAAAATACCCCCGCATCAATTTCTTTGCCGAAGTTAGCTGTGATTGTAACCATTTCTTTATCAGTAAGTTCTCTACGGAAAAGGCGCATGCCCACTCTTTTAAAAGTTTTTTGCATTGTTGCAATAACTTCCTCACGGCTTAGTTTCGATAATTTTAAAGTGGTATTTGGGCGTAAAAAGGCTTCAAGCATATTGGGTGGAAGATCTGCACTTAGCCAGCGGTTTCCTAAAAGAGGCAGTTCTGGTTCTTCGATATCCACCCATTGAATCGCTAGCCCTGGGCCTTTGCAATTTTTGGCCAAGGTATTCTTTGGCACCTGAACCCCTAAGCCAAAAGGAATTAGTCTGAAACCATCAGAGATTTCTGCAACATCATTGTTGTCGCTGGTTCGAAGGTATATTTCAGTTTCGATAATAGCTGGTTTACCAGGCGGGGCTTCAAGAATTTTCACAAGATCAATCATCTGTGGATAAGCCCCGGTGTGACCTGCATAAATTCCGAAAACTATAGGCTTATCGGTTTGATAGGCATAAACAGAAATGCGAAGTTTGTGTATTCCAGGAATGCGGGTTCCCGGCGCACCTTGAAGTTTGCCCTCTTTGTTTTTTAATCGTAATGGGCCAGAGGTTGTGTCGGTGTTAAAGGAAACCATGGTGCCATCTTCGAGCTCGAGAATATGGCCTGCGGATTGCTCGCTAGCCCCTGCCCACAGTCGATATTTGTTTTCAACTGATTTTGGATAGGGTCTCATTACTCGGTCAAGAGTATCTTCTGTGATTTTGACGAAACCTGCTGCACTTGCAGAAGAAAAAGGTAGTGCAGCACTTATTTTATCGTAACCATCTACTCTCCCATCTATGGGAAGATTTCGAACTACCGCTGGTCGAAAGCCAAATAAATCATGGATGGTGTTTGCGTATTCGTTTCGATTGAAGCGCCTGAATTTGCTTCGCCCTTCTTTTTGTTCCACGCTTGTAAGCCAGTCAGTTAATTCGCCATTTGCCCATGATGCCAGGGTTTGTTTTTCCGAAGTTGTAAGAGGTTTTTCACCTTTGGGTGGCATTGTTCCTGACTCGATCTGCTCCAAAACCCTAAACCATAATTTTGAATCTGCACTAAATTGTTCAAGTGTGCGAACTCCAGAAAGATTAACTTTCCCCTTCTGCTTTTCTTCTCCATGGCATTTGGTGCAATGCGCAGAAAGCACAGGCATAACCTTGGATTTAAATGCAGTCGCAGCATCATCAGCATGTGTAAATGCTGGAAGAATAAAATGGAATCCTAATACAATGATAAAGCAAAAAGTTTTCATGTTCATGATCTGTTTAGGGTAGTGAGCACTGTTGTTATAAAAAACCATCTAGCGGGATTAAAGTTTTAAACTAAGCCTGTGATTGTTCCTGTGCCAGACCCAAAACTGTTTGTTTCCATGCCGAATCGTTGCAGCATACTGACAAAAAGTTTACCCAATGGCGTGTTGTTTTTTGTGTCACCTGCAATGTGCTGGCCATGCTTGAATCCCCCGCCCGCCAAAAGGATTGGAAGATTGGTGGTTCCATGGCCGCTGGCATCTCCTAAATTGCTTCCTATTAGGACTTGGGTGTTATCTAAAAGAGTTCCTGATCCTTCTTTTGTATCACGCAAAGAAGCAAGGAAGTCGTGAAACACTTGTATTTCCAAGCGCTCTACAATTTTGAGTTGCTCAATCTTTGCGGGATTACGGCCGTGATGAGAAAGTCCATGATGCCCCTCTGTTACGCCTGGGATAGGAGGTTTTTCGTCCATGCCACGAATAAATAAAGAAACAACCCGGGTTGAATCGCTCTTTAGTGCGAGGCGGATTAAATTAAGCATGACACGAGCCCGGCCTATGCTGTCACTGCGATCCGCAAATGGGCTAGGGTATTGTTCTGATGGTTGTGGCTCATCCATTTTTGGCTTTGGTCGATTCACCCAAGCTTCATCTGCTTTGAGCTGTTTTTCCATGTCCCGAACAGCTTCGGTGTAGTCCGCAATTTGTTGCTGATCATTTGAGCTAAGTGATTTTTTAAGTTCGGTAAACCTATCCCCCATGCGATCGAGCACACTCTGTCCGTGTTTGAGCCGGTCTAACTCTTTTTGAACTTCGTTTTTGTTACCCGCCAAGAACATTCGGGCGAAAATATCAGAAGGCTTGCTTAGAGCGGGAACGCCTGCACCACTGGGTGTATGGGTAAGAGGGCTTGCTTCTAAAGTGGAAAGAGAAAGTAGGGGGAAGCGTGTTGCGCCTGCAACATGCTTGGCTGCAACATAATCCAGCGAGACAGTATTGCGAAACCCACCTTTGGTCGGGTGTTTTGCACTGGTTAGAAAGCAGGATTCTGAAGCATGATCGCCACCAATTTCAGGGTGGGAGATACCTGAAAACACAGTGAAATGCTGGCGCAGATCCTCGAAGGATTTAAGGTACTCACTTGGCTCATAATCTTTTCCTGATTTCTCAGGAAAGAAGGATGGGCCATAGAGTCCAAAACTGGTGCAAATATTGACCATTCTTTTAGGAGGCGCTGTTTCATTTGCAAGTGCCAGACTCTCCAACCAGGGAAGGGCTAGTACCACGGAACTGGATTCGAGAAATCGACGCCTGTTAATTACTTTGTTTTGCATTATTTGACTCACTTCTGTTAGTTCAGCCGTTAGGGTTTTATCGAACTTTGTTAACTGCCAACCGGCCAGCTTTGATCACGCCGCCTTGAATGACAGCAATAAATTTGCTTTTGTTTTCTAGAATTGAAATGTCTTTAAGTACATCCCCATCCACAATAAGAATGTCTGCAAGTTTGCCTGCTTCAACTGTGCCAATTTCATTTTCAAGGCCCATGATTTCTGCCCCGGTTCGGGTGGCACATTGCAATACCGTGTGCGAGTTGAGGCCAACATAGTTCACAAAGAAGGTTAATTCTCTGGCATAATCACCGTGTGGATTCCAAGCAAACCCATAATCCCCACCCATTCCCAGCCTTCCACCCGCCAGGAGAATCATTCTTGCACTTTCTGCACCAGCTTCCAAAGTTTCTTTATGGCCATCAATTACACTTTTTGGCATGCCATATTTTGGCCCATGCTCAATACTTGCGTATTCGAAATAGAGTGCTGGAACGCACGGCACATTGCGTTTAAGCAAAAGATCTAGTGCTTCATTATCCATGAAGGTTCCATGTTCGATTGCATCATACCCAGCACGAAGGGCGTTTTTGATTCCTTCATTTGCTCTGCAATGGCCGGTTACTTTTAGCCCATGGTTGTGGGCGGTTGCAACTACTGCGTTCATTTCTTCGAAGGTCATGCAAAGCGTGTGATGATCGTTGAGATCAGGTGAAGCTGCGTCGCCGGTGGGATAGGTTTTTACCCATTCAACCCCGTCTTTTACAAGTTTGCGAACTGCGGCACGGGCTTCATCAGCACCGTTTATCAAAAGCACTAGGCCATCCATACCAATCTTGCGAAAGTCTGGATTCCAGTCCATGAGTCCGCCTACACCACAAATTTCTCTGCCACTTGCAACAAGTCTTGGGCCACTGGAAATTCCGCATTCAATAGCTTTTTTTAACCATACATCAATATTGAAAAGGCTTCCCCCGCTGCGTGCCGCAGTGTAACCACATTCTAATGCTAACTTTGCATTGGCAGCAGCAAGAAGTGTTACATACTCAACTGGATACTTGATATCCAAATCTTCAAGTGCAGCTACATCAAAATAAGTTGGGTGAAAATGTGCCTCAACAAGTCCTGGAAGAATGGTGCCACCTAGGGCATCAATTTTTTCTGCATCTGGTTCAATTGTTGGTGCATTTTTTTCTGGGCCTGCAAAAACTATTTTCCCATCCTTGATTACCACAGCAGCATTTGGAATTGGAGGTGAATCGGTTCCAACGAAAAGGGTACCGTTGGAAATTACCGTTGTACCAGTGGCAAGTTTCATTGAATAAATCTCAATATAGCAGGTATGATTCTAATGGTATTACCTATCTACCATTTGATACTAACCTTTGTCCTTGTAGTGTGAAAGGTTAAAAATTTGATCTTGATTGATTGGCTAAGTATTCATTCAGAGCATTGTGCAGACTGTTTGTTTTCTAGGGCTTTTTTGTTGCAAGATTATTGTTTTCCAAAGGTCCTTTGAGATATCGAAAAGTATAAGCGTATTCTCTTCGTAGAATTTGATCATCAGCAAGCATGAAAATGATGTTGGGGCGATCTGCAGAAAAAGCAATGCTTGGTAGCAGCAAAAAAAGGACTGGAATTAATATTCGCATGGTTATTCTTTGTAAAAGCAGCACAGTTCTTACTTACTATAGTTAACACTATATACTAATAGTTATGTCAAACGGTTTTTGATATTAGCAGAGTTCTCAAACTAAAGGATGAAGGATTATGATTCATGTAATTGCAATAATTGATTTAAACCCCGGTACACGAGATGCTTTTGTTGTGGAAATGAAGAAAATTGTTCCATTAGTAAAAGCTGAGAACGGTTGCATAGAATATGGCCCCGCAGTTGACCTTGCTAGCGGCGCTGCAGATCAACTCCACTTGGGTGAAAACACTGTTGTTGTTGTGGAAAAGTGGGCGGATCTTGATGCGCTGAATGTTCATCGCAATGCTCAGCATATGATCGATTTTCGCCCTAAAGTAAAAGATTATGTCAAATCCATCAAGTTGCAGATTCTTAAACCCTGCTAGTGAGGTGGCATGGGGGCGATTTGCCAAAGATTGCCCCCGACTACTTTAGAGCTTTATTCTTGATGCAATATATTTTTGATGAAGTTCTGATGAGAAGCCTGTCGCCAACTATTGCGGGTGAGGCCATGCCCATATCCTCCGGTGTAAGTGTATTGGTGTGAAGGATTTGAAAATCTTTCCCTGCTTTAAGAACAAACGTGGAGCCATCTTCGTTCAAGAAGAAGATTTTGTCATCATAGGCCCAAGGGGAAGAAGTGAAGGAACCACCGTTTGGGATGCGTTGGGCTGGGTAGATTTCTTTGCCATCCACTGGGTTGAAACATGCAACCAAACCCCTATCGTAAAGCACATATAAAAAGTTTTTGTAGATGATGGAAGTGGGGTTGTAAGGGCCTGCATTGGGTTGGCACCATGCGATAAACTCATTGGACGTTTCACCTTGTTTAAGTGAGATATTCCCTTCTGCACCCGGTTTAATTGCATAAATGGGTTTTGATCGATCCAGCACATAGCCAGAACTAATGTAAAGCAAACCGTTATGTTCGTAAGGTGTTGCAATGGTGATACTCGACATTTTTTCGAGAGACCAAAGGAGCTTGCCTTCCAAGCTATAGGAACGAACCTTTCCGGTGCCTGCAGTCACAATTTCTGTGCGGAAGCTGTTTTGCCATATGTAAGGTGTAGCCCAATTGCTTTTTTCATCGCGAGCTATTCTCAACGATTCCTTGCCTGTCTTGCAGTCCAATGCCAGAAGATAGGAACCACTTTCATTATCGTTGACAATGTAAAGGTTGTTTTTGTGAAGCACCGGGGAAGCAGCAGTGCCCCAACCAAAACGGGTCTTTTCTGGTTTAAGCTTTTGGCTCCAAATTGGTGTACCTTTAAGGTCGTAGCAAAAAACGCCCAAGTTGCCGAAGTAGCAGTAAAGTCTTTCGCCATCAGTTACAGGTGTTTCTGAGGCGTAACTGCTTTTAATATGGATGGGTGTTTCGGGGATACCTTCGTGGGCCAGTCGTTCCCAGATGATTTTGCCGGTAGATAAATCAAGGCAATAAACTTTGTATTGGTGAACAGTGGTGGGTGGTTTTGGGCGTTCGCCTCCAAAGTATAAACCTTTCTTGGCTTCTTCAGTCGTACCCGAATTTATGACCGAGGTGACGAAAATTTGATTACCCCAAACGATGGGTGAAGACCAACCTCTGCCGGGGTTATCTGATTTCCATGCAATGTTTTCAGTAGCGGACCATTTGCTGGGCAGATTGATTTCTGTACTGATTCCCCTAGAGTCGACACCACGAAACTGAGGCCAGTTGGTTTGGGCATCTAGGCTTCCATAACAAAGCAAAATGCCCAAAGTTGAAATGCATAAAATCATCCGACTTCGAAGATTGCTAATAACTTTCATGTTCCTCACCTTTTTATTTGGATTGTTTGAATAAAGAGCTTACTTCTTTTTTCACTACTTTACCCATGGCGTTTTTTGGTAACGCTGCTACCGTTATCAGATGTTTAGGGATCTTGTATACAGATAATCTAGCACGGCACCACTCGCGGAATTCTTCCAATTGCAAGGTGGTGCCTTCTCTTAAAATTACTGCAACAGCAACTGCCTCGCCCCAAGTATCATCTTCGATTCCAACAACTGCACACTCGCTGATGTGCGGGTGTTGAAGAAGTGTGGATTCAATTTCCAAGGCTGAAAGTTTGTATCCTCCGCTTTTAATGATGTCTGTTGAGAGCCTACCCATGATCCGGTAATAACCCTTTTCAATAACAGCCATGTCTCCTGTGCGAAACCAAATTTCTTCATCAAAAGATTCTGAGGTGATTTGAGGTCGGTTCCAATACTCTTTGAAAACCCCCGGCCCCGAAATCTGTATTTCACCCGGTTCGTTTTCAACTTCGATTAATTTCCCCGAGTCAGACTTCAAGCGGATGTTAACCCCCGGCAAAGGTTTACCCACCGAACCCGGCCTGCGCTCGCCATCATATGGGTTGGAAAGTGCCATGCCGATTTCGGTCATCCCATATCGTTCCAAAAGTTTTTGCCCTGTTAGGTTAAACCAAGTGTTATGTACGGTTGCAGGAAGTGCAGCAGATCCGGAAACCATCAACCGCATGTTTTTAAATCCTGCAATGATGGGATCTCTGCGATCTTTTTCAGTACTTTCAAGCATTTGAATCAGTTTCACATAAATGGTGGGGACTGCCATGAATACGGTGTAAGCATCTTGCTTAACTCTATTTGTAATAGCATTGATGTCGAAACGAGCGAATGGTTCAACCAAGGCCCCGGACCACATCGCGCAGCAAATTACATTGATGATTCCGTGGATGTGATGGAGCGGCAGAAACAAGGGAATTCTGTCAGAAGCTTTCCATTTCCATGCCTCTACTAGACTTTCGATCTGAGCTTCAATATTTGCATGCGTTGTCAGTACACCCTTGGGCTTATTGGTCGTGCCACTGGTATACAAAATCATTGCAGGGCGTGTACTTTTTATGGCCGGAAGAACTATTTCTTTTTTTGTGTGATGTGATTCGATGACCAACAAACGCACATTTAATTTGTTGCATAAATCACTGATCTCATGTTTCAACTCTTGAGTAGTAATAACTATGCTTGTGTTTGAATCGCTAAGAGAGTATTCCCATTCAGGCTGGGTGGCAGAAAGGCATAGGGGCAACATAATACCTCCTGCTCGCCAAATAGCCCATTGAACACAAACAAAATCTGAATCGGCAGGGATGAACATTGCAACGGTGGAACTGTTTAAGTCACTTTCGTTTCCCAATAGTTGTGCTGCTAATTGCTCGGATCGATCCAGCAGGTGTTGGTAGGTTTGTTCGCTGGATTCGTTTTTAAAAGCTATGGAATTTCTATGCAGCATTGCTCGTTTTATAATGGGTAGTTCGCTCATGTTCATCCAAAAATAGTTCGTATGAAAATAAAAATTACTGAAGGGCCAAGCAGGCACCCAAGCCCGGTATAGAAAGTTGCAGTCATCGCGCCATAAGGCACCAGCTTTGGATCCGTCGCTGCCAATCCCGCCATCACTCCGCTGTTGGTTCCCATTATTCCACCAAAGATCATCGCCGCCCGGGGGTTATCTAATCCAATGTATTTGGCTAGGAATGGTGTAAGTATCATCACCAAAATTGCTTTAACCAAACCTGCCGCAACGCTCAAGGCAATTACTTCGGAAGTTGCCCCGATGGCACTGCCCGTCACTGGGCCGACGATATAAGTTGCAGAGCCCGCTCCAATCGTCGTAATGCTGATTGCATCGCGGTAACCAAAGGAATATGCAACGGTTCCGCCAACTAAGAATGATAAGGTAATTCCTGTAAACAAAGAAAGTATGCCAATAAGACCGCTTTTGCCGAACTCTTCTGCTTTTACCCCAAATGCAGTTGCAACGATTGCTAAATCTCGAAGCATTGCGCCACCCATTAATCCAATACCAGAAAGAGCTGCAATATCTGCGATACCTTGTTTTCCGTTCGTAATAATGCCCCCGATGCATGCCATGACTAACCCGATAAATATTGCGATTGCAGAGCCATGCAGACGGCCTCTTGTAAGTCGATCTGATAAAAAGTAAGAAATCCAGACGGTTGATCCCATGATGGCAAATGCCACTAACAAAGAATTCTTAATTAATACGATTTCCAATGATTGAAGCGCACTTGGCATGAATCAACCATTTGCAGGCGAATTAGAGTTTCCCGCTTTTACAAAAAAACCAACAAGTGCAAAGCTTGCCCCTACGGTTAAAGTGCCTGCAAGTAGTGCAACCGCACCGCCTTGTAAAGCTGCTAGTACATTTTGGCTTGCAGCCATTGCTACGACGATTGGAATATAAATGGATCCCCAGAATGCAATACCTGCTTCGGTGGGGGGCTTCATTCGCCCGGTGCGTTGCAGATAATCGCAGCTAAGTATCAATAAAAGCATGGAGATGCCGACTCCGCCAATATCCGCGTCAACTCCTGCAAGGTTGCCCAGCATTCTGCCTATGGTCAAGCCTAAGAGTAGGCATATTGAAAGTAATGCGGTTCCGTAAATGATCATGAATGCTCCAGATATTTTTGCAGATGCAATGATACCATTTTTGTTCACTACGGGAAGCCATTAAGTGTGTTAGTAGGAAATGGATAGTATGCCAAAAGCTTCCGCTTTGTTAAGGAAGGCGCAGAAAGCCTAACGACTCAAACTCAGCGACTGGTTAGGCATCAGCGGGCCGAAAGACCGGTCGCCCACACCTTGAGACGCGTGTCGCTGCCGTCATTTTGCGCCCTTCGATTTATTTGACATCCTTCCCGATTTCTTTCATTGCCGCTTTTATGCGCTCGGGCTTCCAGTACCCGCTAGGGTCGAAGATTTGCGTCCCTGGGGACTGGGTACATCTTCATCATTTTGTCTATCTGCTTTGCCGAGAGGGGATCTTTGCCGGCGCTCATCATCACCATGTGATCTTTCCTAGGCACCAGGGCTAGTCCCTTGGCGGTGACTTCGGTCTCCGAAACGTAAAGGTGGAGAGTTGAGTCAACCCTTTTATGTGGACCATGCCAGCAACGGGTGATTGGCGTGTGTTGCGGGGCGGGTCTTTCGACCTCAATGATTCGGCTGCTCGTTCTTCCTATCGGTTCTTCTTCACGCCGACCGCTCGGATCTGCAGTATTGGGCTCCGCTTGGCGAGGACTCCGTAATTACTGCTCAACCCCTGCAGATTCTTCTGTCAGCACACTGATAACATCGTTAATCTCCCCTTGGCTTGAATGTTATAGCGTGTCCTGCGAATTCCTGCTTATTTTTCTATCAAATGCTAAATAACCTATATTTGCAATCTGAATTTTAATTTTGCAAAAGTTTAGTAATAATAAAGGCCTTCCCCAACCGAAATAAGGGAAAGCCTTTTGTGTTTCAATGAGTTCAAAGAAGTTTACTTCGAACCCAAAATTGCATCTTTAATCATTTTGCCTGGCAACTTGCCTTCCAATGACAGCATCTTTTCCTTGGAACTGGTCTTCATCGATTTGACAAATTCCAAAACAGGGGTGAGTTCTTTTTCCTGGGCAGCCATCAAACCAAGGAAACCCAAAGCTTGTGCCATCCCTTGATCCAAAGTTTCTTTGAGTTTCTTTGAAGAATCCTCATCCTTGGTGAACACATTGATTTTAAGGGTAACATCTTCGTCGATGCCAATACCGCCAATGATTGAATCAATGCCTTCGATGATAGCCTTGTAAGGTTCTGGAATGGCTTTACTAGGAAAAGCACTGCTGACAGTAACCATGGAAATGGCAAGATCGGGATCAAGTTTCTCTACGAGTGCGGAGAAATCTTTGTTTGCAAGCTTGCTGCCAGAGTTAGCAAAAGCTTTTTCAAGATATTCTTTTTGTGTGGAAGCGAGGATGGTGCTGTTGGATGCGATCATCATGAACATGGGAACTTGTTGGTCAGGGAAGAAGTCTATCAATTCGAAAATAGTCTTATCGCCCGCCTTGTGGATTTTTACTTTGTCTTCGTTGTTTTTAGCTTCTTCATTAGCTTTTGCTACAAGCTTATCTGCTTTGAACTTGCCTGCAAGGATGATGAGGCATTTTTCCATGTCACCACCACCCGGCGCAGCAATAGTGATGGAATCGATATCTTTGAGTGGGTCGAAACCCATTTCGGCAAGGATTTCGACATCGAAGTCAAGAGCTTTGATAATTTCTTTTTCACCCATTTTTTTTGCAAGGGGGGAATCAATCATGGCACGGAAATTAAAGCGTATAAGAGCTTGAGTATCTGCAGGAAGTTGAACTTTTGGTGCAGATTCTTGAGCGTAAGAAATTGCGAACGAGCCTACTGCCAAAGCCAAAACTAACGCAACAGGTGTAAACCGCCAGAATTTAAACATGAATAAAATCCTTTCAAATGATGTCGTCAAAAGAAACTGCAACAGAAAATTAACATGCAAATTATGATATAGACTGAGCCAAGTTTTTTAGACTCTAAGTTAAGTACGTATCTATTATTCCCGCTTTAACGCCAAAGATTAAAAACCTGTCTGGATTGGCAATAAAGAGCAGAGCCTAATTGAATAAAAAAAGAACCCGATTTTATATCGGGCTCCTGAGTTAATAAGGGCTAGTTTGTTTGTTTTAAAAAACGCATTTTATCAAACTTACTCGAACAATTTACCTACTGCCTGTTCGTTCGCAAGTGCGGAGGCTGTTGCGAACAGTAGCAGGGTGATGGCCGCAGATCGAATCAGGTTCAGGGCTTTCATGTGTGCCTAGAGTGGGTTAGTTCGTTATCGCTAACTCATTGCTTTTTTGCGGGGATTCGCAATTCAATCTCATCGATCTGAAGCGGGGTTTTCGTCTCGAGAGTGCGCTGCAACTCGAGAAACTTGTTACGTTGCGACCACGCGGTAGAGGCGAAGTCGTAATCTCGGTTTCGGTAAACATCGTTGTTCAGAATGATTTGGACGTTAATGCCGTAGAAACGGCTGATGTTGCCAGCGAAGCGAGCCTTCAACTCGTACCCGCGGCGGGCATAGTAGTCACTGGCCTGCGAGTACTTGCCGGCTGTGTAAAGCTCATTCCCGCTGCGAATCGTGTCTTTTACGTAGCCGACAAAACTCTGCCAGGTCTGATCGGTATCAGGCGCTTCCATCGCTTCGTCGATAATGCCGTTGATTCCGTGAGCGACGCCATTTCGTGCTAGGATATCGGTTTCGACAATCTGAACGCCCTGAATCGTACGTTTCGCCCCTTCGCGAACGAGATCGACGCGTGCGTCAATCTGCGAAGTGAACCGCCGGAAATCAATTGAATTCGTGGTAAGAATGCGCCCCGAAACGACGTGCCTCAACAGCACGGCACGAAGGCGCTCGCGGTTGGCAGGATCCTTGAGCATCTTGAGGCGTTCTTTGAGCGCGTCCGACTTCAGTGCTGCGTCCGTCGGGGCGAACACGGTCACTTGCAACTGAAACTGGCCGAGCACATTGTAGATGCCGGCATCCCGTGCCAAGTTAAGAAACTCCCCGAACCCACCGTTCCGCTCGAGTGCCGTGATGATGCTGTCTCTCTTAGGCAAAAGCGGGCGATCAATAACATGGATGAATCCGTTGCGGGTAACAAGATCGGCAGTACTTATCGCAATGTTGTCGATTGTGCCGCGACCGTTTGCAGTGCGGTAGACCAGTTCCTGCCCATATTGATTGGCGACATCGATTCCGGGTGTGCCAAGCGGGGGCACATCAGGGATTTTCGCGACGGTCCAGGTTCCCAAAGCGATGTGCGTCTTGATTACATCAGAAAGCAGGTCGAGTTTCTCAGGCAGAAGCAGAGCGTCTACCGTGCCCTTAGGCAGGCTTGCGAATGCCTCGTCCGTCGGGGCAAACACAGTGTAAACGTCGTGCCGGTTCTGGAACAGTTTGGTCTGCCCGCTGCGCTTGATCAGTTTCGTAAGGATGGTGAAACGCCCATCTTTTTCAAGGTACTCGAATAGGTCTAGCTCGATGGGGTCG
This sequence comes from Candidatus Kuenenia stuttgartensis, assembly GCA_945897965.1. GTDB lineage: Bacteria > Planctomycetota > Planctomycetia > Gemmatales > Gemmataceae > UBA969. Next base: position 3,789 of record CAMDHK010000033.1, on the reverse strand, counting down.
AGAACCGTGTCGATGAAGTGGACGACTCCGTTGGAGCAAGCCAGATCGTACTCTTCGATCGTGGCGCCATCCACTGTGATCACATCGCCGGTGCGGTCGGGGTTGATCTTCAGGTACTGCCCTAAGCCGCTGCGAAGGAAGCCGATCCGCCGGAGCACATACCGGTCGATCCGCGTGTTGTGAGCGGCGTGGTAGGTGAGAACGCGCTCTAAATACTGCTTGTTCGCTGGGTCGATTAGAGCCTGCAGGCGTTCCTTGGAAAGTTTCTCGAAGGCTTTGTTAGTTGGCACAAATACGGTCGTCGTGCCATTGCTGCTGAAAAGTAAGTTTTTGGCTGCGTCTGTATCTTTCAAAAGCTTAACGAAAGTACTGGCTTTCTCAATGCTGCCGAGTTTTCGGCCGATAGTCGAAGCCTCCTCTGGCGTCTCAGCCCAGCACACTTGCTCTCCTCCTAGAACTAAGAGAGAAACGACCATCAGAGGCAGATACTTGGAATTATTTATCATCGTTTTTCCGGATTGAGCGATGGTTAAGGATCGGTTAGACATGGTTTACTCGTATTCTTGATTCGAGAAATTTCAGATTCTAAGTTGAATTATAGGCGGGCTACTAGTTCAGAAACAAATCGCTGGTCTTTTTTTAATTTTTGTTGGTACACCTTGCTTCGATATTGACTACTTTCATCCGAATGGATTTTTAGGAAACCTTCTTTTCTTTAAGGGATTCTTTGACGCTTGTAGTGGCTTATTCGAGTTGACATTGTATAACTCGCAATCAGCGACTATCAATATCTTCATTTATTGATAGATATAGTTTTCCATCCGGTGTTTCTGTCATGTCTTCCACCCTGGCACATCCTTCCCGAGTTCTTGCATGGCAGCTAATTAAAGGCCAGAGTGGTGGAAGGTTTCCGACTGGTGGCGTAAAGCAAGCCGATGATCATCGGGTCAAAATTTACCGTGGCCCAGGCGGAAGATGTTCAAGCAAGTATCTAGTCATCAGCATCCGTAGGTGGACAGGGGTGCCTTTACCTTCTCGTAAGCCGTGGTCGCGGTTAGGGTAGGACATGTAGTCGAATTTTTTGCCCAACTCGATCAGTCGATCCACGAGGCTTTCGGTGATTTGTAAGTGCGTGTTCGTTTCTCCCGTCCCATGCACGATCAAGAGATCTCCGCGCAGACCTTCTGCGTAGTTGATAGCCGCTGCCTTGCGGTACCCTTCAGGGTTTACCTCTGGGGTTCGCATAAAGATTTCTTGGAACCAGGCGTTGTACAATTCCGGGCGAGGCTTCGGCGCAACAGCAATACCGACGTGATAAACATCCGGCCTACGGAACATCGCGTTCAATGTATTTGAGCCACCACCGCTCCAGCCCCAGATACCCACTCGCGATGAGTCCACATATGATCGCATGCGTGCTAACTCGATGACGCCAGCCGCTTGTTCTTCGGTCGAAAGCGGGCCGAGGCTTCCGTAGACTGCACGTCGCCATTCGGCTCCCTTCGGAGCCGGTGTGCCGCGATTGTCCATCGACACTACGAGGTATCCGAGATCGGAGATCATTCGGTGAAACATTGAATGGTTCTGTCCCCCGGCCCAGTCATCGAGCACCGTCTGGCCGTGTGGTTCACCGTAAATGAAGAAGAAAACCGGGTACTTCTTTGTCTCATCGAAGTCCCGCGGCTTGATCATCCACGCGTCCATCTCAATACCATTCCCGATGTTGATTTTTAAGAACTCGGTCGGTTTGTAAATCAGACTGCTGGCATGTTTGCGAACTTGAGCGTTCGCTTCTAAGATGCGCACTGAGCGATGGCCGGAGAGTTCAATCAAATCCACGACTGGTGGCTTGTCGAATGTTGAGTATGTGTGGAACGCCCACTTGCAATCCGGTGAGAATTCGTAGCTGTGTGTTCCAGGTTGGTCATCTGGTGTTACACGCTCGGGGTCGCTCTTGCCATCCAACCGGATGCGATACAAGTAGCGTTGGGTGGCGTTTTTCGGCGATGCGATGTAATAAAACCACTCGCCTGATTTATCGACCGGCCCTCGAGCGATGATGTCAGATTTATCTTTAGTAAGAAGCGTACGCTGTTTACCATCTCGCGAAATCACATACGCTTGCCGCCAACCGCCTCGCTCACTGATTAAGACAAACTCTTTGCCATCGTGAATCCACTCCAGCCCTGCATTAGCGGAATAGCTTGCGTCAATCCAAGCTGGATCGGTTTCCTCGTATGCGATTTCGATCTCGCCCTTCTCGATGTTGGCGAGCAGGAACTTGCGGTTATCGCGTGAGCGGCTGAGCATTTCGATCAGTAGTTCGTTGGAGTTCCCGGCCCAACTAACGCTATTGATGTAAAACGTGCCCGGATCACTTGGCAATTTCACCCATTGTGTTGCACCACCTTCACTATCTACAACGCCGACACGAAGTGTGGGAATCGGCGTACCAACGCGTGCAAAGCGTTCGAGCGTCACCTCGGGATAAGTCGGATCGGTCGGATGAACAACGGGTCGTCGACGCACTTTCGACGAATCCGTTTGAATGTACGCAATCCGACGACCATCTGGGCTCCAACTGATGTTGCCACCGTTGTCGAGGTCTTTATGATCGTCGTTGGTCAGTTGTGTCACGCGTCCATTCGCGAGATCGGCCACAGCAAGATTATGGCCACGCCTGAAAATGATGCGATCGACTTTGGGAGAAAACGAGTTGGCCGCCGATGGTTGTGGTGCCTCATTGGGAAGCTTTTTCAGTTCCCCCGATTTCGAGTCGAAGAGCCAGTTTCCGGTTTGCGTTTGTAGATAAAATTTGTTGGCGAGTGGCGTCTGCAAGAACCGTTGAACAACCAGTCGATCGTTTGTGCCGGGCACAACCAGTTGGCTCTCATTAAAAAAGTTGATTCGTTTCCCGCTTTTAGCATCATACTTAACAACTTCGGGTTCAGCACCCGGTTTGGCAGGTTCCAACATCCAGTAGTCGGAGCTATCTGCAAGCCATTTCCCGGGAAATGTCGCCGGTGTGAAGGTCCGTTTTTCGTAGATGGATTTTAGCCTAAACTCGGCATCGGCGAGTTGTTTCTCACGCACAGTTCGCTCTTCAGCAATTAATGTCGCGCTGGCGCACACCATCCAGAAAACCATCAAAGTATAGAATCGCCTCATTGTCTGTTCCTCATTGATAAAAACAGTTTCTATCCACTCAACTTATTCGCAGCTTTGTGCCAAATTGTAAGTTAGTGCTTTAGGTGTGTCAATTTATCCACTAGTACCGTTCGAGGCCTTGCCGCGTTATAACCTCTTTTCTAAACACCATGTTAAGCTATCATGCACCATTTGTGTCGGTATATTGATATCGCTTTCCATTCTGTTGGATGAGTTCAGTTTCAAGGGTTCTTTTGTTGAGAGAGGTTAAACATACTTTCGGTTAAAGCTAATGAAACTCGCAGAATTATGGAACCTTAGACCAAACTGCATTGAATGGCATCTGAAAAGTGCGGAACTCGCATGCGAATGATAGCGGTACTTTGTTATGTGGGTGTATTTGCGTTTTCAGTCTCTAAACAAATAGAAAGCTTTGCCTATCTTTGGTGAAACAACGACAAGGCACATACCACGGTAAGAACCGTAAGCATAATAATTGCCGGGCGTGGAAATAGCCGTTTGAAAGGAGTCAGCATATTCAGGTGATATCGATGAGATAAATTCATCCTTGCCATCATCATTTTCGTAAGATTTATAAAAAGTTGCGATGGAAGGTGCCCACCCCCTCTTCTCGAATCGTTG
>CAMDHK010000032.1 GCA_945897965.1 Candidatus Kuenenia stuttgartensis | reverse complement strand
CGAAAAGAGCTTACCGATGAATATGAATCACAAAAAAATACCCTCAATTCCGATTTGCAAAAGCTGTTAACAGTTGAACAAAAATCAACCGTTTTGCCACCTTCACAGAAGAAAATGGGTTTTATTCATTGGATAAATTTGATGACAATATTTGGCATTACAGCAATCGGTGCTGGATTGTTCCTTGGCTTATTCACTCGAATTGCATGCTTGGGTGGAATTGGGTTCCTTGCAATGACTTATTTAACAATTCCCCCTTTTCCTTGGCTTCCAGTTCCTCCTTTAAATGAAGGAAATTATGTTTTTGTAAACAAGAATTTGGTCGAAATGTTTGCTATGATGGTTTTGATTACTACTAATTCAGGAAGATGGTTCGGCTTAGATGCCCTACTTGCTAATTGGCTTCCTAGTTGCTGTAATTGGGACTCTGAACCGAAAAATAAATCTGTCTAATTTCCAACTAACTACCCTTATTTATCAAAGGAAAATACAATGGCAATGGATCTCACCCCTGAACAAAAAGAACAAGGAAAGTCTAACTTTCAAAATGTTTCACAAGACCTTTCACGCAGAGGCTTTCTAAAAGGTTTATCTGCTGGCGCTGGAGTTGCAGCAATTACTCCTGCTGTATATTTTGGCTACAAATCTATGGAAGGAAACCCTGTTCGCGCTGCTTTGATTGGTTGTGGTGATGAAGGCGGTATTCTGGTAGGAGCCCATAATCCTGAATATCTTAAGTTCACAGCAATTTGTGATATCCGGCCATATAACCGCGATCGGATAATGGAAGGCGATCCTAAAGTACCACTTAGGCCTGGTTTTAAAAAGCTTTATGGGCCTGAAAGCAAAGATATAAAAATATTCACTGATTACAAAAAAGTTCTTGAAGACAAAAGTATCGAAGCCGTTGTAATTGCCACTCCTCTTTGCAATCACGCTAGAATTGCGATAGATGCCATGAAAGCTGGCAAGCATGTGCTTTGCGAAAAATTAATGGCCTGGAATGTTTCACAGTGCAAAGAAATGATCAAGGTTTCGAAAGAAACACAAAAGATATTATCGATTGGCCACCAAAGGCATTACAGCATGCTTTATTCCCATGCATTTGAAGTGCTGAAATCTGGGGTGATTGGTGATGTAAAACACATTCGAGCACTCTGGCATAGAAACAACTCCTGGCCCTTTGTGGCTGATGCAGCGCCCAGATTCCCTATCGCCAAGGAATATCCCGCCCCTAAATATAGAGATGGTTGGTATCCGCCCATCTACCAGATTGATCATGATGAACTTAAAGAACAATCTAAAATGTTTGGGTTTAAAAATGTCGAAGAGCTTGTTCGATGGAGACTTTACAACGAAACTGGTGGTGGCTTAATGGCCGAACTGGGCAGCCATCAACTTGATGCTTGCAGTATTTTCCTTGGAAAAGTTCATCCTTTATCAGTCAGCGGCGTCGGGGGCAAAATTTTCTATGGCCCAGATCGCAACGATCGCGACTCAGATGATAGCGTTTTTGTAACCTTTGAATTTCCTGGACCTAATCACCCAAAAGGAATGAACAAGGGTTCAGACAAAGATGATATTGTTGTAGTTACCTATTCATCTTTAAACACCAATGGTTTTGAACAATATGGCGAATGCGTGATGGGATCCCGCGGAACCATGATAGTTGAAGCAGAACAATCAGTTATGCTTTACAACGAAAAAGATCCTTCGAAAAAATCCACTGATCCGAAAAGTACCAGCATCAGTGTATCCACCACACCTGGGAACAAGCCTGTTCTTGAAGCAAGCTCAACATGGGGCCCAGGCGGGGCGCCATCAGCGGTTGGCGGTGGAGCTCCTGCAGCTAGCGGAGCAGGAACCCCTGTAAGTCGCGGTTATAAAGAAGAGATGGAAGATTTTGCTTACAAAATCAGGGTTTGGGATAAGAGTTCGAAATCTGAAGCTGACATGCCAAGGTGCCATGGTAGAGTAGCTATGGCAGATGCAATCATAGCCTTAACATCAAACATTGCGATGAAGAAAAAACAGCGCATTGATTTTAATGAATCATGGTTTGATCCAACATCTGCAGATGTACCAGATGGTGACACGGTTCCCCGAATCCCAGTAGTATAAAAACAAACGGGGCAGAGGATTAAAAACTTCTCCCCCGCTTATATTATTCCTATGTTATGGGATAAAAGGGAGCAGTGGGTTGGGATGATGATACGTTTCCCAGAATACCAGTAGTATGAATGAAAACAAACGGGGCAGAGGCTTAAAAAACCTCTGCCCCGTGCTTATATTATTGCCATGTTATGGGGTAAAAGGGAGCAGTGGGTTGGGATGAATTTGAGGCGTATTTATTTGCATGGCAGCAATTTCATTTTCTATTTCTTGAACTTGCTCTAGTTTGTCCCAGACTTCCAATTCCAATTCCCCGATCCATTCTTTATTTGGTTCCAACAACACACAGCGATTTTGCGCCTTTTCAAAATCAATAAAATTAGGATAGTTGGTTGCTGGTTCCAAACCAACCACATAGCCCTCTTCAGTAGCACCTAAATTTTTCCAGACAGTAAAACAAGGTAAAGATTTAACATCAAATCGAATAACAAATGCAACATTAATGCTAGAATTTACAATAGTAGCCAATGATCTTCCGGACGAGTTGGCAAAGGGCTTGCAAAGAAACACCTGCTCTTTGAAACCAGATTGGGAAGGGCCAAAAGTCGAATAAGAATTAATTGCAGCAGCAGCATTTTGAGTTTGTGGGGCTAAAGCAATGAGTGGAGCTTTCCAATATGATTTATCACTTAAAAAAGGTTTACCAATATTACAGTGATAAAGAAGCTGGAATGAAACATTGCTACTGCCTAGATTTTTTACCTTGTCCGTAATTTTTAAACGATTTGAACTAATCTCAATTGAATAAGTGGTTTCAAGCATAAGTTTTGGAGAAAAAAGTGATGCCTCCTCAACTACGCCCTTTATCTCAATAATACCATTTGAATTTTCAGGGGTCCGAATGCTTAAAGAAGAAGCTGGTAAATTTGAAATTCTGCCATGTAGAGTGTAACGATTGCCATCAATACTGGTTCCCGGCGGGCCATTAGAAACTAGGCCACATCTGCAAAACCATTCATCGAAGCCATCGAGCCACCCGAGCCCGTTTCTGCGTTCCAATTCAATATATTTAGGGTTGACCGGACCATTAACAGGAGAATCCCAACCAAGCCTTAAATCCTTGTATTTGCCATTCCCAAGCCCCATTCCTTTGCCAACAAGAATGGTAAACTGAAAATCACCAGCATTAACTTCAAGAACTTCTAAGCCATCAGAAAGCCCACCCTTAAGAACTTTCTTAACCACCGACCAAGAGTTATCAGGGGCAATAACCGAATAATTATCACCCCAATTCTGACCTTTAACAAATTGAACAAACGCCATAATTAAATTCCTGAAGTTTACTTAACGCCATGCATCATCAAAGTAAGTTTACGGCTTAAAACAAGCAAAACACAAGCTGCAGCAGCAAGAGCGCCTGTCGTATAAGTGAAATATTCAACAGGTGGGATAGTGCCATAGGTTTCGCCTAGAGCTCCGGCAGCGAAATTACCAAAAGCACTAACCAGTAACCAAAGCCCCATAATCATAGTTGCGAACTTAGCAGGCGCTAGTTTGTTTGCCATAGAAAGCCCAACTGGAGAAAGACAAAGTTCGCCAATGGTAGCTAATATATAACTCCAAAACAACCAGGAAGAGCTTACTTTGAACTTTGAAGACCCGACAAAAAGCATGTCCATACTATCGCGAAAATCAGGGTTCGCTCCTGCAAGCAGCAAGGCTTTAATATCTTTTTCAGCCAATGTTCCAGAAAATAAAAGAGTATTATTTTGCGCATTAAATTTCACCATACTCTCGGGAAGACCAGCATAACGAATATCAAACCCAACAACGCTCTCAGGCAATTTGAGTTCAATTGGAAAAGTTTTATTACTAATTTTCTGTTTGCTTAATTCCTTGGAAATATCTTCCAAAGCCAAAGAGAGTTCAGGAGGCGCGCTTGACCTTGCAACACGATCTCTTTCGACATCTGCAAAAACACCCCGGACTGTAAATTGCTTTTTGGCGGGATCATAAGTAAGCCTTCCACCTTGTATCGGATAAACTTCTTTCGAATCAGTTTCGTTCAAAAGGAGTTCTCCAGTTTTGCCAATGGTAATAGAGGGAGGCAGTTTATTACCCTTAAAATCTGTAACAAGGGGAACATTTTCAACAAACGAAGCGCCTATCATCACAACAAAAGATAACGACATGGCAAAAACACCCAAGGTCATTTTGATGGGGATTGATAAATCCATGCGAAGCCAAAGCCAAGCAAAAAGAGGCGCCATTATAAAGATTGCTAAAGCATTAATGGATTGAAACCATGCAGTCGGAACGGGATCAAAACCAAACCCGTCATCATTCTTTTTGTCTTTAAGTTTAAATAAGCCAAAGAAAGAAGGTTTATCCTGATTAGCTACAGGATTCAAATCTCCTTCGTTAGCCAAAACAACATCTATGACAGGAGGGTATTTACTTTCCTCGGGCATGGGTTTGAAGAGATAACGATTTGTAGTTTTATCGGCCCAAAGGTTTAATGCATTGCCTGCCTGTTCAAAGGCGGCCCAGAAGAATATTGCAAAAAAACCAAGAGCCACAATCGTAAGAACTCTGTCCCTCATCGCATTTTTTACCTGACTTGCAATCCAATAAACAACCAACAGTGAAACAGCACTGATCAATGAAGGGGCAGCAGAAATTGGTTTTGATGACGCTTTCCAGCATGCAACACAAATAAGAAAAATAGCTGCAAATAAAAGTGATTTCACTGCGAAATTAGAAAATGAACCAAGTACTGAAGGAGTTTGGTCTGCATCTTTTTCACTTAAAGGTTGATCAGAATCTTTGCTTTGGCTCTCCACTTGTATTTCTACATTTGGAATTTCTTTAATCAAAGGCAACCCAATCAAATAAGTAATCATCCCAACAACCATACCAATACCTGCAAGTGCAAATCCCGAGTGGTACTCGCCCACTGTATTTTCTTGCAACCAACCACAAGCCAATGGAGAAAGAAAAGCTCCTAAATTAATACCCATATAAAATATGGTGTAGGCTCCATCTCTACGGCGATCGTTCGGTGGATACAGCCTACCAACTTGGGTAGACATGTTCGGTTTAAAAAAGCCATTGCCGATGATTAACAAGATAAGAGCAGCATAAAAAATATTGCTAGCTTCGAAAGCCATTAGGAAGTGACCAACGGCCATTAATCCTGCCCCAATGATTACAGCCCAAGTGTTTCCTAGATAACGATCTGCAAGGAAACCACCCAAAATGGGTGTGACATAAACGAGAGTGGTATACCATTTGTAAACGGAAGAAGCATCAGATTGAGTCCACTTAAAATAATTAACCATGTAAGTAATTAAAAGGGCCCGCATTCCGTAGTAGCTAAATCTTTCCCACATTTCGGTAAAAAAAAGAACATACAAACCAATAGGGTGTCCAAGAAAAGTTTTATGTTTTGTATCATTTGCCAAATCAGACATATTGTTAATTCCTTTAAACTCTTTTAATTACAAAAGGATATGTTCCTTGTGTTTTTTCTAAGACCAATTTCGCCGAACCAGCGAAAGAATTAAAGTGTTTGTTTGCATTTTCAGGGTTCAATTTTTCTGCATGAATATGCAATCCATACCTTAATTCCAATGGTTTTGTTTTTTCAAGTAAGTATTCATCTCTTAAGCAAAAAGCAGGCGACATCCAACCATCATCACGAACATGCCATGAAACTGGGTATCTGGGATTAAGTGGATGATCGAACCAAGTTACTCCTTCATCATTTTTATCATCCATTGCCCCACTATAATCCATCCATTTCGCAGGCTTGGCAAAGATATTTTTCTCGGTTATTTCACCAGTACTAGAAGAAAGGATTCCATTACCAAATCTGGCGCTGATAGTTTTAGCTACACGAAGTCCAAGAAATCCAAAGTTTGTTTTGGGGATTTTTAATTCAACAGGAATAGGCGAGAATCGAGTTTGAATTTCCATCCACAATTCGTTATTTGAAAGAGGTTTAATTAATACGATCAGATCTTGCTGAATTAATTTAACATTATGAGAATCATACCAGCCTAATTGAACGGCCATTGATGCATCACTATCTCCGTCCTGAAAATGCAACCAATGATCTTGTCGAATTTGGGGTTTATTACCAAAATTTTTAGTTTCTTCCCAGAAGTTGACTCCTGCAATATTATTATGTCCCCACCAAAAAGAACGATGATGCGAATGATCAGCAGCGGCAGGATGCCCCATTCGAGTAATTGATTTACCACTAGGACCGATCAAAGGATAAAAAAAAGGTCTAGGAGAAGATAGGGAGTTATTCCATCCAAGGATTTCACGCCCTTGATGTTCGAAAGAAACATACCCATCTAATTTTGGTATGATTTGAATCTTTGGGACACGATTGGCTGTAATATCAGGAGGCATAATTGAAAACCTGTTTTATAAGCTACGCTAATATTTAACAGAGTATTTCAGATCAACACCGAAGTAAAAGAAAAAGTTCTCTTCGTTGATTAAATAATTAGTGGGGCACGAGAATGATTTTAAATAGAAATTAACACCAAGAACAGCATTATTAAAAAATCTTTAAAACAATTTAAAACAACCACAAGGAACTAAAGAGGGGGCAAAATATCCGTTTTAAGGCAACGGGCAATTTGCCTAACCGCCTGCCTGAGGCGCTGCTCATTTTCCACCAAAGCCATACGAAGATAACCTTCTCCAGCTTCGCCAAAACCACCACCTGGACTAACTGCAACTTCACCTTCTTCAAGTAATTTCATGGTAAAATCAATTGAATTCATCTTTTCACGCCAAGCTAGGGGGTATTGAGCCCAAACAAACATACTGGCTTTGGGAACATTAACCTGCCAACCAATCCTTCGCAACCCTTCAACAAGAACATCGCGCCTTTTTTGGTATTCCAATGCTTGTTTTTCAACCAAATCTTCACCATGCCTTAGAGCAACAATCCCAGCGATTTGAATTGGTTGAAAAATCCCATAATCGTAATAACCTTTGATCGTAGCAAGAGCTTTAACCATTTCTGAATTTCCAACGCAAAAACCAAGGCGCCAACCAGCCATATTGTAACCTTTGCTCATGGTGATAGTTTCAACACCAACATCTTTGGCACCCGGAACACTTAAAAAACTGGGCGCATGATATCCATCAAAACAAACATCGCCATACGCAAAGTCATGAATCACCATGAAACCGAATTTCTTAGCTAATTTAACGACATCAACAAAAAACTCTTTTTCAACAACCGTAGTGGTAGGGTTGTGTGGGTAGTTTAGAATTAAGACTTTAGGTTTTGGATATAAATGTTCAGCAACACCGGAGATGTTAGACAAGAACTTATCTGGCTGAGTACAATCCAGACTAATCACATTTCCAGATGCAAGTGCTACGGCATAGACATGAATTGGAAAAGAAGGGGCAGGCACAATAGCAGTATCACCAGGCCCTAATAATGCCAGACACATATGGCTAAACACTTCTTTGGAACCAAGGCCAGCTAGAACTTCGCGATCCGGATCAAGATAAACGCCATGCTTGCGCTCATATCTTTTAGAAATTTCGTTGCGTAGATTCTTAATACCATTACTGACAGAATACCCATGATTTTTTTCATCCCGGGTAGCTTCACACAATTTATCAATTACCATTTGATCTGGAACATCACGAGGATTTCCCATACCAAGGTCGATAATATCAGCACCTTGCTTACGCATCTTGTATTTAAGTTCGTTGATTTTTCCAAACAAATAAGGAGGTAACCTTTTCACCCTATCTGCAACCTGAACGGAAAATAAACTCATATAACTAATCCAATAGAAAAAATTCGTACATTTATAAGATAGCACAGTGAAACGGTTTCGAGCAACTCCGCCACATCTTAGATTCTTAGAATTATCAAATTTAGCTTCCAAGATTGTTCCGAAAATGTTTAATTTAGGGATAGTATGGGGGATTTTTAAAAGAAAGGATCACAAATGGCAATTGGAAAAAATGATGGATCAGGCAGTTCAACGGGATTTCGTACTGCAAGAGGCAGGGACTGGCCGAGTGTAAGGCAATTTAATGTATTTGTTGCGAACCGGGTTGGCGGCCTCATGCGAGTTGTTCGCTGGTTTGAAATGACAGACATTAGAATTGTTTCAATTTCGATCGTTGATTCAGCTGACTGTGCAATCATCAGACTAGTATTAAGTAATCCCGAAAGAGCGACCGAAATTTTTGCCCAAGCCAACCTACCGTTTACCGAAAGCGATTTGCTCATAGTAAAACTACCAAACGATCCCCAACCATTATTATTGATTTGCAAAGCGCTTCTAGAAGCCGAAGTGAATATACACTACGCTTACCCACTTCTCATTGGGCCAAGTGGAAATTCGGCACTTGCTCTATATGTAGAGGATCACGAAACAGCCACATCAACATTAGAAAAGAAAGGTTTTATCTTGTACACAGAAAAAGATTTGGACCAAGATGAATAAATATTGCAGTGATGTTCAACCTGAGATCATATTCTCGATTTCAAATTTGACAAATATATCTACTAAATTTTTGGCTCTAGGTCTATCTTGCAAATTGAAAGAAAGCATTTCAACGATAGCATTAACAAGCTTAGGATTTAAACCTCCGAGTTGCTGTCGTAATTTTGCAGGCGGATCACTTTGATGCCTTAATAGCGTTTGAGAAATTGTACCTTCAGGGTACGGCAAACCACCCGTTAACATTTCAAATATCAAAACGCCCAAGCTGTAAATATCATTCTCTAAGCTTACTACGGGAACTTCCGCGCATAATTCAGGGGCTATATAATTAGGAGTACCAAGCATAAGATTGGTTTCAAGTTTTTCAATCATTCGAATATTTGCAGAAAATGCAAAATCTAAAACCTTAATTTTCCCTGATTGTTCAATGATTATGTTTTCCGGTTTGATATCGCCATGCGTGAATCCAAGGCCATGCAAATTCGACAACAACGAAAGAATTTGCCTAGTAATTGCAATCACAAGCGAGGAACCAAAAGAAAACTTTCGACCTAATTCATGGCGCAATGTGCAACCATCAATTTTTTCCATGACAAAGAAATAAGGTTTATTTTCTATGTTAGTTTTAATAAGAACGGGGCAAGCTGCATGCTTGATTGTCTCAAGGACTTTGATTTCGTTTTTTAAAAAACCCAAAGCCTGCTTTTCATAAGGATAATCAAGACGCACAGTTTTAATCACACAGGGAAGCCCGGAAGCCAAATCAATTGCACTATAAACAATCGTCACAGGCCCCTTTGCCAACAAAGAATCGATCAAATAACCGGGATAAACTTGATTATCTTGACTCATAACTCAAAATGTCCATTCGTAAGCAATACTTTATTTTTGCCTTATTTTTTCCAACATTGCTTTGGCAACAGCGGGTGGAATAAACTTAGAAAGATCTCCCCCAAGAACAGCAATTTGCTTCAAAAGTGAACTACTTAAATGTGAATAGATATCCTTGGCAAGCAAAAACACTGTTTCAATATCTGGATCCAAAGCCATATTAGCAAGTGACATAGTGAATTCATAATCCATATCACTGGTAGTTCGCATACCACGTAGAATAAGTTTGGAATTAGAATCTTTAACAAAATGAACCACTAAGTTTTCAAATGGTAATACTATTACATTGGGAAGATGCGAAGTGGTTTGCTTAACCAATGCAACCCGTTCCTCAAGGGAGAACAAGGTACTTTTATCAGGATTAATGCCAACCCCGACTAAAAGTTGGGGAAACACCTTGGAGCCTCGTTCAATAATATCCAAATGGCCAAAATGAATAGGATCAAAAGTTCCAGGATAAACAGCCATTCCTTCAACAGAATTTTTATTCATGACAAATTCTCGCAATTAAAAATGGCCTAAGAGTATCCTTTAGCCAAGCAAAAGATTATACATTCAACATTGTTCTTTTATTAATGCTTAAAATGATGGTAATATCAAGTCATGTTCATGGATTATCAACAAGAAACCGCTTGGGATTTACGATTAAACCTTTTGGGCACCCCTATCAGGGTACACCCAATGTTTTGGATAGTCACCGCGATTCTGGGTTGGCCTTATTACACCATAACCAATGACTTTACAGTACTACTAACCTGGATAATGGCGGTATTCTTTTCCATTCTAGTTCATGAACTAGGGCATGTCTTTATGGGGAAATACTTCGGAACACAAGGATATATTATACTGCATGGATTTGGCGGTGTGGCCATTGGTAGTAACAATTTATCAAATCGATGGAAAAGGATAGCCGTAACCCTTGCGGGCCCAGGAATACAACTCTTACTTTATGTTTTTATCTTGTTCCTATCTGAAGCAAGGTTAATCCCTCACGAAAAAGATGGGCCATGGTTAAAGGTAAATCTATTTATCGGATTTCTACTATTCATCAATTTGTACTGGCCAATATTAAACCTTTTACCGGTATTCCCCCTAGATGGTGGGCAAGCATTACGCGATTTCCTAAGCTTGTTTTTAAGATCTGGCGAGAAAATCACCTATACTTTATCAATAATTGTTTCTGTTTTAATGATTGTATACTTTGCCAAAACCGAGAATTTTTTCATGATTTTTCTTTTTATCATGATGGCTATGCAAAATATCGAGCTATTCAAACGAGCTTAATTTGAACTAGAAAACTGCCGCAATTTTTTGAAAACATCTTGAACACTTACATTTGCAGTGCTGGCAAATACTTCAGTACTCGCAATGGTACCTTCTGCAGTAAACTGAACCGTGGGTTTTGAACCAAGCTTAATTATTGCAATGGAATTTTTACCTGAAAGCACTTCGAAATAGCTTATTTCCTTGAAAGATTCTGGCCCAAGATTAACTGGTGCGATTAGGGCAGGCGCACTGGTTGCTAGCACTTTGCCTTCCCAAAAACAAAGAGGTTGATGAGAACCATGCAGATACCCCTGGATCTTAATATCCGCAAACCCAGCTAGACCATCAACTTTTGTTCCAACCCAAAAAGTAGGACCAAAACGAACCTCCGGATCTAATTGTGGTAATTCATCAACAAACTCCAACTCTCCATTTTTCTTCCAAACGACAAATGATTGCTTACCTACCACTATCATTTTAGAAAAAGAATTCGCAGTAATTCCCTGACAAATCATCGAACCAATCTTTATACCTTCCAACAAAAAAGAAAACTTCATGTTCCCGATTTTTTTGGGCAATGATCCAAGAGGAAAAACAATGGGAATAAAAGCTTTAGAACTTTCGATATTTGAAATTTTAGCAACCATTGTGGCAGGAATTCCAGAGCCGACATCAATTGATAATGAAGCATTTAAATTCGACAAAAATCCAACCCCGTACTTGGATGAAAGCATTGCAGAAACGGAAACTCCTTTACACCCAGCCATAAAAAATGATTGGCAGGAAACAATCTGAGAATCAAAATTACAGTGAAGGGCAGGGGAGTGAACCTCAACACTTGCTAAAAAAGCTTCTTTGGTCAAAAAAGGAATTTCAATTTCCGAGATCAATTTCTTTTTAAAATAGATCTTTGCTTTGCTTTCCTTCGACAAATTATCTAATTGGAATTCAACTTTTCCGGCCTTATGCCCCGCTGCATCATTGATGTGCAAATGATTTCCTGGGATTGAAAAAGATTTTCCCAGATGCAAACTAAAATCTGAAGCGGAACAGAGAAATTTATCAGGAAAACGAATTGCAACTTCCAGAAAAATCTTTTCTGCAAACCAAGGAATTATGGGGCTTAAAACCTTTAATCCATTGGATTCATACCCTAGTTGCAATGCTTTGTTTTCGGTCATAAACCCAACCCGCCTGAAAGTTCTTTCAACTTTTTTTGAAGCAAATCATCGACGTCAGCAACTACTTCAGTCGGCCGACAACAGAACAGGCAGTTTTCATTTTTCGAAACATTCACAACTATCTTTTTAAGGCTTTCTGAAAAAATCCCTTCGACTTTCTGCAAAGGAAGCAAAATGGAAGAATGTACTATTTTTGCATCTAACAAATCCAAGGTTGCAAGTGCATGAAGCGCAGCAATTGATTGAATGGAAGCAAACGATGCGGGAATTCTTGCCTCTTCTACTTGGCCAGATGGATTACTGTAGTCAGGCTTAAAATCTTTTGAATCCTTGGGGCCTTCCCTTTTTAAATAAGTACAAGCACACGCATAGCAAGGCCCACTCGGAACAAATGTATGGACAAAACCACCAATGCCGCCGCTTAGCACTTCGCCCAAAGTCCATGGAATGCTATGTTGCCTCATTAGGGAGCACCAATGATACTTTGCCTCTTCATTATCAACCGCGCAGACGCCAAAATCCGCACCCCGAATAGCATTATGTATTTGTTCTTGTTTATCCTGATCTTGAAGAAAAGCTTCAATTGAAATTATCTCAAGATTAATATTGCGATCTTTCAACCACTTAACTGCTGACAGCAATTTAGACTTGCCAACATTATCTGAACTTAAAAGATGCCTAGGCAAATTATGTGGCTTGAGAAGATCCGGTTCGATAAGAGTGACCTTGGAAATGCGCATATCTCGCACCAGCATGTCGATAACAGACATACCGCCGCTTCCCAAACCGACCTGAACCAGGTGAGCCATTTATCGCGCCTCCGGCAAGGGCCATTCGCCCGATTGTTTCCAAATTTCATAGCAGGCCAACCAGCGCCAAGCAGCCATTACTGCAAAAATAACCGTGAAGGAAGCAGGATCCCACCGACTGGTTCTTCGAGTGCTGCCTTGTTTCCACAAACAAAGTTGTTGGCCAGGTAACAGATGTGGACAGGGGTAATCCAACGCTGTTATCACCCGAGTTTCTGGGGGAATAAACGGATATCCTGCCATGAGGCTTGTTTTTACCTCAAACACATTATGCGCAGGCTTAAGCTTATAGTTTAGCGCCAATCCTTCAGCAGTAGGCTCGATAGTAATTCGATACTCAGGTTCCCTATCGCGGTTATACTGCTCGATGACAGGAAACTCAACAGAAACAAGCCTACGCTTTGCAGATTCGTTTCGTAATAGAATCGGAATGTAGTCGTTCATCTACATACTTTTACAGCTTATAGTGACATGGAACGGAACGAATAGCATTAATTACATCTTGTTCAGCGGATTCAACCGTGCCTGAAACAAAAGAAGTATCTTTAGGATTCACATGAATCGGTTTGCCAGATTCGGCATTATTACGAAGAGCCTCGTAAAGGTTTTTTCTTTCATCATCGTTCAAAGGTCTAAAGTCCATGACAAATCCTTTCGTAAAAAAACTATTTTGCCAATTCAGCAAGAACCAAGTAAACGCCACGATCTACTTTATCTTCCTGAATATCGACTGCAAATAGTTGTTCGTTCTTCTCGAAGAAATATTGCACCTTATCTTTAAAAATAAACACTAAAATTTTACCAGCAGAGCCCGCTAAGGGGATACTCAAGGTAAGTTGATGGCCTGAAGCGGATTTGGTTATAGCACAACTGGCTTTACTTTGCTGTGCAAGAACCTTTTCAATTTCACTTGCATGAACTTCCATTGCATCCCAAACAACATGCAAAGGTTTAGCAAGATCCTCCCCCAAAGTCCAACGGATAGGGACTTTAACATAATTAGAGTCACCGCTAGCAAGAGAAAACCAATCAAATCGCATACCATTCATGGAAAAAGTATTAATCGCAATCTTGGAGGCAAAATCGCCACGGCTGGGTGAATCGTGATCAACCGTACCAATACCAAACACTCCTTGCTTTGCAGGCAATTTTTTAACCCATTGAATGTCGCCTTGATAATCTCCACTAGAAGGATGGCGCAATCTACCGGGATGGGTGTGAAAAAGACCAAGAACCTCTAATTTATCGTGAAGCTGACGCAAGAGTCTTCCAGCAACCACTTGAGCTTGCGAATTAAATTTAACATGGGTTGAACTTGCTTCCCTAAATTCTCCTGAAGGAACCGCAGCAACAACAACCGCATGCTTTTTTTCGCGATAGCCCATCAATAGCCAGCCGGTTTCTTCATCTCCGCGTTCTTGGTTTAAATGATTTTTATAACCTTCAACCAAAGTGTGCCCAACCCCCGAAGAAATAAGCATGTATTTGATCGGTAGTAGATCTCGGGGCGGGATGGAAAGTAATTCTGCAGCTTTTGGTCCGTATATAAGGTGGTTAAATTCTTTAAGCAAACCACTTATTTTATTAAGAAGTAAACTGGGAATGCCTCTAGTTGAGCTGCTTTTCTCGCTATTATCAGAAATCATCTCATTTCCATTCTTATAAATTTCAATCAATCGCTTACTATACTAGTGCAAAAGCCAAAACATCCAATTAAACGCAATTCTAGATGATCCCTAATCATACCAAAATTTAACCGCATTAAAAGCCTGACTGTAAACCAATGCATAAGAAATATAATTTCCCAATTACCTCATTGCATCAATAAACAATTATCAGGATGATAACTTAATTGAAGCTAAAGAAATAAAGCAGAAGTTCACAAATGAAAAATACCCCAACAGTTCTTTGTGCAGGCATCATTGTCTTAGATCATGGATGTTCACCGATACAGCATTTTCCTGCAGAAGGCGAACTTATAGCCACCAGTGGAATGGCTTTAACTTTAGGCGGATGTGCTGCAAACGTTGGTGTAGACCTTACAAAGATGGGGGTCCATTCAAAGATTCTTGGGAAAATCGGTGATGATGACTTTGGAAAACTCATTCTCCAAAAATTAAAAGACACAGGTTCAGATACAAGCAAAATTATCAAACAAGCCAATTCCCCAACCAGCCAAACTCTAGTTATCAATGTTACCGGCCAAGACAGGCGATTTATACACCTCATTGGAGCAAATGAAGGTTTCACGGATACGGATTTTCAAAATAAGGACATTGAAGGCTGTAAGGTTATCTACTTGGGTGGATATCTACTGATGGATAAACTATCGCCAAATCATGTAGCAGGAGTTTTTCGTACCGCGCAAATGAACGGGGCTAAAACAGTCTTGGATGTGGTTACACCTGGCCTAGGTGACCATTTAGAAAAGCTAAAACCCATCCTACCTTTTGTAGATGTTTTCCTGCCTAATGATGCAGAGGCTAAACTAATTTCCGGAATAGAAAACCCAATTCAGCAAGCAATATTTTTTAAATCCATGGGTGTCAAAACAAGCATTATCACCTTAGGAAACCAAGGCACAATTTTGCTTAATGATCAAGGTTGCTACAAGGCGGAGATTTTCAAAACCAATTATCATGATGGTTCAGGAAGTGGTGATGCATTTACAGCAGGATATATTTCAGGCATTCTCGAAAATAAAAGTGATATTGAATGCTTAGAAATTGGTAGCGCCCTCGGGGCAAGTTGCGTTCGAGCACAAGGTACAACCGAAGGTGTCTTTCAAAAAGAAGAATGCGCGCAATTTTTAGCAGAGAACAAGCTTACCATCAAGAAACTAAGTTAAACCAAAGAACCCGTTTAAAATATTATTTCCACGGGTTCTAATTTATACTTAACTGGCAAACCATTTATTAATCTCAAAGCGTTAAATCTTCCAAGGGCCTCGATATTCCCTGAATAACAGCTTATTTGCATCAACACTATTGGTGAATTTTTCCTTCACCGGATCCCAATCAAGTGGCTTACCAATTCGATAACCAATATTACCTAAGTGGCAGATTGCTGCACTTCGATGCCCTACTTCAGCAGGGCAAATAGTGGGCTTTTTAGTTCGAATTGCTTCAAGCCAATTCTTGCGATGATTATCTGCAACCATAATTGAAGGATCGGCTTTAGTGATCGGATCTTTAAGAATTTCTTCTTTAGTGCATTCGATTTTGCTGCGATCTACATACAGAGTTGCATTTTCCCCTTCAAAAGTACAACCACTAGGGCCGCCATGAAACATCTCGATTCCATTGGCATATGTGTATTTAAGCCCGGTTTTCTCACCGTTTTCAGGGGGCGTAATTTTTACCGGTCCGGTGCTATCCATGTTTAAGGCCCACTGGGCTATATCAAAATGATGGGCACCCATATCGGCCAAACCACCACCTGCGTATTCCCAGTACATTCTCCAAGCAGGAAAATGTGTGTGAACACCTTCAGGGCAAAGCACCTTGTTATATTCCCGTTTTGCTGCTGGGCCTTGCCAAAGATCCCAATTAGTTCCATTTGGAATAGGTTCATTTTCGAGATTACAGGCAACGGCAGGAGAACCAACACCAATGCGAACAGTCTTAACTTTCCCAATTCTTCCTGCTCTAATCAACTGTGTAGCAAGTCGAAATTTTCCGCCGAACTCACTGCGTTGTTGGCTTCCGGTCTGAAAAACAACGCCAGACCTTTTTACTTCATCAACAATAATCCTTCCTTCTGCAATCGAGTGAGTCAATGGCTTTTCACAATAAATGTGTTTGTTAGCTTTAGAAGCCATAACACAAATAAGAGCATGCCAGTGGTCAGGCGTACTAATCACAACCCCGTCGATATTTTTGTCGTTTATAAGGTCGCGAAAATCCTTGTAAACTTTAAAACCTTTATAAGCCTGTTTGCCATCGGGCTGAGAATATTTTTTCTCGACCATCATCTTGGCGTTTTCCAAGCGGTCATCAACAACATCACTGACTGCAACAACTTGAACATCATTCATGCCAAGGAAATTGCCCAAATGTCCGCGACCCATGGTGCCAACACCGATAAAACCAAGCTGAAGTCTATCATTGGCAGAAGAATTTTGTGCTTGTGATGCGTTTGCAATAATTGAAGAGCCAATTGCACCAACGAAAATCGATTTGTTAAACGAGCGTCTGGTAAACATTTAAAACCTCTAATCAATCAAGAATTACAAAACAACTGAACACATATTATCGGCTTAATAAAAAGATATCTATCATTAATAATGGAAACAAATCAGATGTAGAAAAAACCATCTTTACTTGCTTTAAATTCATGAAATAGAAACTTTATCGATTACTTGGCTGAGAATTGCATCTGCACTTAAATTTTCAGCTATAGCCTCAAATGAAAGCGACATTCGATGCCTGAACACACTAGGCACCATTTCTTTCACATCTTGAGGAAGCACAAAATCCCTGCCTCGAATAAAAGCCAGCGCCTTGGAAGATTTTAAAAGGCTAATCGAGCCACGCGGAGAGACACCATGTTCAAGAAAGTTAGAATTCAGTCCGAATTGATTTGGAAACCTAGTAGCTACAGCCAGATCCACAATATATTTGCGGATACTTTCTTCAACATGAATTTTCGAAGCCAAAGCACAAAGCTCGTTTAAGTTCTCTGCATCAACAACTTTCTTTATATCCCCGTGCTGTTCAAGTTGCTCAAGTCGTTGCAAAATCAAAAGTTCTTCATCGAATTTTGGGTAATCCACCAATATTTTCAACATAAATCGATCAATCTGGGCTTCAGGCAGAGGAAAAGTTCCTTCTTGTTCAATTGGGTTTTGCGTTGCAATTACAAAAAAAGGGTTGCCCAAAGGAAAAGTTTCGTCGCCTAGGGTAATTTGCTTTTCCTGCATGGCCTCTAAAAGAGCAGATTGAACTTTTGCAGGTGCCCGATTTATTTCATCTGCAAGAACAACTTGCGCAAAAAGTGGCCCTTTTTTAATTTTGAATTCACCAGTCTGCTGGTAATAAATCTGTGTTCCCAGAATATCAGAAGGCATTAAATCCGGTGTAAACTGAATTCGTTTAAAATTCAAATCCAGACATTCAGACATACTGAAGGCTAGAAGTGTTTTCGCTAATCCAGGCATACCTTCCAAAAGAACATGGCCTTGTGCAAGTATCGCAACCACCATTTTTTCTAAAACTAGATCCATGCCAACAATTTTTTTCCCGATTTCTGTTTTTACAACATCAAAAAACTCCAACCCGTTAACAAGCTTTACATTTTTTGAACTTGGAGGCATATAAATTTCCCTTATCAATAAGGATCCTGTAATCTGTGGTATATCTTACTTTGTACTTGTAAATGTAAGCCATGAAAAAGCAAATGATTCAATTATCCATGGATGATTTTTGTGCTGAAGTGAAAAAAACTATGAATTCACTCCCCAGCTTTTTTTATGAACACCTTGACAATCTAGTTGTGGAAGTTGAGGATTTTCCTTCAAAAAAAACATTAAGAAAAGCGCACTTTTCTCCTGAGGAAATTAAAGAAGGTAATACCCTTTTTGGCTTGTTTGAACCCATGGAACTTTCCCACCCTTGGGCAGGTGATGCAATTGATATCCATTCGCTTACGCACAAACTGACTATTTACAAAAAGCCCCATGAAGATTCTTTCCCTGACCCTGTTCAATTAAAAATTGAAATCCGAAAAACTGTGATTCAT
Source organism: Candidatus Kuenenia stuttgartensis (assembly GCA_945897965.1). GTDB lineage: Bacteria > Planctomycetota > Planctomycetia > Gemmatales > Gemmataceae > UBA969. Next base: position 5,144 of record CAMDHK010000032.1, on the reverse strand, counting down.
GAACTTGCCCACCATTTTGGTTTATCGGACAAAGATCTGGAAAATTTCGATAATAACCCTAATCCTTTTAGTAAGGATATTTCTTTAACCCCCAAGGAATTCAACGATGAAAACAAACCCCGTCAAAAAAACTCTTAAAGAAGGAAAACCGGCTCTTGGAACTTGGCTTTCCCTTGGCAGCATAATTGCAACACGTTTCATGGCTCGGACTGGCTTTTCCTGGCTGACTGTTGATATCGAACACACATTGGTAAGCTGGGAAACAGCTACCCACATGTTTGCTTCAATTGCAGATGCTAATGGTGTTCCACTAGCTAGGGTTCCTTCAAACCGCCATGATCATATTAAAAGAGCACTGGATAATGGTGCTTTTGGTGTGGTTGTACCAATGGTTAATTCAAGACAAGAAGCCTTAGATGCAGTTTCCGCGATGTTTTACCCACCGTTAGGCACTCGAAGTGTAGGTGGGAATGTTCACGCCTTAAACTTTGGAGCAACTGCACCAGACTATTTCAGCAAGGTGAATGATGAATTATTGGTGATTTTGCAATGTGAGCATATTGATGCAGTAAATAATGCGGATAGTATTTTTTCAGTTCCTGGTATTGATGTCATATTCGTAGGCCCCAATGACCTTGCAGCAAGTATGCGAACTGCAGATGGCAAGGGACCAACTGCGGATGCATTTAACGCAGCATTAAACACCATTTTAGAAGCCTGCAAACGAAACAAGGTTGCGCCTGGAATTCATTGCATGAGCCCCGAAGAGGCTCAACTTCGTATAGAACAGGGCTGGCAATTTATCGCAATTAACAGCGAATTAAAAATGATGATGGATGGTGTCGCTTCAACGCTTGCAAAAGTTGGACTTAAATCAGATTCGGGTGCAGCTAAGTACTAGAAACTACCGTTTATTATTTTCCGGCATGCGACCCATAATTACAATGGATGCGATTTTGGGTCGCATCTCTCTTGCTAACTCTGGATCTTCCTTTTTCCCTGCAACTCCAATCAAACCAGAATTACCACCACGAGCCGACTTTTGTGGCTTTTGCATCAAGGTTACATTTACAATCGATTGATTGATTAAATCTGAAAAATCAGCAGGATACCCAGGGGTCTTTAAATCATCTCCCTTAAGTTCTTTTAATTCCTTAATGCTGTATTTTTTGGGCCTGCCCTTGTCATCAAATGCTTCAGGTGGGTTAGCTTGGCGGATTTTAACATCATCTTTAAGTAGAAGCTCAATGTCTTCCATCTTTGCAGGAACTACTCTTCTTGCCTGCGGACTGTAATAGCTATTTTGGGTTTGTATCGAAAGAACTACTGATTTATCACTTTCGCGCACTTCTTTTAATACCGCAACAACCTGACCAGCAGGAATCCATTTTTCTTTAGGATCTGCTTTAGCATTTTTATCTTCTGCTTTTTTATCTTTATCTTGACCAAATGAAGAGCTCAAGGTTAGACACATCAACAAAAGAACCGCAAAACCAAATCGTAAAATAGCCATAAATCCTCCAAGTTTGATATATGTTTATACCAAACCCCAAGGATTTATGAAAGAAAAGATTTATAAAAGTCGAATTTTACTGACCGCCAGCCCTGTAACCAAAGCCTCTCAAATAATCTTTGCCTGGTAGTTGGCTTCTTTTGGGGAATATGGAATAACCCGTTGGTGTTGAATTGCTCAATTTTGGCAACGGGCTAAAGAAATCCATCAAGGAAGAATCTCGCGGATACAAGTTTTGTGGTTGCGCCAAACGAGCATTTGCAAGCTGCGATTGCTGCATTTGTGCTGCATCTTGCTGATTTGGCAATAAAAACGCAAAAGGATTCCAACTGTTCCCATTTTGCGTAATAGTTCCATTAGGATTACTTTGAGATTGGCCAAAAGATGTGGGACTGAAGATAATCAAAGCCCCCAAGATCAATAAATTTCTTTTCATTACAAAATCCCCCTATGAAGAAATAACCCAACATGTAAATCGAATTAGCCTAAGGAGGAATCTTGTCAATAGCGATTTAACTAAAAATCAAGGAAGAAGGGCGGTAACTTCGGGTAACCCAAACATCAGGTTAAAATTTTGCACCGCAACCCCACTCGCCCCCCGAATAAGGTTATCTTCCGCTGCAAGCACTACGATATAATCACCAGCAACTTTGTAATGTAAGTCGACATAATTTGTACCGACCGAATCTTTAGTAGCTGGCAGATGATCAACTAGCCTAATAAACGGTTTATCTTTATAAAATTTGCAGACTAATTCATTAATCGCCTGTTCAGAAATTTCTTTTTTAGGCTTGGCGTAGATGGTCGAAAATATCCCCCGATCCATTGGTATAAGATGTGGGGTAAACATAATTTTCACTCTTTCCCCAGAAACTTTTTCGAGAGCCTGCTCCATTTCAGGAGTATGCCGATGCTTTCCAACTTGGTAAGCGCTTACACTTTCATTACATTCAGGAAAATGAGTAGCTTGCTTTGGGTTTCTCCCTGCTCCGGAGACCCCACTTTTACTGTCAACGATTATTTGTTCCGGATGAATCAACTTTTCAACCAACAAAGGGGCCAGCCCAAGTATAGCTGTTTGCGGATAACAACCAGGGTTCGCCAACAGATTACAAGTTTTAATATCCAACGAATTAAATTCTGGAAGACCGTAAACAGCACTAGCCAAACCTGAAATATCGAGGTGTTCTTCACCGTACCATTTTTTATAAATCACAGGATCTTTTAATCGATAATCCGCAGAAAGATCTATCACACGGATACCAGCTTTAATCAGTTTTGGAATCACCTCCATACTAGCCCCATGAGGCAGGCAACTGAAAACGCATTGCACATCTTTCTCTTTTAATGAACCTAGATCAAGCTCCTCGCAGCGCAAATCAATTCTTTTTGTAAGGGAAGGGTGAATACTTGAAACTAAAGGGGTCCCTTCTTGCCTAGAAATGCATGCAACGATTTTTACGTGCGGGTGGCGCAGTAAAATTTTTATAACTTCCAGCGCTGTATACCCAGAGGCCCCTAGAACCGCAACATTTATCATGTTATGCTAACCTTTTCGTCATCCAAGAAATTCGCAGGTACCCAAATGGATTCCATCCAAAACTTATACCAGTCTATCAGAGAAGGTTCAACTACACCGATCTCCGTTTTAGATAAATATCTAGAAAGAATTAAACTTATCGACCCCATCATCAATGCATGGGAATTTTTGGACCCACAACAGGCAAAGGCTGATGCCATAAATGCAACGAAAGAAATTGCGTCAGGATTAAATCGTGGAAAACTTCATGGCATCCCATTTGGTGTTAAAGATATCATCGATGTAAACGATTGGCCAACGCGTGCAGGATGCATGTCTTGGGCTCGTTCGTTTGCTCGACAAGATGCAACAATTATCACTAGGCTACGAAAAGCTGGCGCTATTTTAGTGGGCAAAACCGTAACAACTGCATACGCGAGCTTTGATCCACCCCCTACTCGAAACCCCTGGAACCTTCAAAAAACGCCCGGTGGATCAAGCAGTGGTTCGGCCGCTGCAGTAGCTTCCGGAATGATCCCTGCTGCTTTAGGCACTCAAACAGGGGGATCAATTACAAGACCAGCTAGTTATTGTGGTGTAGCTGCAATAAAACCAACATTTGGCTGGGTGCCTTTAGATGGCGTGCTACCACTGGCTCAATCCATGGATCACATGGGGATGCTGGCGCCCACAATCGAAGATTTAGAAATCATTTGGGAAGAGTTAACACAACCTAAAAATATAAAACTCGACACATCAAAAGCTCCTAGCATTGCTGTTCTAAAATCTTTTTTCTGGGATAATGCATCTGAAGAAATCCGCCAAATGCTCGATGAAACAATCAAAAAACTTCAAAGAGCAGGCGCCCAAATAACTTTCATCGAACTACCTGAAACATTTGCAAAATCAATCGCAGAACATCGCGCAATCATGTCTTATGAAGCATTTAAAATTCATGAGTACTGGATTTCAAGAAGGCCGGAAGATTATCCACCTAGGATCACATCGTTGATTAAAGAAGGTTCCCTAGTCAAACCCGAATACTATATTTCCTGCAAAAACCAGCAAAAATACTGGAGAGATTATTTCGAAACAAACTTAAAGCAACACGATTGCTACATGGTGCCTGCAACAACCACAGCGGCCCCAAGCAACGAAACAACGGGCGATCCAGCTTTTAATTCCCCATGGAGTTTCACTGGCCTACCTGCTTTGTCTATGCCTTGCCAACTTTCTCAATCTGGGTTACCCCTTGCGATCCAACTTGTTACCCAATCAAATACCGAATCCAAATTATTCCAATTAGGAAAATGGTGTGAGAAAGAAATCAATTATTCCTATCGTTGCCCTGATGGACTTAATAAAACAATCAAAGTAGTAAATTTTTAAAAGGAATCACAATGTCATCATTTTGGATGTTTGTAATAAATGATTGGATATTCGCAATCCCCATGCTAGCCATGTCGGTTTGTGGGATTGCGTTAATCACATGGCGGATTCTTCTTAATCGAGGGCTTCTGCAAAATACTGAAGCACATTTGGAAACATTAAAAGCTACACTACTAAAGGATGGCATAAAAGCAGCAGTAACATTAAACAACAATCAAAAAGACTGGCTGGGCGTATTATTGTTTTCCGCTGGTATTAAAGGTCTGGGAAACGGGATACCTGCTTCAAGAAAAGAAATAAACAACGCAGTGGAATTTGAAATAATTCCAAGACTCAACTTTCTGCTCCCAACAATGCTAGCAATTGCAAAAATCGCAACCATGGTTGGCTTACTTGGTACAGTTATCAGCATGATTGGCACTTTCACGAAAATACAAGAAGCTCAAGGGGGCGTTTCAGAACAAGCTGGCTCAATTGGTTTAGCCCTTTTTGCAACGGCTCTTGGCTTGGTTACCGCAATACCACTTGTATTTTCTCATGTAATGTTCAAAGCTCAAATCAATGATTTTAAACTTCAAATAAAAAAAACTGTTCAAAAATTTATTGAAATGGCAACCACATTAAAAACACCACTTAAACCTTGAATCAATTATGCTGCCAGATGCTAAATACTATGATGTGTGGATTATTAAAGCTAATCAGGTGATCAGAGAGATCCCAGCA